>CAXTKM010000089.1:0-14160 GCA_964244795.1 uncultured Enterovirga sp.
AATCGGCCTTCGCGGCGGGTCTCTGCCGGGGGGTGGGCGGCGCCTTGAGCGTTAGCAAGCACCCGGGGCTCTGTCACGCAAGCCGGAGGTCCGGGGTCGTGGCGAAGAGGCGCTGGTGCTCGAGGAGCGCGAAGCGATCCGTCATGCCGGCGATGTAATCCGCCGCCCGCCGGGCGACCCGACCCTCGTCGCCTCGATCGAGCCCGTCCAGCCACTCGGCCGGCATCGCGTCCGGCTCCCGGGTGTAGCGACCGAAGAGGTCGCGCACGATCGCCTCGGCCTCGCGTCGGACCGTCATGAGACGCCCGTGGCGGTAGAGGTTCGGCAGCAGGTAGGCCTTGATCGAGCGATCGGCCTCCGCCATCCCGTCCGAGAACGCGACCATGGGGCGATCGGCCGCCCGGACGGCCTCGACCGAGGCGGGCGCAAGCCGGGCGAGGCGCCGCGTTCCCTCGTGCACGACGTCCTCGACCAGGCGCGTGATGACCCGGCGCGTCAGCTCGTGGACCCGGCGCGAGGGATCGAGGCCCGGATGGCGCGCATCGACCTCGCCGAGGAGCTCGGCCAGGAACGGCACGGCGCGCAGCTCGTCGACCCGCAGGATGCCGGCCCTCAGGCCGTCGTCGAGGTCGTGCGCGTCGTAGGCGACGTCGTCCGCGATCGCGGCCGCCTGCGCCTCGGCCCCCGCGTAGAGGGCGAGACCGAGCGGCTGGACGCGGTCGTGGTCGAGGATCGCGAGCGGGATGCCGGCCGTCCGGTAGCGGGGGGTCGGCTGGCCGGCCGCGTCGAGGAGCGGCCCGTTGTGCTTGACGAGCCCCTCCAGCGTTTCCCAGGTCAGGTTCAGGCCGTCATGATCCGCGTAGCGCCGCTCGAGCCGGGTCACGATCCGGAGCGCCTGCGCGTTGTGGTCGAACCCGCCGAACGCCGCGAGGCAATCGTCGAGCGCGTCCTCGCCGGTATGGCCGAACGGCGTGTGCCCGAGGTCGTGCGAGAGCGCGAGCGCCTCCGCCAGGTCCTCGTCGAGGCCGAGCGATCGTGCGAGCGCGCGCGCGATCTGGCTCACCTCCAGCGTGTGCGTGAGCCGCGTCCGGAAATGGTCGCCCTCGTGATACACGAAGACCTGGGTCTTGTGCGTGAGGCGCCGGAACGCCGCGGAGTGGAGGATGCGGTCGCGGTCGCGCTGGAACTCGGTCCGGGTCGGCGAGGCCGCCTCGGGATGGAGCCGGCCGCGGCTCGCCCACGGGTCGGACGCGTAGGCCGCTCGCCAGCGCTCTCCGGACAGTCTCGCCATCGTCGCGGCTCGCCCGATCGTGGTCAGAGCGCGCCCAGGGTTGCGGCGCAACAGGGCGCGGCTTACCTTCCAGATAGGCAAACGGGCAAGCTCCTGGCATGAACCTCTCAGCCATCACGACGGACGTGATCATCACCGACCGGGCCGCGACCCGGATCGGGGAGATCCTTTCGGCCGAGCCGGCCGGCTCGATGCTGCGGATCAGCGTCAACGGCGGCGGCTGCTCCGGCTTCCAGTACGGGTTCGACGTCGACGGCGAGCGCCAGGACGACGACCTCCTGGTGGAGCGCGGAGCCGCGACGGTCCTGATCGACGAGACCTCTCTCCAATATCTCAAGGGATCGATCGTCGACTTCGTCGACGACCTGATCGGGCAGTCGTTCCGGATCGAGAACCCCCAGGCGACCGCCTCCTGCGGGTGTGGAACGTCCTTCTCGCTCTGATCCGACCGAAGCCGCGCCCGCCGGGCGCCATCCGCCGAGGAGGCTCACGTGATCCCAGCAACGCGAACCCGGCTGCGCGTCGCGCGCGTCGCGGCGGCCGTCCTGTCGGCGGCCTGGGCACCGGCGCTGCTTCTGCCGCCGACGCCCGCTAGAGCACAGACGACGGCGGACGTATCGCTGGACGATGTCGTGCTGCGGTTCGGGGAGATCGTCTACCGGGCGCCCCGCATCGTGTTCCGCGGGACGCCCCGGTCGCGGGCCGAGCTGGTCCGTCTGCTCGACACGGCCTCGCCCGAGCCCATCGCCCAGCGCGTGGCCGCACTCGACGCGGCCGAGATCTCCGCACCCGAGCTCGTCTCGGAAGTGACGACCCCGCAAGGATTGCAGCGCACGACCTATCGGGACGTCCTGTTCACGAAAGTCCAGGGGGGTCGCATCGCTTCGACCACCTCGACCGGAGGCACGATCGAGACGACCGGCAAGGCCCGCTCCGTCTCGGGCCGCTTCGAGCGGTTCACCCTCCAGGACTTCGATCTCGGCCGCACGCTCTCGCTCTTCGCCGCGACGGCAGCATCCGGGACCGGACTCCAGCGCCTTTATGGCAGCTTCGCCATGGAGGGGCTGAGCCTCACGGACCAGAAAGGCCTCACGACCCGGATCGGCCGGCTCTCTGGTCGGGATTTCTCCGCGAAGCCGACCGCGACGGGGTGGATGGAGACGATGAATGCGCTGGCGGCCACGCCGGACTTGAAGGCGGCCTCGCCCGAGGCGCGCCGGCGCAGCACGGACGCGATGGCGGAGCTGTTCGACAGCTTCCAGCTCGGCTCGGTCGAGGCGGCCGACGTCGCCTTCGGGAGCGCCGAGCCCGACGCGGGCTCCGGCCGGATCCGTCGGATCGGCTTCTCCAGCGCGGCGGAGGCGGGCGGCACGTTCACGATCGAGGGCTTCGAGACCCTGACGAAGGACGTCGCGGTCCGGTTCGGGTCGCTCGCGCTCGGCGGCCTGACCGCGAAGCCGCTGATCGAGGGGCTGCGCGATATGGGCCGCTCGCCGACGGGAGAGCTCAGCCCGGCGGGCCTGCGGCGGATGAGCCCGGCCTCGGGGAGCCTCAAGCTCGACGGGCTGCAGGTCGACCTCGGGCCTGTCGGCGGGATGTCGAAATCGGCCGGGGCGCGTGCCACGCGGGTCACGCTCGGCACGGTCGAGCTGGTCGCCAGCAAGCCGGTCGAGGGGCTCCCGAGCGACCTCCGCCTGACCATCCGCAACGTGGCGTTCCCGGTCCCGGCGAACCCGGACGATGGCGGGCTGAAGCAGCTCTCCTCGCTCGGCTACGAGAAGGTCGACGGCTCCCTCTCCCTGAACCTCGGCTGGAACGAGCCCAGCCAGGAACTGGTGGTGCGCGAGATCTCGGTCGAGGGCACCGACATGGGCGGAGCGATCGTGCGGGGCGTGATCGGCAACGTCCCGCGCGAAGCCTTCAATCCGGACAGCGCGATCGCGTCGGTCTCGCTTCTCGGCGCCGCGGCGAAGTCGATGGAGATCGCGCTCGACAACCGCGGCCTGTTCGAGCGGTTCGTGGCCCGGGAAGCCGGGCGCCAGAAGCGCCAGCCGGAGGACGTGCGACGCGAATACGGCATGACGGCCGCGGTCGGCATCCCGGCGGTCCTCGGCAATTCCCCGAACGCCAAGGCGCTCGCGCAGGCCGTGTCCCGCTTCGTCGCGAAGCCCGGCCGGCTCACGATTTCCGCCCGCGCGAAGCAGCCCTCCGGCTACGGGGTCGCCGATTTCGCGGCCGGGCCTGACCCGGCCTCCGTGCTGAACGCGCTGGAGATCACCGCGACGGCGGAGTGAACGTCGGAGGCCCTTTCCGGAAGCTCGAGCGGAAGCCGAACTCTCGTGCCAGCGTGAGCCAGCCTGCTCGATGGAAGGTCCGGACGAGACCGGAGCACGCGGGTCGGTCGCCTCGAGGACGTACGACGCTGTTGCCCGTTTCCGGTCGCATAGAGCCGAGATTTTTTCCAAGGCTCCGACACGAGCCCGCGCCGCTCTCATCCCTCTCCGCTGTCAGTTGACCTGATTTGCCAGTCGCCGGTCGAACTTCGCGCGCGCCTGCCCGACGATCTCCAGATGAGAGAAGGCCCAGAGGCCAAGCGCCTCGATCGGTACGCGCAGCGAATGCCCGAGTTCCGTCAGCTCGTAATCGACGCGGGGCGGGATGGTCGGGAAGATCGTACGCGTCACCAGTCCGTCGCGCTCGAGCCCACGCAATGTAAGCGTCAGCATACGCTGAGAGACGCCACCGATCATGCGCTTGAGTTCATTGAATCGTCTCGGGCCATCCGCGAGCATCATCACGCTGAGGACGGTCCATTTGTCTCCGACTCGCGACAAGATCGAGGCCACTGCCTCACATTCACCGGGCAGATGCGTGCGAGCGCTGCCGGCAAGTTCGATGTGCTCGGGCTTCAAAACGGGGCCTCCTTGGCGAGCCTTTGCAAGTCATTCAACCGAAGGCCATGCCAACATCTTCGTGGAGAGCCAAGGGCCCGATGGTCCAGCGGACCTCGCCCTGCCGGCGCGTCAGATCATGTAGGCCGGCGTCTCCGCCGCCGATTGCGCCTCGACCACCGCCACCGCCGTCATGTTGACGATTCCGCGCGCCGTGACCGACGGCGTCAGGATGTGGACCGGCTTCGCGGGCCCGATCAGGATCGGGCCGACCGGGAGGGCGTCGGCCAGGGCCTTCACGAGCTGGAAGGCGATGTTCGCGGCGTCGAGGTTCGGCATGACGAGGAGGTTCGCCTCGCCTCGGAGCGTCGCGCCGGGGTGGACCCGGTCGCGGATCAACTGCGACAGGGCCGTGTCGGCCGCCATCTCGCCGTCGACCTCGAGCGTCGGGGCCTTCTCGCGAACGAGCGTCAGCGCGGTCCGCATCTTCCGCGCGGACGCCGAATCCGACGAGCCGAAATCCGAATGCGACAGCAGCGCCGCCTTCGGCTCGATCCCGAAGCGGCGCACGTGGTTCGCGCAGGAGATCGTCATGTCGGCGATCTCCTCCGCACTCGGGTCCGGCCGGACGTGGGTGTCGGCCAGGAAGTAGGCGCCTTTCTGGGTGACGAGCAGGCTCATCGCCGCGAGCTCATGGATCCCCGGCGCGAGCCCGACGATGTCGGAGATGTGCCGCAGGTTCGACCTGAAGCGCCCCTCCAGCCCGCAAAGGAGCGCGTCGGTGTCGCCGCGATGCAGGGCGAGCGCCCCGATCACGGTCGCGTTGGTCCGGACGAGGGTCCGGGCGGCGTCCGGCGTGATGCCCTTCCGGCCCGCGACCTCGACGAAGGTCGAGACGTAGTCGCGGTAGCGCGGATCGTCTTCCGGGTTGATCAGGTCGAAGTCGCGGCCCGGCACCATCGACAGGCCGAAGCGCTTCAGACGCGCCTCGACGACCGGCGGCCGGCCGATCAGGATCGGGCGCGCGAGCCGCTCCTCGACCACGGCCTGGACGGCGCGCAGCACGCGCTCGTCCTCGCCCTCCGCATAGGCGACCCGGCGCGGCGAGGCCTTCGCGGCCGTGAAGAGCGGCTTCATGACGAAGCCGGACCGGAACACGAAACGGCCGAGCGACTCGGCGTAGGCGTCGAGATCGGCCACCGGCCGACGCGCGACGCCCGAGTCCATCGCGGCCTTCGCGACCGCGGGCGCGATCCGCAGGATCAGGCGCGGGTCGAAGGGGCTCGGGATCAGGGAATCCGGGCCGAAGGGCCTCGCCTCGCCGCCATAGGCGCGGGCCACGACGTCCGACGGCGCCTCGCGGGCGAGCGCCGCGATCGCCCGGACGGCCGCGGCCTTCATCTCCTCGTTGATCGTGGACGCCGACACGTCGAGCGCGCCGCGAAAGATGTAGGGGAAGCAGAGGACGTTGTTGACCTGGTTCGGGAAGTCGGACCGCCCGGTGCAGATCAGCGCATCCGGCCGAGCCGCGCGGGCGAGGTCGGGCATGATCTCGGGCGTCGGGTTCGCGAGCGCGAGGATCAGCGGATTCGGCGCCATCGCGGCCAGCATCTCGGGCTTGATCACGCCCGCGGCCGAGAGCCCGATCACGACGTCGGCCCCCTCGATGACCTCCGCCAGGGTGCGCTTGCCGGTCGGCTGCGCGTAGGCCGACTTCCATTTGTCCATGAGGACGTTGCGGCCCTCCCAGACGACACCCTCGATGTCCGTGACCCAGATGTTCTCGCGCCGGACGCCGAGCGAGACGAGGAGGTTCAGGGTCGCGAGGGCGGCGGCCCCGGCGCCCGATGTCACGACCTTGACGTCCGAGAGCCGCTTCCCGCCGAGCTCGAGCGCGTTCAGCACGGCCGCGCCGACGATGATCGCGGTTCCGTGCTGGTCGTCGTGGAAGACCGGGATGCCCATCCTGGCCTTCAGCCGCTCCTCGATCTCGAAGCATTCGGGAGCCTTGATGTCCTCGAGGTTGATGCCCCCGAAGGTCGGCTCGAGCGCAGCCACGACCTCGACCATCCGGTCGACCTCGTTCGCGTCGACCTCGATGTCGAAGACGTCGATGCCGGCGAACTTCTTGAACAGGACGGCCTTGCCCTCCATCACGGGCTTCGAGGCGAGCGGGCCGATGTTGCCGAGGCCGAGCACGGCGGTCCCGTTCGTCACGACCGCGACGAGGTTCTGGCGGATCGTGAGCTCGGCTGCCTGATCGGGATCGGCCGCGATGGCCTCGCAGGCGATCGCGACGCCGGGCGTGTAGGCGAGCGCGAGGTCGCGCTGGTTGCCGAGCGGCTTCGTCGGCTGGATCTCCAGTTTCCCGGGCCGCGGGTTGCGGTGATAGAAGAGGGCCCCGCTCCGCAGGTCGTCCGATACGCCGTCCGTCATGCTGCCCAAGCCTCATCCAGCGATCGACGACCGGCCGCGGCGCTCCCGCGCGGCGGCGCGGCACGGGCGCCCGGCCCGATGAGGTTTCTCCACCGCCTGCGCGCGCGGGGCAACCCGCACAACCTCACCCGGCTGCATCTCGCGACGATCGCGGCCCGGCACGGCTTCGCGATCGGCGACCACTCCTACGGCCGGCCCAAGATCCGCTTCGCCGAGACCGGCCGGGCGCTCACCATCGGCCGGTTCTGCTCCTTCGCGGACAAGGTCGAGATCCTGCTCGGCGGCAATCACCGGACCGACTGGGCCTCGACCTTCCCGTTCGCGGCCTTCGCGGAGCGCTGGCCCGGAGCGGCCGCGGTGGGCGCCGCATATCACCGCTCGCGCGGCGGGGTCGCGATCGGGTCCGACGTCTGGGTCGGCTCGGGCGCGCTGATCCTGTCCGGCGTGACCGTGGGCCACGGCGCGGTCGTGGCGGCCCGGGCGGTCGTTACCCGCGATGTCGCGCCCTTCGGGATCGTGGCTGGCAATCCGGCCCGCCCGATCCGGGCCCGGTTCGACGAGGCGACGGTCGCCTCTCTCCTCGAGACCGCCTGGTGGGACCTGCCGGACGGCGACATCGCCCGCCTCGTGCCGCTGCTGCAGAGCGCCGATATCGGAGAGCTCGTCGCGGCGGTCAGAACGCTGCGGGCCGGGTCGTCCGGATCGTCCGCCGTCCCAGCGTCCGGGCCTTGAGGGCCAGAGCAGGCCGCTCGACCGCGAACCAGGACAGGCCCGCGACCGCGAGCGTCAGCACGAGCGCCGGGCCCATCAGAGCCCAGGCCGAGGCCGCCGGGACGAGCTGCACCAGCGCCTGCTGGATCGGCCAGCCGTAGAGGTAGACCCCGTAAGACAGGTCGTGCCGGAGATCGAACCGGGGCCGCGACAGGGCCGGCGAGAAGGCGAGCCAGATCACCCCGTAAGCCTCGGCCAGGAACAGGAGAGCCTTGTACGCCGGAGTGCCGTGGCTCGCGGCCGTCGCCGCCGCGAGCACGAGGAGCGGCCAGAACGCGAGCCGGACGGTGTCGCGCCAGAGATAGAGCGTGCCGCCGGCGACGAAGAGCAGCGGCAGCCGGAGCGCCGTCTCCGGTCCCTTGCCGGCATTCGGCAAGGCGAGGTCCAGCCCGATCAGGCCCACGAACAGCGCCGCCGTGAACGCCGCCCCGAGGCGGCGCGAGGACAGCGTCCCGGCGAGCCCGGAGATCAGCACCCCGAGGTAGCAGAGCACCTCGTATTTCAGCGTCCAGACCGTGCCCATTGGATAGCGGAACGGGTTGTCCGGAAACACGCCCGGCAGCGCCGCGTTCGTCTTGAACGTGGTCAGGAGCCCGGTGACGTAGCGCCAGAGCGCGGGGTCCGCGAGGTAGGCGCCCAGCGAAAGGCGCGTCAGCGCGGCCCCGAGGAGGAGCGACACGGCGAGGGCCGCGATCACGAGGCCGGGCACGATCCGGAGCGCGCGCGAGACGGCGTAGTCGCGCCAGCCGCGGCGGAGGTAGCTCATCGTGACGAGGAAGCCCGAGATCGCGAAGAACGCGTTCACGGCGTGCTCGCCGAGCGAGAAGCCCGTCCAGGCCATCAAGGGCTCGTCCGCCGGCCGGCCGGTCGTGACCGAGAAGGCGTGGGACACGACCACCGCGAGCGCGAGCGCGAGCCGGGTCACCGCGAACCCGTTCGCGGGCCGGGCCAGCGCCTCGCCGATGGTGGGCGCCGGCGCGAGGCCGAACAGGCTCACTCCGCGAGCCCTTCCCGTGCCATCGCGGTCCGGCCGCGGAGGAACGCCCAGGCGCCGGCGGCCGAGCCGGCATAGCGCTCGACGAGCGATCGCCGGAGCGTCGGGAGGGCGGCGAGCGTCTTCACGGCGTTCAGCGCGAACATCCGGCGGGCGGGAGGGGGCAGCCCGTATTTCCGCGACACATAGGCCCGCGACCAGGCCTGATGCCAGCGCGACCGGACGATGCGGCCCGGCGCGGGCCCGGAGGATCGCCCCCGCCCGTGCCGGGCGACGGCGTCATGGACATGCACGAGCGCGTGCCCGGCGTCGGTAAGCCGCCGGCAGAGGTCGTCGTCCTCGTAGAAGAGGAAGATCGCCGGATCGAACCCGCCGACCGCGAGGAACACCTCGCGGCGGATCAGGAAGCAGGCGCCGGACAGGAAGGGCGCGCACGCGTCGCCCTCCGGCCGGCAGGGCGCGCCCGTCGGGTTCGCGAGTCGCGTCGCGAGCAGCGAGCGCGGCTGGAAGAAGAAGCGGCCATCCGGTTCGACGATCCGGGGCGCGAGGAGCGCAGCATCGGGGTAGCGGTCGGCGGCCGCGACAAGCGCCGCCGCGGCGCCAGGATCGAGCACGACGTCCGGGTTCGCGACGAGGATCAGCTCGGCCGCGCTCGCCCGGATGCCCGCGTCGTTCGCACGGCCGTAGCCCTCGTTCCGGGGCAGCCGGAGCACGCGCGCCCCGGAGCGTTCCGCGAGCTCGGCCGAGCCGTCACGGCTCGCATTGTCGACGACGATCGTCCCGACACTGGCCGCGGCCAGCGCCGCGAGGCAGGCCGGCAGCACTTCGGCGGAATCATGCGCCACGACGACGGCTTCCAGGCGGGCGAGATCGGGATGCGGCACGGATCGGTCCGGGGCGGGAATGCGCTTGTTGCGGGAAGGCGCGCGCGGCTTCAAGCCGGGCCGGAGCGCCCGGGAGACCGACGCCGGCGGAAACCACGGCTCACCCTCACCCCAGCCCTCTCCCACCCGCCGGCCAAAGGCCGGACGAGAGAGGGAGCCGCGTCGGGTTCGCGAACGCGTGCGACGGGTCCCCTCTCCCACCCGGAAGGAGATCCGTCCTGCTACCCCGATCCTATCGGGTGCGGTAAACCTCCCGTGCCGCCACACCCGCCGGGTCCATCGACGCATTGCGACGCCTCCTGAAATTCCTTCACACGATGGGCGCGATCGGGCTCATGGGGTCGATGGCGTCGCTCCTCGTCCTCTTGAGCATCGCGCCGCCGCCGACCTCCTTGGCCGAATATGCGCTGATGCGCGGCGCGACCTTCGCGATCGCGACGTGGATCTTCCTGCCCTCGCTCGCCGTGACGCTGGTGGCGGGTCTGTTGGCGATCGGCCTGAACCGCGGCTTTCACGACGCCGGATGGGCCTGGGCGAAGCTCGCCACCGGCATCCTGATCTTCGAGGGCGGCCTGATCCACGTCCAGGGCGCCATGCAGGTGGAGGCGGAGCAGAGCGCCGCGGCGCTCGCGGGCCAGGTCGACCCGGCGACGCTCGCCGGATCGCTCGGAGCCGAGCGGGGCACGCTGTGGCTGCTGCTCGCGGTCGCGACGGCGAACGTCGTGCTCGGGATCTGGCGGCCACGCCTGACCCGGCTGAAGGCGTAGCCGGCCGGGGCCGACGATCGAGCGTCGAACCCGCCGGCCGGTGGGCCTTCGCACAAAGGTTCTCAGAGGGAGAGGGTTCAGGGTGATGGACTGACGCCAGAGGCGGAGCCGGCTACCCGGCTCCGCCGCCGACGTCTCGGCCTCACCCCAGCCCTCTCCCGACTGGGAGAGGGAGTCGCGTCGTGTTTGCGAAGGCGGTCTCGTCCAACAATCCGTTCCGGATTATCATGGCCTCATGTCCTACCCGACACTGACCGAGATCAAGCAGGCGAAGGTCGCCCGCATGACGGCGGCGCTCGCGCTGCTGGAGCGCGAACTCGCCGCCTATGCGCGCGAACACGGCGGCCGCTTCATCCTGTTCGGCTCGGCGGCGCGGGGCGAGATGCGGCACGATTCGGACGTGGACATCCTCGCGGATTTCCCGTCGGACGTCGCCTGGGACGCCGTCGGGTTCGCCACGGACCGGGCCGCGGACTTGGCGCTCCTGCCGGATGTGCAGCCGATGGGTCTCAGCGGACGGTCCTTGCGCGAACGGGTCACGAAAGAGGGCCGCGTACTCGCGTGAACGATCATCGCTGGAGCGACGTCTTCCGGGCCATCGAGTCGATGACGCGATTCCTCTCGGAGGCGGTCCGGCTCTTCGACGAAGGCGGCCTAGAAGGAGTCGATCGGGCTTCGTTCCAGCGCCAGATGATCCTGATGCACACGATGGAGATCGGCTGCACCTCCTTCGAGACGGCGATCGTCCGAACGATGAACATCCTCGGGGAGACGCCACCCAGCGGCCCCGACTGGCACGCGCAACTGCTGAGCCGGGCGACGAAGCCGACCGCGAACCTTCGGCCGGCCATCCTGTCTCCCGACCTCGCTCGGCGAAGAGGGTGAAAGACTTTCGTCACTGGGCGACGCCTGGCTACGACGCGGAGTTCGTCGCCTCCGATGCCGCGAAGGCGATAGAGGCTGCGCGAGACCTCCTCGCGCTGACGCGGCCCGAGGTCGAGCAGTTTGCGGGTGGCATTGATCCGTAGCCTTGCGCGCTCACCAATACGCCTCTGCGGGTCGGACCTCGACGGCGCCTCCGAGACGGGCGGCGGGTACGCGAGCCGCCGGGGCAATCGCCTCTTCCTTGGTGTCGGCATCGAAGACGAAGTAGCCACCGACCGCGCCGATCTCGTTCATATACGGCCCATTCGCTGCAACGACCTGATTGTTCACCAGCCGCACGGTCACGGCCTCTTTCAGCAGGCCGAGCGGAAAGCCAGGTACGACATTGGGCGTGGCGGTGATGGCACGATACTGGTCCGCGATGGCCTTATGCTCCGCGGGTGTCAAAGCTCTCGGATCGAATGGGCTCGGCTGGTAGATCAGCAGCACATATTTCATCGACGTCCTCCTCTGATGTTACGACGTCAGTGACGGATGGGTCGCCGCGCCGAGCATCCGCTCCAGCTTGTCGAGGAAGTGCGGCCATCCGGCCTGTGCACCGCCGAACGCCTGCTGCTGGTCCGGCCGGAAACCTGATTGCTCCATGCGGAGGCGGGTCCCCGCGCCGGTCGCGGTGAGCGTGAAGGTCACGACGCTTTGCAGGTTGAAGGCGTGATCGTCGTGGGCGAACGTCCAGGTGTACGAGAGCCTCTCATTCGGCTCCACCGCCAGGACCTCGCAATCCAGGGTGCCTCCCCACTCCCCGCTGAGATGAAAGCGGTGGCCCACGACTGGCGCGAAGTCGTTCTTCATCAGCCATTCCTGGATCAGATGCGGCTGCGTGATCGCTCGCCACAGCTTGTCCGGCGGATGCGGGAACTCGCGCTCGACAATCACGGAGCGGATCTCGGTCGGCACATCGCTCATTGGTCCATCCCTTTCAGCAGGTCTTCGAGGGCATCGAAACGGGCTTCCCAGAAGCTTGTCATCTGGCTCGTCCAGCCGACGAGAGGTGCCAACGCGTTGCGCTGGGCGCTGTAGTACGTTTGCCGTCCCTCCCGACGGTCGCGCACCAGCCCCCCTCGCTTCAGGATTCCGATATGCTTGGAGACGGCGGGCTGCGAGATGCCGGCTCGGGCGGTCAGCGCCGCGACCGTCTGCGCCCCGTCGCGACACAACCCCTCGAAAATGGCCCGTCGCGTCGGGTCGGCAAGCGCCTTGAAGATCAGGTGGTGCTCGGCTTGCGCCATCTCGTATAACCCGCTGGCTATTAGATAACCCATAACCAGAGAGCTATGTTATCGTCAATCCCGGTGGTCTCGTCCCAGGTTCCGGTTCGGGCTGGCCTGGAAGCGGATCGGCGCTGCCGTGAAGCGGCCGGTCTCGATCTCGCTCGGTCGCGGCATGGAATTGGGCAGCGTTTTACCCGGACGACCGCATCGTCCCGTGTCCTTGACGTTTCAAGGCTAGAAGGCGACCGGTTCCGGGTCGAATCATCCCTTCACCGGCAAGTTCAGCCGAATGTGCAGCTCCCGGAGCTGCTTCGGCGTCACTTCGCTCGGCGCGCCCATGAGCAGATCCTCGGCCCGCTGGTTCATCGGATACAGCACCACCTCGCGGAGGTTCTGCTCGCCGCAGAGCAGCATCACGATGCGGTCGATGCCGGGCGCGATGCCGCCGTGCGGGGGGGCGCCGTAGGTGAGCGCGCGCAGCATGCCGCCGAACTTCGCCTCCAGCACGTCCTCGCCGTAGCCCGCGAGCCCGAAGGCCTTCCGCATGATCTCGGGCCGGTGATTCCGGATCGCGCCGGAGGAGAGCTCGATGCCGTTGCAGACGATGTCGTACTGGTAGGCCTTGATGCCGAGGATCGTGTCGCGGTCGGCCTCGCCCAGCGCCAGGAACGCGGCGTGGTCGAAGTTCGGCATCGAGAACGGGTTGTGCGAGAAGTCGATCCGCTTCTCCTCCTCCGACCACTCGTACATCGGGAAGTCGGTGATCCAGCAGAAGGCGAACTGGTCGAGGTCGGAGATCTCGAGCGCGTCGCCGATCCGGATCCGGGCCTTGCCGGCGAGCGCAGACGCCTTCGCCTCCGGCCCGGCCGCGAAGAACACGGCGTCACCGGCCCCGACACCCGCGCGCGCCGCGATCGCGGCCTGCACGTCGGGCGGGATGAACTTCGCGATCGGGCCCTTGCCCTCGAGCCGCCCGTCCTCGTCGCCGAACACGACGTAGCCGAGCCCGGCCGCGCCCTCGGAACGCGCCCACTCGTTCAGCCGGTCGAAGAAGGAGCGCGGCTGCGAGGCGCCGCCCGGAGCCGGGATGGCACGCACGACGCCGCCGGCCTTGATGACGGCCTTGAAGGCGTTGAAGGTCACGCCCTCGTCGGAAAACTCCTCCGTGACGTCCGCGATGACGAGCGGATTCCGGAGGTCCGGCTTGTCGGTCCCGTAGCGGAGAGCGGCTTCCGCGAAGGTGATGCGCGGAAACGTGCCCGTGACGCGCTTCTCGCCCGCGAACTCCTCGAACACGCCGCGCAGCACCGGCTCGACCGCCTGGAACACGTCCTCCTGCTCGACGAAGCTCATCTCGACGTCGAGCTGGTAGAACTCGCCGGGCAGCCGGTCGGCGCGCGGGTCCTCGTCGCGAAAGCACGGCGCGATCTGGAAGTAGCGGTCGAAGCCCGACATCATCAGCAATTGCTTATATTGCTGCGGGGCCTGCGGCAGAGCGTAGAATTTGCCGGCATGAATGCGCGACGGTACCAAAAAGTCGCGCGCGCCCTCCGGCGACGATGCCGAGAGGATCGGCGTCTGAAATTCGAAGAAGCCCTGTTCCTTCATCCGGCGGCGCATCGAATCGACGATCGCTCCGCGCGTCATGATGTTCTGATGCAGCTTCTCGCGGCGCAGATCAAGGAAGCGATATTTCAGCCGGATGTCTTCCGGATAGTCCAGATCGCCGAACACCGGCAGTGGCAATTCCAGCGCCGGACCAAGCACCTCGATCTCGGTGATGTACAGTTCGACCGCGCCGGTCGGCAGATCGGCATTGTCGGTGCCGTCGGGGCGGCGACGCACCTTGCCGTCGATCCGCACCACCCATTCGGCGCGCAGCGTTTCCGCCAGCTTGAACGCCGGCGAATCCGGATCGGCGACGCATTGCGTCAGCCCGTAATGGTCGCGCAGATCGATGAACAGCACGC
>CAXTKM010000090.1:0-14101 GCA_964244795.1 uncultured Enterovirga sp.
CGCTACCACGGCCTGTTCTGGGTCGCCCCGAACCAGACCTCCTTCATGTGCCGGATCCGGATCCCGAACGGGATCCTGACCGCGTCCCAGTTCGCGGGCGTGGCCGATCTCGCCGACCGGCACGGCGGCGGCTACGCGCACGTCACGACGCGGGCCGGCCTCCAGGTCCGCGAGATCGCGCCGGAGGGCGCCGCCCCGTTGCTGGAGGGGCTGGTCGACCTCGGGCTCACGGCCAGGGGGGCGGGCGCGGACAACGTCCGGAACGTGACGGCCTCGCCGACGGCCGGGATCGACCCGCAGGAGATCCTCGACACCCGCCCGCTCGCGCGCTCCTGGCACTTCCACATCCTGAACGATCGCACGCTCTACGGGCTGCCCCGCAAGTTCAACGTCGGGTTCGACGGCGGCGGCGTGCTGCCGGTGCTGGAGGAGACGAACGACATCGGGTTCCAGGCCGTCCGGGTAATGGAGGGCGCGGCCGGCCCGGCCGGGGCCGCGGTCGAGGCGGGCGTCTGGATGCGGCTCGCGCTGGGCGGCATCTCCGGCCACCGCGACCTCGCCCGCGACACGGGCGTCGTCTGCCACCCGGGGGAATGCGACGCCGTCGCGGACGCGATCCTGCGCGTCTTCATCGCGAGCGGCGACCGGACGAACCGCAACAAGGCGCGCCTGAAATACGTGCTCGACGCCTGGGGCTTCGAGCGCTTCCTCGCGGCCGTCGAGGAGCAGCTCGGCCGGCCGCTCGTCCGGGTCGAACAGGCGCGCCTCGCGCCCCGCGCCGGGTTCGACCGCTTCGCGCATCTCGGGCCGCATCCCCAGGTGCAGCCCGGCCTGAACTGGATCGGCGTCGTGCTGCCGGTCGGCCGGATGACCTCGGACCAGATGCGGGCGCTCGCCGCGATCGCGCGCGAATGCGGCGACGGCGACATCCGGCTGACCGTCTGGCAGAACGTCCTCGTCTCCGGCGTGCCTGATGGGCGCGTCGCGGAGGTCGAGCACAGGGTCGCGGCTCTGGGCCTCTCGATCCGGGCGTCCTCCATCCGGGCCGGGCTCGTCGCCTGCACGGGCTCGCGCGGCTGCAAGTTCGCGGCGGCCGATACCAAGGGCTGGGCGATGACGATCGCCGACCACGTCGAGCGCCGTCTCGACCTCGACGTCCCGGTGAACCTCCACGTCACCGGCTGCCACCATTCCTGCGCCCAGCACTACATCGGCGACATCGGGCTGATCGGCGCCAAGGTTCCGGACGGCCCCGACGGCGACACCGTCGAGGGCTTCGACCTCGTGATCGGGGGCGGCTTCGCGGACGATCCGACCATCGGCCGCGAGATCTGGACGGGCGTGCGGGCCGAGGACACGCCGGAGCGCGTCGAGGCGATCTTGCGCGCCTATCTCGCCGGCCGTTCGGGACCGGAGGAAGGCGTCGCGGCGTGGACGCGCCGGCATGAGGTGGAGGCGCTCAAGGCGCTGGTCGAGGCTGCCGCCGTCCCTGAACGGCTGCGGCTGGAGGCGGCCGAGTGAGCGAGCCCCTCGAACCTCCGACGCATGAGGACGTGGGTGAACGGCTGGGTCGCAGCCGATGACCGCGCACGTCCCGACCCCCGTCCTCGCGATCCCCGAGAACGCCCCGTTCTCGGCCGAGCAGCGCGCCTGGCTCTCCGGCTATTTCTCGGCGCTCCTCGCGCCGGACGCTCTCGGGGCGACGCCGATCTCCGGCCAGGAGGCCGGCGCGCTCGGGGCACCCGCCGGGCCGGAGCTCGCCGACAACGACGCGGCGCCCTGGCACGACCCGTCGCTGCCGCTGCCGGACCGCATGGCCATGGCGAGGGGGCGCCCGCTCGCGCCCCGACTCATGGCCGCGATGGCGCAGCAGGATTGCGGCCAGTGCGGCTACAATTGCGCCGACTACGCGAACGCGCTCTTCCTGAAGACCGAGGGTCGGCTGAACCTCTGCGCGCCGGGCGGCAAGGACACGGCCCGGGCCTTGAAGACGCTCGCGGCCGAGGTCGGGGGCGACGCAGCGGCCGCGTCCCCGGGCGAGCCCGCGGCGTCCGTCGAGGCACCGAGCGGCCCGCGCGGGTATTGCCGCGAGAACCCGGTGCCGGGGACGTTCCTGTCGCGGCGTCGGCTGAACGGCGACGGTTCCGAGAAGGAGACCTGGCACGTCGAGATCGACCTCGCAGGGTCGGACCTCGCCTACGAGGTCGGTGACAGCCTCGGCGTCTTCCCGACCAACGCGACCCTGGTCGTCGACGCGGTCATCGCGCAGCTCGGCGCCCGGCCCGAGCGCGTCATCGGCACCCGGACGCTGCGGGACCACCTGCTTCACGACTGCGCGCTCGGGCCGGCCCCGGACGCGCTGTTCCAGCTCCTCTCCCACGTCACCGGAGGCGACACCCGGAAGAAGGCGCGCGCGCTCGCGGCCGGCGAGGACCCGGACGGCGACCTCGCCCATCTCGACGTGCTCGGCGCCCTGCACAAGTTCGCGCCGGCCCGGCCGGACGCCGAGGCCTTCCTCGAGGTTCTGGAGCCGCTGCAGCCGCGCCTCTACTCGATCTCGTCCTCGCCGAAGGCCGATCCGGGCCGGGTCTCGCTGACGGTCGACACCGTCCGCTACGCGATCAACCGGCGCCAGCGTCTCGGCGTCGCGTCGACCTTCTTCGCCGACCGGATCGAGGCCGGTGCGCCGCTCCGGCTCTACGTCCAGAAGGCGCATGGCTTCGCGCTGCCGGCCGACCCCGCGACCCCGATCGTCATGGTCGGGCCCGGCACCGGCGTCGCGCCGTTCCGGGCCTTCCTGCGCGAGCGCGCGGCGACCGGGGCGCCGGGCCGGAACTGGCTGTTCTTCGGGCATCAGCGCCAGGCGAGCGACTTCTTCTACCGCGACGAGCTGACCGCGATGCGGGACGCGAAGCTCCTGACCCGCCTCACCCTCGCCTGGTCGCGCGACGGGGCCGAGAAGATCTACGTCCAGGACCGCATGCGCGAGGTCGGGCCTGACCTCTGGTCGTGGCTCTGCGACGGAGCCCACCTCTACATCTGCGGCGACGCGAAGCGGATGGCGAAGGACGTCGAGACGGCGCTCGTCGACGTCGCGGCCCGCTGCGGCGGGATGACCCCGGACGCGGCGGTCGCTTTCGTGCAGGGCTTGAAGCGGTCCGGGCGCTTCCAGGCGGACGTGTATTGATGGGTTTCGCGGCGCACCGCCTCTCCCCGCTTGCGGGGAGAGGTCGAGTCCGCGGTCACGCGGACCGGGTGAGGGGCTCTGGAAGCCCGACGATGACGTCGAATCTCCAGGCCCCTCATCCGGTCGCACTGACGTGCGACTCGACTTCTCCCCGCAGGCGGGGAGAAGAGGGGCGACCGCGATGAACGCCCATCCCGGCACCCTCCTGCCTCAGGCGGTCAGGACCACCTGCCCCTATTGCGGCGTCGGCTGCGGCGTCCTCGCCCGGCCGGACGGCGCGGGCGGGCTCGCGGTCGAAGGGGACCCGGACCACCCGGCGAACTTCGGCCGGCTCTGCTCCAAGGGCTCGGCGCTCGGCGAGACGGTCGGGCTCGAGAATCGCCTGCTCCACCCGATGGTCGGCGGCCGGCGGGCCTCATGGGACGAGGCGCTGGACGCGGTCGCGGCCGGGTTCGCCCGGACGGTCGCCGAGCATGGGCCGGATTCGGTCGCGTTCTACCTCTCCGGCCAGCTTCTCACCGAGGATTACTACGTCGCCAACAAGCTGATGAAGGGGTTCATCGGCTCGGCGAACGTCGACACGAACTCCCGGCTCTGCATGTCGTCCTCGGTCGCGGGCCACCGCCGGGCCTTCGGGTCGGACACGGTGCCGGGCTGCTACGAGGATCTGGACGCGGCCGATCTCCTGGTTTTGGTCGGCTCGAACGCGGCCTGGTGCCACCCGGTCCTGTTCCGGCGCATGCTCGACAACCGCGCCCGGCGCGGTGCCCGGATCGTCGTGATCGACCCGCGCCCGACCGCGACCGGCGACGAGGCCGATCTCTTCCTCGGCGTCGCGTCGGGCAGCGACACGGCCCTCTTCGGCGGTCTCCTCGTGCACCTCTCGGACACGGGCGCGCTCGACGCCCGCTACATCGAGGCTCACACGGCCGGGTTCGACGCGGCGCTGGCCCGGGCGCGCGAGATCGCGCCGGACGTGGCCCGAACCGCGGCCGCGACCGGGCTCGCGCCCGCCGATGTCGAGAGCTTCTTCGCCGCGTTCCGGACCACGGACCGCGTGGTGACCTGCTACTCGCAGGGCGTGAACCAGTCGGCCCAGGGCACCGACAAGGTGGGCGCGATCGTGAACTGCCATCTCGCGACCGGCCGGATCGGCAGGCCCGGCACGGGACCGTTCTCGCTGACCGGCCAGCCGAACGCGATGGGCGGGCGCGAGGTCGGCGGCCTCGCGAACATGCTGGCCGCCCATATGGGCTTCGCGCCGGCGGACGTGGACCGGGTCGGCCGCTACTGGAGCGCTCCCCGGATGGCGACCCGGGAGGGCCTGAAGGCGGTCGACCTCTTCGACGCGGTGGACCGGGGCCGCATCAGGGCGCTCTGGATCATGGCCACGAACCCGGCCGTGTCGATGCCGGAGGCCGACCGCGTCCGGGCCTCGCTCGCGAAGCTCGACGTCCTGGTCGTGTCGGAGAACGTCCGGTCGACCGACACGATCTCTGGAGGCGCGCACGTGCTTCTTCCGGCCGCCGCCTGGGGCGAGAAGGACGGCACGGTCACGAACTCGGAGCGTCGCATCTCGCGCCAACGTGCCGTGCTGCCGCTGCCCGGCGAGGCGCGGCCGGACTGGTGGGCGCTGAGCGAGGTCGGCCGGCGCATGGGATTCGGGAAGGCGTTCGCCTTCCGGTCGGCCGCGGACGTCTTCCGGGAGCATGCCGGGCTGACGGCCTTCGAGAACGACGGCGGCCGGGCGCTCGATCTCGCGGGTCTCGCCGACCTCTCGGATGCCGGGTACGAGGCGCTCGCGCCGGTGCAGTGGCCGGTCCCCGTCGGCGGGACGGGCACCGCCCGCATGTTCGGGGACGGGCGCTTCTCGGCCGGGGACGGCCGGGGGCGCTTCGTCGCCCCGGAGCCGCTCCGCCTCTCGAGCGCTCTCTCGGAGCGCTATCCGTTCCGGCTGAACACCGGCCGCATCCGCGACCAGTGGCACACGATGACCCGGACCGGGAAGAGCCCTCGGCTGGGCCAGCATCGGCCCGTGCCGTTCGTCGAGATGAGCGGGGACGACGCCGCCCGGCTCGGGCTCGCCGATGGCGATCTCGCCCGCGTCGCGACCGCCGCCGGGTCCGCCGTGCTGGAGGTCCGGATCGAGGCCGGTCGGGCGCCCGGCACCCTGTTCGCGCCGATCCACTGGAGCCACGAGACCTCGTCCGGCGGGCGCGTCGGCGCGCTGGTGCACGGCGCAGCCGACCCGTTCTCCGGCCAGCCCGAGAGCAAGGCGACCCCGGCCGCGATCGCCCCGGAGCCGATGCCGCTCCGGGGCTTCGCCCTCACCCGCGCGCCCGTCACGCTGCCGGACGGGGTCTGGTGGGCCCGGGCCGCGGTCGAGGGCGGGACAGGGACGCTGTTCGCGGCCGGCGGCTCCGCCCAGGACGTGGCCGGCTGGGCGGCCGGCCTGTTTCCCGGGGCCGAGCTCGCGGAATACGTCGATCCCTCGGCCGGACTCTACCGCTGCGCCGCCTTCGTGGACGGGCGTCTCGACGGCGTCCTGTTCGTCGGACCCGCCGAGGCGCGGCCGCATTGGGAGGCCGCGAAGGCCCTGTTCGGGGCGGAGGATGTTCGGGGTCCCGAGGCTCCGCGCGCGCCGCGCCGCGCGCTCGCGGGCCAGGCGGGAGGGCTCGACGCGGGGCCGCTCGTCTGCGCCTGCTTCGGGGTCGGCCTCACCACGATCCAGGACGCGATTCGGAGCGCCGGTGCGACCTCCACGGAGGCGATCGGTGCGTCGCTCCGGGCCGGCACGAATTGCGGCTCCTGCCTGCCGGAACTCCGCCGCATCCTGTCCGGCGCGCTCGTGTCCGGGGAGAGTGGCCAATGAAGATTTTCACGTAGCACGGCTGTCATTCCGGGGCGGCGCAGCCGAGCCCGGAACCCATAAACCCTGACGATTCCGGATATCACGGCGTGGGTGCCTCGTCGGAAAGGTCGGCGTCCATGGGTTCCGGGCGCGGCTGCGCCGCCCCGGAATGACAGCACCGGCCTGGTGCAAAGGCATGACGCCGAAGGGTGGATCGGGAGTAGAGGTAGGCCCGTCATCGGCAAGCTCCGACGCGTGGAGCGAAGCCTCGGAGGAATGCACGTGACGGATCCCTCGAACATGGGCGAAACGAGGCCGATGGCCCGGCATCCGGCCCGATGAGCGCCGGCGGCGAGGGCGCTTGGCTCGTCCCGCCCGGGGCCTACCGGGAGGCCCGGCCACGCGATCACGGCATCGTGTCGCCGAGCTCGCGCTATCTCACGATGCGGGACGGCTGCCGCATCGCGCTCGACGTCTACCGGCCCGAGCCGGCCTCGGGCGCGAGCCCCGGCCCGGTCCCGACGATCCTGATCCTCACCCCCTACTACCGGCGCTTCCGGCTCCGCCCCGGCTCGGCCGCCGAGCCCTCGCCGAATGCCGGCAAGTACCGCGACGCCTTCGTGCCCTACGGCTATGCGGTCGTGGTCGTCGACGTCCGGGGCACGGGCGCGAGCTTCGGCACGCGCGACGCGTTCCGGTCGCCGCGCGAACGCGAGGACTCGGCCGAGGTCGCGGACTGGATCGTGGCCCAGCCCTGGTCCGACGGCCGCATCGGGGCGACCGGGATCTCCTATCTCGGGGGTGCGGCCGATTTCCTGGCCGGCACCGGCCATCCGGCCGTGAGGGCGATCGCGCCGCTCTTCTCCGTGTGGGACACCTACGCCGACAACTACTACCCGGGCGGCATCCTCCTGACCGGCCTGACGCGCGTCTACGACGAGCTGATGGTCGGGCTGGACCAGGACCGCCGCGACATCCTCAAGGGCTTCTCGTACTTCGCGCATCCCGATTACGAGGGGCCGCAGCCGGTCGACGACGACCCGGACGGCGCGCTCGCCCAGGCAGCGGTCGCGGAGCATCGGGGCAACTTCCGGCAGACGGACTTCATGGCGGAGTTCCGCTTCCGGGACGACGCGCTGCCCTACGACCCCGCCTTCACGTCGGCGAGCTTCAGCCCCTACTCCGTCCGGGACGGGATCCGGTCCGACGTCGCGGTCTACTCGGTCTCGGGCTGGCGCGACGGCCCCGGCTACACGAACGGCGCCCTCGCGCGCTTCCTCACGCTCGCCGGCAACCCGCAGCACCTCCTCATCGGGCCCTGGGACCACGGCGCCCGGATCGACGTCTCGCCCTGGCGCGAGGCGGTCGAGCCGCGCTTTCCGCTGATGGCGGAGCTCCTGCGCTTCTTCGACCACTACCTCCTCGGCCGCGACACGGGCCTCGACCGCGAGGCCCCGGTCCACCTCTTCGCGCTCCACGCGGAGGCCTGGCGGGCCGCGCCGCGCTGGCCGGTCGCGGACGAGACCCGGGTCTTCGCGCTCGGGGCGGGCGGGGCGCTGAGACCGTCCCTCTCCGATCATCCCGGCGAAAGCCGGGACCGAGGTCTCCCACTGCCGCGCGCGGAGCTGGATCCCGGCCTGCGCCGGGACGGGCGGAGAGAAGAGCGCGCCACCATCCAGGTCGATTTCGCGTTCGGCACCGGCACGGGCACGCGCTACGAGCGCATCGCCGGGATCGACGCCCGCGAGTATTACCCGGACTGGGCGGAGCGGGTCGGACGCCTGCCGGGCTGGACGAGCGAGCCGTTCGAGGCCGCGACCGAGATCACGGGACACGTCCTCGTCGACCTCACCCTCGCGTCGAGCGAGCCGGACGCCGCGCTCTTCGTCTACCTGTCCGAGGTCGAGGCGGGCGGCGCGGTCCGCTACGTCACCGAGGGCCTGCTTCGCGCGCTGCACCGGGCGGAGGCACCGTGCCCGGACAGTTACCGGACGACCTGGCCCTTCCGGACCTTCGCGCGGGCCGATGCCCGGCCGCTCGTCCCGGGCCGGCCGGAGCGCATCCGCATCCCCTGCCTGCCGGTGTCCTGGCGGATCGCGACGGGAAGCCGGCTGATGCTCTCGCTTGCGGGCGCCGACCGGGACCATTGCGGCCAGGTGCCGCATGGCCGCCCGCCTGTGCTGACGCTCGACCTCGGGGCCTGCAGGGTGGAGCTGCCGGTCCGGCGCTGACGGTCCCCGGCCGCCTAGGGCATGCTGGCTTTTCAGGGAAACGCCAGCATGCTCTAGGTTGTTGTAAACGCATGCTACTTTCGGGAAACCGGGCTCCACTTTCCCGCAGCATGCTCTAATGCGCAGGTTTCCGTTTCCCGTCCGCGATTCAGGCACTACGACAGCCGGAGACAGCGATGGCGGCGCGGCCAGGAGAGAGATCATGTCGAGACCGAACGTCCTCGTCCTTCTCGTGACAGCGGCGCTCGCGGGCTGCGGCCTCGGGGGGCGGGATGGCGAAGGCGTCAGCAAGGGGCTTTCGGGCCAGCGTCTCTCGGCCGGCCCGGGAAACGTCGTGCTGGACGTCAAGGTCGCCGGGTCGGCCCCGAGCCCGGGCGGCCTCGCGGCCCTGAACCCGCTCGGGCCGGTCGGGGCCGGCGCGCGGGTCATCGTCCGCTACGAGGGCGCCCGCGGAAAGACGGCCCGGCTGATCCGGCAGGACGTCGTCGCGACGTCCGGCGATGCCGAGCCGGCCCGGCCGGCCGAAGCCGCGGCGCCGGCCGACGCGGGCCGCCGGGCGAGGCGCACCCCCGCCGGCGCGGTCCCGGCCGCGACGCCGTCGCGGCTCCCGCTCGGGGTCGCGGCCTCCGGCCCGCCGGTCGCGATCGACCTCGACGCGGGGGGAAGCGTCGTGATCGAGACCACGACGCTGACGGTGGTCGAGGTCAGCCCGACCCGGCTGACCTACACGCTGCGATAGGCCTGGAGGCCGCAGCGTCGTCGAACCTGTGGGACGACGGCCCCCTATGCATCAGCTCACCGGGTCGTCGGGTATCCACGACCCGAACACCTCGTCCGCCGTTTAGCCGCCGGCCCGGAGGCGGGCCTCGACGATCGCAGTGTCCTCGTCGAGTTCGCCGAGAAGTTCTGCGGTGAAGCGTCCGGTCGACGGCCCGACCTCGTCCAGGATCGCGGGCAGCTCCCGTCTGAGGCTCGGGCTCGTGCTCAACAGGTCGCCGATCTCGAGACGCGTCCGTCGGACCGTCTCACGCCAGCTCCGGCGCGGTTCGGCGCAGGACGAGCCCTCGAGTTTCAGGAGGTGCTCGACCAACGTGCGGGTTCGGCTCCTGAGCTCGCCCCTCTGCGAACGGCCCAAATCGTCGATCTCCTCGGCCAGGTTCTCCAGATCGAGCTCCTCGACGCGCCCCGTCCGAAGAGCGCGCGCCTGCGCCTGGGACCAGGCATGGAGATCGCGCTCATAGGCCGGGTCGACGCCGCGCTCGGTCACGATGGGCGCGGGGCGGAGAGATGATCGGGGCATGAGATCCTGGCCCGCAGCGTAGCAGCAGCCCGATCAACGAAAAAGAGCCCGCCGAATGGGCGGGCTCTCCTTGCGGCGTCTCTGCCGCCCCCCCGGATCAGGCCTGGGGCTGAGGCTCCAGCCCGCCCGGCGGCTCGTTCCGGGGGCGGGGCCGGCCCGCGCTCGGGACCGGGGAACCGCGCGGGTTCGGGGGCTCGCTCGCGTCCCGGACCGGCGGCTTGCCGGCCAAGAGGTCGCGGATCTCGTCTCCGGACAGCGTCTCGTACTCGAGGAGACCCTGGGCCAGCGCTTCGAGGTCGTTCTTCCTCTCGTCGAGGATGCGGCGCGCATCCTCGAGGCCCGCCTCGACGAAGCGGCGCACCTCCATGTCGATCTTCTGCGCCGTCGCCTCCGACACGCTCTGCGTGCGGTTGACCTGCATGCCGAGGAAGACCTCGTCGTTGTTGTCGCCGTAGGCGACAGTGCCGAGCTCTGGCGAAAGACCCCAGCGGGTCACCATCAGGCGCGCGAGACGCGTCGCCTGCTCGATGTCGGACTGCGCGCCCGACGTCACCTTGTCCCACCCGAAGGTGACCTCCTCGGCGATCCGGCCGCCCATCATGATCGCGAGCCGCGAGGTCATCTGCTCGAAGGACATCGACAGCTTGTCGCGCTCCGGCAACTGCATGACCATGCCGAGCGCACGTCCGCGCGGGATGATGGTCGCCTTGTGGACCGGGTCGGTCGCCGGCACGTTGATCGCGACGATCGCGTGCCCGGCCTCGTGATAGGCCGTGAGGCGCTTCTCGTCGTCGGTCATCACGAGGGTGCGGCGCTCGGCGCCCATCATCACCTTGTCCTTGGCGTCCTCGAACTCGTGCATCGTGACGATGCGCTTGCCGCGCCTCGCCGCGAGGAGCGCCGATTCGTTCACGAGGTTCATGAGGTCGGCGCCCGAGAAGCCCGGCGTTCCGCGCGCGACCGTGCGGAGGTCGACGTCGGGCGCGAGCGGGACCTTGCGGACATGGACGCGCAGGATCTTCTCGCGGCCGACGACGTCCGGGTTCGGGACGACGATCTGGCGGTCGAACCGGCCGGGACGCAGCAGCGCGGGGTCCAGCACGTCGGGGCGGTTCGTCGCCGCGATGATGATGATGCCCTCGTTCGCCTCGAACCCGTCCATCTCGACGAGAAGCTGGTTCAGGGTCTGCTCGCGCTCGTCGTTGCCGCCGCCCAGGCCCGCGCCGCGATGGCGCCCGACCGCGTCGATCTCGTCGATGAAGATGATGCAGGGCGCGTTCTTCTTCGCCTGCTCGAACATGTCCCGGACCCGGCTCGCGCCGACGCCGACGAACATCTCGACGAAATCCGATCCCGAGATCGTGAAGAACGGCACATTCGCCTCGCCGGCGACCGCGCGTGCGATCAGCGTCTTTCCGGTGCCGGGCGGCCCGACCAGAAGGCAGCCGCGCGGGATGCGACCGCCGAGCCGCTGGAACTTCTGCGGATCGCGCAGGAACTCGACGATCTCCTGCAGGTCGTCCTTCGCCTCGTCGACGCCGGCCACGTCCTCGAAGGTGACGCGGCCATGCGCCTCCGTCAGGAGCTTCGCCTTCGACTTGCCGAATCCCATGGCGCGGCCTGCGCCGGACTGCATCTGCCGGGACAGGAATACCCAGGCCCCGATGAAGACCAGGATCGGCAGCCAGTTCACGAGGAGCGAGATGAACCAGGGCGTCGAATCGGAGGGCGGCCGGGCCGTGATCTGGACGCCCTTCTGGGCGAGCTTGTTGATCAGGCCGGGATCGAACGGCGCGTAGGTCGTGAAGGTGCGGCCGTCCGAATAGGTGCCGGTGATCTCCTGGCCCGAGATCACGACCGAGGTCACCCGGCCGGTATCGGCATCGCTCAGGAGCTGGCTGTAGGCGATGTCGCTGCCGCCGGACCGATGCCCGGGGTTTTGGAACAGCGTGACGAGCGCCAGCACCAGCAGGAAGATGATCACCCAGAGGGCGAAGTTGCGGAAATTCGGATTCATCGCGATCTGTCGATCCTGGCAAACCTGTGGAGGTGCCGATGACGGATCAGCAGCTTCCCCGTTAACTTAGGCATGCATTTCCCCTGTGCCAAGGGAATGCGGCGTCCCGGCGGCAGGCAGGGTTACCGGCCGGGCACGACCGCGTGATCGAGGCGGCTCGGGCGCGATCGCGAGCCGTCCGGCGGCGTCGAGCGCGAGGAGCCGTCCGGCGATCGTCCGGCGATGCGGGCGCCCTGCCGCGAGGGCGGCGAGCAGCGACGCGAGGCAGCGCTCCAGCCGCTCGAGCGGCGGCGCCATCGCGGCATCCGGACCGCGGACGCCGCGGGCCAGGACCCGAAGCGCGATCTCCTCCGGCTCGGCCGCGAGCGCGTGCGCGTCCCACCGACCGACGCCGCCCGGCCCGACGCCGCCGAGGCGCGCGAAGACCGCATCGGCCGCGGCGTCGAGGGCCCGTTCGGCGCGCCGGACCCGGTCGGCGAGGCGCGCGAGGCGGGCGGCCGTCAGCTCCTCCTTCGCCAAAGCCGGCATCAGCCCGCGCCAGCGCACGCGCGCATGGCGCGGGTCGGCGTTGGACGGGTCCTCGACGAAGGCCCAGCCTTCCCGCCGGCAGGTGGCGACGAGGCGGGACTTCGGGATCGCCAGGAACGGGCGGTGATGGACGAGGCCGTCGCGACGCCGTGACGCGGCCGGCATGCCGGCGAGGCCGGCCGGGCCTGATCCCGCCGCGAGCCGGATCAGGACGGTCTCCGCCTGGTCGTCCATCGTGTGGGCCGTCGCGAAGCCGGCGAAGCCACGCGCGCGGCAGAGGTCGGCCAGGAGCCCGTAGCGGGCCCTGCGGGCCGCCTCCTGCGAGACGGGGCCGGCCCCGTCGCGCGACCAGGGCAGGACATGATGCACGAGGCCGAGCCCGCGCGCCGCAGCGCCCACCGCCTCCGCCTCCGCTCGCGACCCCGGCCGAAGCCCATGATCGACGGTCGCGACGTCCGGCGCGGGCGTGTCCCCGTCGGCGCACCAGCGCGCCGCCGCGTGCAGGAGGGCGGTCGAATCCGGCCCTCCGGAGACCGCGAGCAGGAGCGGCCCGGGCGTGCCGGCGAGCGAGGTCAGCGCGAGGGCGAACTCCTCGCGGCCGAGCGGTCCGTCCTGGCCGGACCGGGTCACGAGGTGCAGCGCGCGCGCTTCTGCTCGCGGTCGACGCCCTGCTTCAGCGACGGGGAGGCGGCCGGGTACTTGCGCTCGACCTCCGCGAAGGTCGCGCAGGCCTGGTCCTTCGCGCCGAGCGCCGAGAGCGCCATGCCGAGCTTCAGCATGGCGTCGGGCGCCTTCGGCGAGCGGGCGTGCTCGGTCGAGACCTTGAGGAACTGCTCGGCCGCCTCGCGCGGCCGGCTCCGCTGGAGGTAGGTCTCGCCGAGCCAGTACACGGCATCCGGCACGAGCCGGTCGCGCGGGTGCGACTGCAGGAACCCCCGGAACGCCGATTCCGCGCGCTCGTACTGGCGCTGGATCAGGAACGCATAGGCGGCGTCGTAATCCGCTCGGGAATCGTCGGTCCCGACGGACCCACGTGGCGAGGCCTCCGGCGCACGCGAGGGCGCGACGCTCGCCTGCGACCCGCCCCGCGAGGCCGCCCCGAGGTCGAGCGGGCGCCGTCCGGGCGGAGGCGCGTCGTCGTCGTCCTCGTCGATGAGGGCCGCGATGCCCCCGCCGCGCGACGGCTCGGGTCCGCCCCGCGACGGCTCGGGCGCGCCCCGCTCCGATGCGGCCCGCCCGCCGCCGGCACTGGCCGCAGGCGCCCCGGAGCCCAGCGTCCGGGGCGCGCCCGGGGCCGCGGGGTCGGCCGACGGATCGAACGCGTCGCCTCGCCTCGCGGGCCGGTCCGGGTTGCCGCTCGGCCGGCCGCCGGGCGGCGTGCCGCCCTGGGGCGCCGCCGTCGGGCTCCGGGCGCCGCCCCCGCGCTCTTGGAATCGAAACTCGGTGTCTTCCTGGAACTTCCGGAGCTGATCCTTCAACTGACGGTTCTCGAACCCGAGCTGCTCGACCTGCCCCGAGAGCTGCCGCATCTGACCCTCGACGCGGTTCAGCCGGACGATGAGATCGGAGGCGTCCTGGGCCCTGGCGGACGGGCCGGACAGCAGGAGCGCGACGGACGCGAAGAGGGTGAGAACGCGGATCATGGGATGGCACCGCCGACGAATGCAGGTCACGGGCCGATGTAGGAGATCAAGCGCGGGAAATTGAGGCGAAGGCTCGAAACCGCGCCGTCCGCGAATGCCACGCCGTCATTCCGGGGCGGCGAAGCCGCGCCCGGAACCCATAGACGCCAACGCGTCCGACCCTGACGCCCGGCCCGCCGAATCGACGACGTCGGCGTTTATGGGTTCCGGGCTCGGCTATGCCGCCCCGGAATGACAAGGGAGCTGGCGGAGGGAAGCTCTTCTCCGGATTACGACGACGCGCCAGTCTCCAGCGCCGTCACGGCCCGCCGGTTCTGCGACCAGCACGAGATGTCGTTGCAGAC
>CAXTKM010000091.1:0-14073 GCA_964244795.1 uncultured Enterovirga sp.
GAGCCGAGGCTGTCATTCCGGGGCGGCGAAGCCGAGCCCGGAACCCATAGACTCCGACGTCTTCGACGAGGCACCCACGCGGTCAGGGCCGACACCGTCAGCGTTTATGGGTTCCGGGCTCTCGCTCCGCGAGCCCCGGAATGACAGCCCTGTCACGTGCAACAGTCTGCATGCGGAGGGCCCCCGAGGCACGCACCCGCGTCGCGCGTCCTTCGAGGCCGAGCTTCGCTCGACACCTCATGATGACCAGGGTGAGGCGATCTCGATGCGGGTGAGGACCTGACCCCATGCACGTCGCGGTGATCGGGAACGGGATCGTCGGAACCTGTGTCGGCGCGTGGCTCCAGCGCGACGGGCACCGGGTCACCTTCGTCGACCCGCGCGAGCCCGGCGAGGCGACCTCGTTCGGCAATGCCGGCTCGCTCTCGCCCTCGGCCTGCCTGCCGGTCGGGATGCCCGGCATGTGGAAGAAGGTGCCGGGCTGGCTGCTCGACCCGCTCGGGCCCCTGACCGTGCGCTGGCCGTACCTGCCCTCGGTCGCGCCCTGGCTGATCCGCTTTCTCGGCCACGCGAACCCGGCCGAGGTGACCCGGATCGCGACCGCGCTCCGCGGGCTGCTCGCGCCGATCTTCGAATGCTACGAGCCGCTGCTCCAGCGCGCGAACGCGACGGGGCTCGTCCACCGCGGCGGCTGCCTCTACGTCTATTCCGGTCCCGACGCCGCCCGGCGCTGGCGCTGGGGCATGGACCTCCGCCGCTCGCTCGGCGTCGCGCTTCGCGACGTCGGCCAGGAGGAGCTCGAGGCGTTGGAGCCGGACCTCAAGGGCGGCTTCCGGTTCGGCATCATCGCGCCCGAGAACGGCTCGACGGAGGACCCGTCGGCGCTGACGAAGTCCCTCTTCGCCCGCGCGGTCCAGGACGGCGCGGCGGTCCGGCGGCAGGGCGCGGCCGGGATCCGAAGGCGCGGCGACCGGGTCGAGGCCTTGCTGCTCGACGACGGCGGCGAGCTCGCCTGCGACGGCGTCGTGCTGGCCGGCGGCGCCTGGTCCGGCCCGCTCGCGCGCGCGCTCGGCGCCCGGGTGCCGCTCGAGACGCAGCGCGGCTATCATGTCACCGTGCGGTCGAACAACCTCGCGCTCAGGCACACGGTCATGGCGGTCGAGCACAACATGATGGTGAACCCGATGCGGATGGGCCTCCGCCTCGCGGGCTCGGTCGAGTTCGCCGGCCTCGCGGCCCCGCCGGACTTCAGCCGCGCCGGCGCGCTTCTCGCGCGCGGCCGGGAGATGTTCCCCCATCTCGACACGAGCGACACGACGGAATGGATGGGCCATCGGCCCTGCCTGCCGGACAGCCTGCCGGTGATCGACCGCTCGCCGGGCCTCGCGAACGCCTGGTTCGCGTTCGGGCACGGCCATATCGGCATGTGCGGCGCCGCGACCACGGGCCGGGAGATCGGCCATCTCGTGGCCGGCCGGGCGCCCGAGATCGACCTCGCGCCGTTCCGGGCCACGCGCTTCGGCCGCCCGGCATGAGGGATGCGTGCGAGGCGCCAGGAGACAGGACATGCTGACACGCCGCACGGCCCTCGCGGGCGGAGCCCTCGCGTTCGCGGCGCCGAGCGCGGCCCAGAGCTGGCCGACGCAGCCGATCAGGCTCGTCGTGCCCTTCGTGCCGGGCGGCTCGACCGACGTGCTCGCCCGGCAGCTCGCGGAGAAGCTGCGGGTGAGCCTCGGCCAGCCCGTCGTGGTCGAGAACCGGGGCGGCGCCGGCGGAACGATCGGGTCCGACTCGGTTGCGAAATCCGCCCCCGACGGGCACACGCTCCTGATGGGCGTGACCGGCACGCACGGGACCGCGCCCTCGATCTACCCGAAGCTGCCCTACAGCCCGGTCAGGGACTTCGCGCCGATCTCGCGCGTCGTCACGGCCCCGCTCGTGCTCGTCGCGAACCCCGCCCTACCGGCCACGACGCTCGCGGAGTTCATCGCGGCCGCGAAGGCGGCGCCCGGCACGCTCACCTACGGGACGCCCGGCAACGGCACCTCGATGCACCTGACCGGGGTGCTCTTCGACCTCCGGGCGGGGACGCAACTCACCCACGTTCCCTATCGCGGCTCCGCGGTGGCCCTCACCGACCTCATGGGCGGCCGGATCACGACGATGTTCGGGGATCTCCTCGTCATGCTGCCGCAGATCCAGGCCGGCACGATCCGGGCGATCGCGGTGACCTCGACGTCCCGAAACCCGCTCCTGCCGGGCGTCCCGACGATGACCGAGGCCGGGCTGCCCGGCTTCGAGGCCCTGTCCTGGCAGGGCCTCTTCGCGCCCGCCGCGACCCCGCCCGCGATCGTGGACCGGCTCTACCGCGAGGTCAGGATCGCGATGGAGAGCCCCGACGTGAAGACGTTCTTCGCCGACCAGGGCTTCGCGGTCGGGGCCAGCACGCCGGCCGAGTTCAAGGCCTTCGTCGAGGCGGAGGTGGTCCGCTGGGCCGAGATCGTGCGGGCCGGCAACGTCCGGACGGAGTAGGCATGCGGGAGGTCCTCGGAGCCTGGCCGAAAACGCGACTTCGTCATCCTGAGGAGGGCGGCCCTCGGGTCCGGGCTCTGCCCGGCCCAAGGACAAGCTCCAAAGGACGCACGACGGTTGGGCGTGCTTCGAGACGCGCCTTCGGCGCTCCTCAGCCTGACGAAGGGGGGTGGATCGGACCTTTCGGCAAGGCTCTCACGTGTCTCGCCATGGCGCTCCTCGTCGCCACCGGGGCCGCCCGGGCCGATCCCGGACCGATCCCGTCCCTCTACGGCGACCCCGAGCCGTTCCGGGCCGCGATCGATGACGCGCGTCCGCCCGCCCTCGCGCGTCCCTTCCCGGTGACCGGGATCACGGTGCCGCATCACCTCCTCGCGGCCGACCTGATAGCGCGCGGCTTCTGGGCCGCGGCCGGCAACCGCTACGACCGCATCGTCATCCTGTCGCCGGACCATTTCAGCCGCAGCCGGACGGCCTTCGCGACGACGGCGCGCGACTTCGACACCGTGTTCGGGCGGATCGGGACCGATGCCGACGCCGTGCGGGCGCTGCTCGGCGCGGGCGACCTCTTCGGGGAATCCGACCTCTTCGACCGCGAGCACGGCGTGGGCGCGCTGCTTCCCTTCGTGAAGCGGCTCTTCCCCGAGGCCCGGATCGTCCCGGTCGCGGTGTCGCTGAAAGCCGGGCCGGCCGAGTGGGGGCGGGCCGCGACGCTCGTCCAGGCGATCGTCACGCCCTCGACGCTGGTCGTGCAATCGACCGACTACTCGCATTACCTGCCCCTCGCCCAGAGCCTCGCGCGCGATCAGGAGACCCTGAACGTGATCGCGGCCGACGACATCGAGGCCGTGACCCGGCTCGTCTCGTCCGACCACATGGATTCGCGAGCCGCGCAGCTCATCCACATGCGGCTGCAGCGGGCGGCCGGGAGCCGGGCCACCGTCATCGGCAGCCGCAGCTCGATCGAGTACGTGCCGCACGCCTCGCGGCTGACGAGCTACATCGTGTCCGTCTATTCGCCCGACGTCGCGGCGTTCCCGCGGAGCTACCCGGACCAGGAGGTCATGGTCTTCGGGGGCGACGTCTTCGCGGGGCGCTGGCTGACGAAGCTCCTGGCCGACCCCGAGATCGCGGCCGAGCTCGTCCGCCGTGTCACGGCGCTGACCGGCGGCGCGCCGCTCGTGGTCAACCTCGAGGGTGCGATGCTGGCCGAGCCTCCGGAGGGGCTGCCGGATCACCTCCACGCGATGCCGGCGGGCCTCGCCCTGCCGCTCCTCGAGGCGCTGCACGTCCGGGCCGCCGGCCTCGCGAACAACCACGCCTTCGACCTCGGCCGGGACGGCCACCGCGAGACGATCGCGACCCTGCGCGGCGCCGGCATCCTGCCGCTCCCCCACGACGCGACCGTCGATCTCGGAGCCGTCCGGGTGATCGCGCTGAACTTCGTCGGCCGGAACGATCGCTCCGGCTTCCCGGTCGTCCGGGACGGCGATCTCGACCGGCTCTGCCGCGACCCGGCCCGTCCGCCGCTCGTCGCCTTCGTGCATTGGGGGACGGAATACGTGGCAGATCTCGGCCCGCGCGAGCGGGAGGCGGCGCGTGACCTGCAGCGCTGCGGCGCGACGGCGGTCGTCGGCGCCCATTCGCATCGCGCCTCGGACCGGATCGAGGCGCCGGACGGCGGCGCGTTCGCGCTCCTTCCTTCGCTCGGCAACCTCCTGTTCGACCAGACGGCGGCGCGCGGCTCGGGCACGCTGATCGAGATGCGCCGCTTCCGCCAGGGCACGATCGCCTGGCGGCTTCTCCCGCTGCCGAACCTGTTCGATCTCGGGAACGCGGCTCTCCGGGCGAAGGGTGGAGGCGGCTCGAACGAGGCGAGCCCGCCCCCGCCCTGATGGGCGAAGAGGCGCCGCCGCGTCAGCGGACGTAGGACGCCTCGAGGCTGTTGCCGTAGGCGCCGAGCTCGCTTCGGTCGCCGGCGCGCTCCGGTCCGGCGCCCTTCGGCCCGCGCGGCCCGCCCTTGCCGAGGGCCGGGCTCGTCGCCTCGTCCCGGAGATGGCCGGCCGGAGTCCAGCGACCGGCGGCCGATCTCAGGTGGAAGTCGCCGCGGGCCGGATCGGCGAAGAGCGGGTCCGCGGGCGTCGTGATCCCGGCCCCGAACGCGACCGCCATCCCGTCCTTCGTATGCTCGGTCTGCACCATGGACTGTGCGACCGTGACCTTGATCCTCTCGCAGGCGCTGTTGCAGTACGCCGCGAGGTCCTGGCCCTTGGCGTTGCCCCAGAACAGCGCGTTGGTGAAGGAATACGTCGCGGCGGGCTTCGTGTCCTTCGTGATCAGGACCCCGACGCCCGGCATCTGGCAGGCAGGATCGAGCGCGCCCACCACGGTGACGTGGTCGAACGTGGCGGAGCTCGGGCCCGAATCGTCCTGGGCCCCGTCGAGCAGGATGTTGCCGCCGCAATTGCCGGCATAGACCTCGTGCTCGCTCGCGCAGGTCGCGGCCTCGTCGCAGAAGAACCCGCCGCCCGAATGGCCCGCCCGGTTGCTACGGTAGACGTTCCAGCTCATCGTCGCGTTCGTGAACTTCTTGCCTTGCGTGAACGCCCCGACGTAGAGGCCGCCGCCCCATTGCGTCACCGTGTTGTCGGTGAAGAGGTTAGCCGTGACCATCAGCCTGTTCGCGAAGAGGTAGAGCCCACCGCCATGCGACGCGACGGGCTCCGTGCCGGCATTCGCGTCGACGTGGTTGTTCGCGATCAGGATCGTGTTGTTGCCGATGTCGTCCACCACGGCGCCGCCGCCGCCGCGCCCGCAGGCGTTCCGGCGGATGACGTTGCCGGCGATCGTGCCCGAGGTGTTCGTGAGCGCGAAGGCCGCGCCGACGAGCTCCTGGCTCCTGCACGTGTTGTCGTGAATGAAGTTGTTCGTGATGTCGAAGCGCTGGTTCTCGTAATAGTCGCGCAGGATGGCCTGCGAATAGCCGGTGATCTCGAAGCCGTCGATCGCGGTGAGCTGGTCGCCCTTCGGGCCGGGTTCGACGATGCGGAGGAACGAACCGCCGCGGCCCGCGGCCTTCGACACGAAGGCGGCCGAGTCCCTGACCGTGAACGCCCGTCCGCGCTGGAAGCCGCCCGCCAGCGTGAACCCCTTCTCGCCCGCCGCGACAGCCTCGGGGTAGACGCCCTCGGCGACGCAGATGACCGCGCCGGTCCGGGCGGCCGCGACCGCGGCCCCGATCGTCTTCAGCGGCCGCTCGGCGGTCCCGGCCCCGCCGCCCGGGGCCGCGGCATCGACGAAGACGGTGCAGGCCGGGATCGCCGTCGCACGCGCCACCTTGACCGCCTGCGGAGCCCCCTCAGGGGGCGGGCTTCCGGCCGGGGATGGCGCGGTCCCGTTCGTCGGGGACGATGCGGCCGGCGCGGCGTCTCCGGGCCGCTTGTCCGCCGCCGTGGTCCTCGCGGACGAGGCGACATTGGGTGGGGGGACGTCGGATGGGGCGGCCGCAGGCGAGGCGGCGCGGGGCGGGGCGGCGGGAGCGCCGGTCATCGCGGGGTTCGGCGAGCCGGCCGACGGGAACGGCTGGGTCCCACCGATCTCTGTGCCGGCCAGCAACGCCCCGAGGGCCAGGACGCTCACGCCTGCCGCAGCTCTCGTCATCTTGTCTCGTCCCCCGGCGGCGTCGCCATGCAGGTGCCTGCGCTTCGGTCCGTTCGGTCGTGAGACGATCCCGTCACTGCCCCATGTTGTCGCTGGCCCGGCTCGGCAGGAAATACGTGAGCGCGATCGGCCGCGACGAGATCAGCCGCCCGTCGGCGGTCTGGAGCACGACCTTGAAGCGGTGCGCCGACGATTTCGCGGCCTGGACGGAGACCGTGTAGCGGGCGCTGCGGCCGGCCGGGATCGTGCGCTCGAAGGCGACGGGCAAGCGGTAGCCGGTCTGGTCGAGCCGGAAGTCGAGCGGCCGCTTCGCGATCGCCTCCTTCTCCGCGCCCTCGCCGCATTCGGCCTCGACGGGCGTGCGGCCGAGCAGGAGGCGGGCCGTGAAGGGCTGCGTCCGGTCGGCCTCGCGGCCGCGAACGTCCTTCCACCCGTAATCGAGCGACCCCGTCGCGTTCAGCACGATGTCGCGCTCCTCGAGCGCGATCTGGCGGGACAGCGTCCCGAACAGGCCCGTGGCCGCGATCTCGGCCAGGCAGGCGGCCGCGTTGCCCTTGGCCCGGCAGGCGATGCCGCCGGTCTCGGCGCGCCGCTTGAGCTGGTCGACCTTGACGCCCGCGGCGCGAAGCTCGGGCTCGAGATCCACCTTCGTCAGCGCCACGACCGCCCCGACGTCCTTCGTGACGGTCTGGCCGCTCGGCCCGAGATTCGCCTGCGGGTTCGCGAAGCCGAAGCGGAGCTTCGCGCGCTCGGCCGCGCCCCAGCCGAAATTCTCGAGCTCGAACCGGGGCGAGTAGTCGGGCCGGGCCCGGGCGCTGCACTCGCCGGAGGACCCGACGGTGAGCTGGATCGCGGGCTGCAGGTCGGTCACGCTCGACTCGACGTCGAGATAGGCGCCCCGGACCCGGACCGCCGCCGCGGCCCGGTTCTGCACCTCGAACACGAGCGTCAGCGGAGGGAGGTCGTCCTTCGCGTAGGCGAAGACCCCGTAGCTGCCCCGCACGCCCCGGTCCTCCTCGCGCCCGACGAGCTGGATCGCGCCCTCGCCCTTCCAGAGCTCCATGAGCCGCCGGCTGCTCGGCTGGATCACGAGGCCGCTCTCGCGCTGGTACGAGCCGTATTGCAAAAGGGTCGGGTCGTCGGCGCGCTCCACCGTGATCCCGAGCCGGACGTCGTCGACCGGCGAGCGGACCGGCCCGAGCTGCGCGAGCCGGAGCTTGCGCGAGTTCGCGACCTCCTCGCCGGACACCCACTGCGACAGGTAGCTTCCGCCGCCCGGGAGCCGGGTGAGGCCCCGTCCCTCGCGCCATCCTGTCCGGAAACGGCCCTCGAACACCTCGCCGTCGACGTCGTAGAACAGCCCCGGCCCGTCGGCCGCACCGGCCTGGAACCGGCCCGCGTACTCGGCTCCGGTCCCGAGCGTCAGGCGACCCTGGCCCTGCGGCAGCCCGGCCGCCCAGGCGCCCTCGTAGGCGAGGCCGAGCCGGTCGCGGTAGGAGCCCTGCCCGTCCGGGCGACCGTCGCGCATCCGGCCGCGATACTCGGCCAGGAAGGCGGCAGGATCGTAGGCCGGCTTGCCGGCGGCCCGCCAGACGAGGCGCCCGGTCCCGGTGACGCGCTCGGCCGCGCCGTCTCCGCCGCCGTCCGGGATCCAGACGAAGTCGCGGGCGAGCGAGGGCCGCGTGTCGAAGATCGTCACGGTGCGGCGGAGCAACTGCTGGGTCCGGGCGTCGTAGACGGGCTGGGAGCGGGTCCGCCACTGCCCGGGCTCGGCCGGCAGCGCGAGCCGGGTCGCGGTGGCGGCCGTCGTATCGTCATGACCGGCTGCTCCCTTATCGGACGCATCCGGGCCTGGTTCCGCCGCCGCGACGGCTCCCGCGAAGGCAAGCGGCAGGACCGCCGCGAGGAGGAGGCGCGCCGCGAGACCGAACCTCATAGCAGCAGCTCCCGTTCGGCCCGACCGAAGGAGACCACGTTAGAACGCGGCCCGGCCGGCCTCAAGGCACAGGGTCGAGCGCGAGCGCGAGCCCCTCGACGCGGCGGCGCCATCCGGCCTCGTCGAGATTCGCGAGGACCACGGTTCCGGCAGCCGTCGCGACCGCGAGCGTGTCGGGACCCTGCCAGACGATCCAGTTCGCGGGCCGGCCCTCCTGCGTGCCCGGCCGGCCGGACGTCGTCGGAACCGACAGGGTTCTCTCGAACCCGGTGCCGGTCGCGGACCAGATCGCGATCATCCCGTCGGTGCCGAGCGCGGCGAGCCGGCGCCCGTCCGGGCTGAACGCCGCGACCCGGGTCTGCGGCGATCCCGTCCGCAAGACGCTGCGCGGGCCGCCGGCCGTCTCGAAGAGCCGGATCCCGTCGTCCTCGGCCGTCGTCGCGAGGAGGCGACCGTCCGGGCTGACCGCGATCCCCTCCGGGCCACCGCGCTCCGCCGTCGGGGCGTCGGCTCCCGATCGCAGCACGACGTGCGTCCCGGCGGCCGGGTCCCAGCGCCGGATCTCGCCCTTCACGTAGGTCACGTAGAGGGACCCGCCGTCCGGCGACGCGGCGAGCCCCCAGGGGTCCTGGCTCCGGTCCTGCTTCGAGTCCTGGCCAGGACCGATCGCGGGCAGGAAGCTCTCCTGCCCGCTCGCGGGCTCCAGCAGCGCGACCCTCCCGTCCGACAGCGCGACCGCGAGGGTCCGGCCGGCCCCGAGCCAGGCGAGGCCCGGGTTGGCCGTCGCGTCCCAGGTCTTGCGAAGGGGCTCGCCGCGGCCACCCTTCGGCCAGATCGCGACCGACCCGTCGTCCAGGACCGCGGCCACGCGGCCGTCCGGCGCCGGCGCGACCGAACGGACCTCGAGGCCTGCGGGTAGCGTGAGCCGGGTCGACCCGCGCGTCGCCGAGTCCCACGTCTCGATGCCGGACGGGCCGGCGAGCACCAGGTCGCCGCCCCGTGCCGCGACTCGCAGCACGTCGGTCGGCCGGTCCGGCAACAGGACGGCATCGCCAGGAAAGCGGTCCCAGACGCGGACCAGACCGTCCGCGAAGCCGGTCGCGATCCCGCGCCCGTCGGGCGACCAGGCGATGCCGGTCGCGACGGCCTGGTGGCCGGGAAGCCGGAGCGCGGCGCCGGGCACCAGGGCAGCGCCCTCGCCCGGCCCGAGCGGGATCAGGCAGGCGGCGGCCGCCCCGCAACTGACCGCGAGCGCGCGCCCGTCCGGCGCGAGGGCGAGCGCCCCGACCGGCCGATCGGAGACGGCATTCCGCATCAGCGGCCTGCCGGTCGCGGCGTCGAGCACGACGACCTCGCCGAAAGCGGTGCCAGCGGCCAGCCGACGCCCGTCGGCCGAGAAGGCGAGCGCCGTCACGGCCGCGCCGACCGAGACCGCCGGCGCCGCTTCGCGGCCCTCGGCGTCGAACAGCGCCACCTCGCCGATCTCGAGACCGACCGCGATCCGGGCCTCGTCCGGGCTCACCGCGACGGCGCGGGCCGGCGCCTCGCCGAGCCGGAGCGTTTCGCAGGCGCGCGACGCATCCGTCGCGCAGGTCGCGACCGCGGCGCCCTCGCCGCCGAGCGCCATCGCGATCCTGCGCCCCGTCCGGCCGATCGCGGCCGCCTCGGCGACGGACGCGTCCGGCCGGCGCAGCAGCGTCGAGCGGCCGGCATCGGCCCGCGCCCATCCGACGATGCTGCCGTCGGACAGCACGGCCAGCATTCGGTCGGGCCCGACCGGGCCGATCGCCCGCACGATCGCGAAGCCCGCCCGAACGTCTTCGATGGTCGGCGAGGGCCAGGGCGCGCCGGCCGGGCTCTCCGGGCCGGTCCTGACGGTCCGGAGCAACGCTGCCTGCGCGGCGATCCCGAGGCGCCCGTCCGGCAGCCAGGCCAGCGCCTGCGCCGGGCCGTCGAGGATCGTCGTGCCGAGAAGGGTCGGGATCTCGAGGAGCGCGGCGAGAAGCGCCGAGCGGTTGGCCTCGCCCGGGAGCGCGCTCACGGCCCGGAGCGCGCTGCGGGCCGCCGCGACCGCGTTGCCGTCGCGCCTCTCCGTCCGCGACGTCTCCAGCCACGCGCCGGCCTCGCGCTCGACCAGCGCCGCGGCCCTCGCCTCCGCGGCCTCGCGGCCCTGCCGGACGTTCAGCAGCGCGAGGCCGCCCGCGCCCAGGATGCAGAGGAGCACGACGAGGCTCGCGGCCGCGAGGAGGCGGGTGAAGCGGCTGGCCGCGCGCGCCTTCTCGGCGGACGCGACCGCGTCGGCCTCGGCCAGGAGGATCCGGCTCTCGGCCAGGCGACGCTCGTTCTCGACGCGGGCGCGACGCTCCTGTTCGTCGGCGTCGTCGCGCGCCCGGCACGCGAGGAGGTACGCGCGCGCTCCGGCGTTGAGGTCGGCCCCGAGGTCGCCGCGGGCCGCGACCTCCTCCGTCTCGGCGAGGCGGGAGCCGGTATGGTTCAGCCAGTCCGGCGCCTGGGCGTTCGCCTCCCAGTCGCGCGCGCCGCGCTTCGCCGCATCGAGCACCGCCAGCGCCGCGAAATCCTCGTCGAGCCAGCCGCGAAGCAGCCCCCATTGCCGGAGCAGCGCCTCGTGGGCGGGCTCGATCGTGATCTCGCTCCGCTCGACCCCGTCGTCCACCCGGGTGACCCGGTCGACGGAAAGGAGGCGCTGCTCGACCAGGAGCCGGATCAGCGGCTCGGCGTCGGCCGGGATGTCGGCGAAGCGGGCGAGCCGGCGCCGCGGGCTGCCGGTCTCCGGGTCGATCCCGGCGAGCCAGGGGATCAGCCCGCGCCGGATCAGGAGCAGGCGCGCAGCCGGGTCGCGCGGGACCCGCGGGTCCCGGTCGGCGGCCGCGAGCGCGCGCCGGACGGCCGCCTCGATCGCGCCCTCGAGGCCGCCGAAGGTCTCGTAATCCTCGAGCCGAAGCGCCCCCCCGCCGCCGAAATCGACGAAGAGCTGGCCAAGCGTGAAGGCCAGGAGCGGCAGCGCGTCCGAGCCCCCGCCGCGCTCGATGTCCTGCAGGAGGCGCTCCGTCAGCCGCGGCTCGATCGCGAGCGGTCGGGTCGTGCCGGAGAGGCGCGCGGCCGGCCCTTCGATCACGGTCTGGTAGGCCCCGCGCGGCATCGGCAGGAGCGGGAGCGAGCGCTGCCGCAGTCCCTCGAGGGTTCTCGCGGTCTCGAGCGCATCGTAGGCGTCGGACCGGATCGTGAAGAGCACGATCACGGCCGGATCGTCCGCGAGGACGAGGTCGCGCACGAGCGCGAGCATCGCCTCGCCCTCGACGCCCTCGCCGAACAGCTCCTCGGCCTGATCGATCGCGAGCGTGACGACGGGCGGCCTCGCGCCCGTCTCCCGGCCGACGACGGACCGGACGGCCCGGTCCACCAGCCGGGCGAGCAGCGGCTTCAGGGTCGCGGCCCCGCCCAGGATCGCGGTCCGGGTCGCGGCCCGCGATTGCGGGATCCCGCGCTCCGCGAGCGCGGCGTCCAGCGCCGGCAGGAGGCCGGTCTCGCCCGTGAGCGCGCCGCCCTCGGGCCGGATCACCGGCAGCGCGAGGAACGTGCGGTCGTCGCGGGCGAGCCGCGGCAGGAGCCCGGCCCGCAGGAAGGACGACTTGCCGGCCCCCGAGGCGCCGAGCACGACGAGGAGCCGCGGCGCCGCCGCCTCCGCCAGGCCCCGCAGCATGTCGAGCCCCTCGATGATGGGGGCGTCGCGACCGAAGAAGACGCCGGCGTCCTCGCCCTCCATCGGCTTCAGCCCGCGATAGGGCGAGCGGCCGGGATCGCTGTCCGGCGGCCAGGGGAAGAAGCGCGGATCGAGGCCTGCCTTCGCGAGCCCGTCCTTCAGCCGGAACAGCCCCTCGCGGGAGAAGGTGACGTGCACCTCCTCGTGGGTCCGGGGGATCTCGGCCCGGATCATCCGGTGGTCCGTCCCGGACGCGAGATCGACCATCTGGAACGTCTCGGTGATCTCGGAGGGCAGCTCCTCGACCGGGATCACCTCGATCAGCGCGCCGAGCAGGCGCTTGTTCAGCCGCCGGGCGAGCTCGAATTCCTTGCGGCACCAGCGCGAGGCGAGCCAGGCGCGCGACACGAGGAACAGGACCGCCTCGCAGCGCGAGGCGGCCTCGTTCAGGGCCCGCTCCCAGCGCTCCCCCGCCGCGATGCCGCGATCGGGCGTGACGTCCAGGAACACGTCGTCCCAGCCCTGCTCCCGGAGCCACAGGTTCAGGCCCGCGGCCTCGGGATTGTTCGTGCTGGAATGGCTGATGAAGAGGCGCGACATCGGGGCGTGCCGCGCTCCTTTTGTGCCGCGCTCCTGGCCAAGCCCGTCCGGGTAGGATGGGCGGGCCGGACGGTCAAGCGCGGCGGGGCGGCGAACCACCCCGCCGGAAGCCCCTCAGCGGAAGGAGGTGTAGGCCGCGTTCGGGACGCGGTGGAGGTCGAGCGCGGTCGCCCCGAAGCCGACCCCGAAGCCGACCTGGCCGGAGCCCGACACGGCCTGCAGGCCGACCCGCTCGCCACCCTGGCCCAGCAGCGACTGCGTCCCGGGGCCGAACACGACCGAGGCGTCCGACGAGGAGCCGTCGAAGGCGCGCGACAACTGGCCCGCACGGTTCCGGCCGCCCGGCGTCATGACCGCGAAGCTGACCTGCTGGCCGCTGGTGATTCCGAGGTCGATCCCGGCCCGGTTCATCGTGCCGGCGTAGCTCTCCCGCACCCAGCGGCCGCGGCGGTCGTAGAAGCCGTACACGCAGGCGACGTCGCGTACCGAGCCGAGCACCAGGCCGACGCCGGTGTCGAGGTTGCAGGTCAGCGTGCCGGCCTGCCGCATGGTCTGCGTGCTCCGGGCCTCGGCCGAACCCGCGAACGCGAAGGCGGCGGCAGCGGCGGCGGCGAGAAGGGTGATCTTGGTCATGATGCTGTCCTCTGTCTGTCTGGTCGAAAGCGGCGGGGGCCTCGGGGCTCTCGTCGGCGCTTCGTTGAACGCGAGACAGGGTTTAGGAGGCCCGGATTTCGCCCCAATGTCGCCGCAGGCGGGGCCGGTTACGCGACCGGAAATGTGGTTACAGCCGGATCGGGCGGCGGCCGAGGCGTGTTCGGGGGATAGCCGATGCTGGACGAGACGGTCTTCGCGGTCGCGAGCTCGGCCCCGCTGCTCGGGTGGCTGGCGCTCGCCCTCGCGCCGCTCCGGCGAGGGGCTGCGGTCGCCTTCGCCCGGTTCTTCGCGATCGCGCTCGCGGTCGGCTACGTCGCCCTGATCGCGGCCGCGCTGATGCGGCCCGGCTCCGGGCCGCCGCCGGACCTCTCGACCCTCGCCGGCATCGCGCGCCTGTTCTCGGACCCGCGCGCGGCGCTGATCGGCTGGTTCCACTACCTCGCGCTCGACCTCTGGACCGGGACCTGGGAAGCCGAGGAGGCGGCGCGCAGCGGGGTCCCGCATCTCGCGCTTCTGCCCTGCTTGGCGCTCACGCTGCTCGCCGGTCCGGCGGGGCTGCTGCTGTTCCTGGTGGTCAGGGGTGTGTGGGGGCGAAGGAGGGCTCCGTCCTGACGATCGGGGCCTGTCATTCCGGGGCTCGCGAAGCGAGAGCCCGGAACCCATAAACGCTGACGCGTCCAACATGGTGCCGCCCGCGTCACTCCTGACGACGTCGGAGTCTATGGGTTCCGGGCTCGGCTTCGCCGCCCCGGAATGACAAGCCGGCGTTCGTGCGGGCGCTGTCTCGAAGAAGGCCTTAGCGGCCCCTCACCCCTCGCGCGGCACGTTCCTGTCGAGCTCGGCCAGCCAGGCGGCCGGGTTGCCGTCGGAGGGCGCGCGCCAATCGCCGCGCGGCGAGAGCGAGCCGCCGGCCGCGACCTTGGGGCCGTTCGGCATGGCGGATCGCTTGAACTGCGCGAAGCCGAAGAAG
>CAXTKM010000092.1:0-14015 GCA_964244795.1 uncultured Enterovirga sp.
CAAGGCTGGCTCCGGGCCTCCCACCGCAGGCTCGACCCGGGCCTGACCCGGCCCTGGCGCCCCTACCATACGCACGACGCCCCGGAGCCGCTGGTGCCGGGCGAGCCCGTCGCGCTCGAGATCGAGCTCTGGCCGACCTCGATCGTCGTGCCGGCCGGCCATCGGGTCGGCCTCACGGTCCGGGGCCGGGACTATGTCTATCCGGGCGGGAGCGGCGGACGGCTGTCGAACTTCAAGAACGAGCTCACGGGCTGCGGTCCCTTCCTGCACGACGACCCTGTCGATCGCCCGCCCGCGGTGTTCGGCGGCACGACCACGCTGCATCTCGGGGGTGGTCGCGCCAATCACGTGCTTCTGCCCGTCGTCCCGCAGGCATCGTGATTGTGCGGCCCCGCCGAAGCCTGCATCATCGCTGACCTTCAAGCACGACCGCCCGAAAGAGGCGGATCCGGGAGAGAACCATGACCTTGCAACGCCGAACCATCCTCAAGGGAACGCTCGCTGCCGCGGGCGCCGTCGCGATGCCGGCCATCGTCCGGGCCCAGGCCGCGCCGTTCCGCATCGGCCTCCTGACCGTGAAGACGGGTCCGCTCGCCCAGGGCGGGATCCAGATGGAGCAGGGTCTCACGACCTTCCTGAAGGAGAAGGGCTCCATGCTCGGCGGCCGCAAGATCGAGGTCGTCGTGGCCGATACCGGCGGCAACCCGGCCGGCACCCGGACCAAGGTCCAGGAGGTCGTCGAGCGCGACAAGGTCAATGTCATCCTCGGCCCGCTCGCCGCCTTCGAGCTCCTGGCCATCACGGAATACGTCCGGGCCCAGCAGGTGCCGCTGATCAGCCTCGCGGCCGCGGAGGACGTGACGCAGCGCAACGTCAATCCCTGGATCGTGCGCCCGTCCGCGACCTCCGGCCAGTGCTCGCACGTGATGGGCGACTACGCCGCGAAGGAGATGAAGCTGAAGTCGGTCGCGACGATCTCGGAGGATTTCGCCTTCGGGCACGAGCAATGCTCGGCCTTCCAGCGCGTCTTCGAGGAGAACGGCGGCAAGGTCGTCCGCAAGCTCTGGCCGCCCCTGAACGCGCCCGATTTCACGCCCTTCATCGCCCAGATCGGCGCGGTCGACGGCGTGTTCCAGGGCTTCGCGGGCTCGAACCCGCTGAAGTTCCTGCGCGCCTATGCGGATCTCGGGCTCAAGGGCTCGATCCCGGTCTTCGGCGGCTGGACCGCGATCGACGACGCCCTGCTGAAGAGCTTCGGCGAGGAGGCGGTCGGGGCGATCTCGGCGACCTTCTACACGGCCGACCACGACACGCCCTCGAACAAGCGGTTCGTCGCCGCGATGGCGAAGGATTACGACGTCATCCCGGGCGCCTACTCGGCCGGCATGTACATCGCCGGCCAGTGCGTCGAGGCCGCGATCCAGAAGCTCGACGGCAAGACGGACGACAAGAATGCCCTTATGGCGGCCCTGAAATCCGTGTCGCTGACGGACACCCCGCGCGGCGCGTTCAGCTTCGACGACCGGGGCAACGTCGTCGGCGACGTCTTCATCCGCCGCTGCGAGCGCAAGGGCGGCAAGCTCGTGAACACGACGATCAAGACGTATCACAAGGTCAGCCAGTTCTGGACCTACGATCCGGCCGAGTTCATCAAGAACCCGGTCTACGCGCGCGACAGCCCTCCGGCGAAGAACCTGAAGTAGCGCCGAGGCTCGCGGATCCCTTCATGAGCGTCTGGTCCCTGCTGGCCGTGAACAGCCTGAGCCTCGGCGGGCTCCTGTTCCTGCTGTCCTCCGGTTTCTCGCTGATCTTCGGGCTGATGCGGATCCCGAACCTGATGCATGGGTCGTTCTTCATGCTGGGCGCCTATATCGGGGCGACCCTGCTCGGGCGCGGCTACGGCTTCTGGACGGCGGCCCTCGTCAGCGCCGCGGTCATGGTCGTCGTGGGCGGGCTGATCGAACGCTTCCTGCTCCGGCGCCTCGCCGGACAGGAGCTCGCACAGGTCCTCCTGACCCTCGGCCTGTCGTTCATCGTGGCCGATCTCTGCCTGATGATCTGGACCGGCGATCCGATCCAGCCCTCGACGCCGCCCGAGTTCGGCGGGGCGGTGCGGTCGATGGGGCTCGTCTTCCCGCTCTACCGGCTCGTGGTGGCCGCGATCGCGGTCATGGTCGCGGCTGGCTTGTGGGTCCTGATCGACTGGACCCGGATCGGCGCGATGATCCGGGCCGGGGTCGACGACGCCCCGATCGCGCGCATCATGGGCATCCAGGTCTCGCGGCTCTTCACGATGGTGTTCTGCCTCGGCGCCGGCCTCGCGGCCTTCGCGGGCGTGATGGCGGCCCCGATCCTGTCGGTTTATCCGGGGCTCGACGCCGACATGCTGCCTCTCGCGCTGATCGTGGTCATCCTCGGCGGCGCCGGCAGCCTCGTCGGGGCGCTGATCGGCAGCATCATCATCGGCTTCCTCTACAACTTCGGCCAGGCCATGTTCCCCGACCTCGCCTACGTGATCCTGTTCCTGCCGATGGTGCTGGTCCTGGTGCTCCGGCCACAGGGGTTGATGGGCCGGGTGGCGACGTGATCCCGCGCGTCGTCCTCGGTCTGGCGCTCGGCCTCGCCCTCGTCACCCTGCCGGCCTGGATGGTCAGCGACTACTACGTGAACATCGCGAGCCAGATCCTGTTCTTCGCGATCTTCGCGCTCGGGCTGAACGTGCTCGTGGGCTATGGCGGCCTGGTCTCCCTGGGCCACGCGAGCCTGTTCGGCGTCTCCGGCTACGCGGTCGCGATCCTGGTCGGGGCCGGGTGGGCCCACGCCGCCGCGATCCCGGCCGCGATCGTGGCGACGCTCGCGATGGCGAGCCTCTTCGCGCTGCTCGCGCTCCGGGCGACCGGCATCAGCTTCCTCATGATCACGCTGGCGCTGGGCCAGATCCTGTGGGGCATCGCGTATCGCTGGGCGAGCTTCACCGGCGGCGACAACGGGGTGAACCTGCGCGGCCGCCCGTCGCCCTTCGGGCTCGACCTCGCCTCGCCGACGGCGTTCTACTTCGCGACGCTCGCGGTCTTCGCGCTCTGCCTCGTGTCGATGGCGGCCTTCGTGCGCTCTCCCTTCGGGGCGAGCCTGCGGGGCACGCGCGATCAGCCGAGGCGCATGAGCGCGCTCGGCTTCAACGTCTGGCTCGTGCGGTTCGCGGCCTTCCTGTTCTCGGGCTTCTGGACCGCCGTCGCGGGTCTCCTCTTCGTCTACTACAACGGCTTCATCTCGCCCCAGGTGATGGCGCTGCAGACCTCCGCCGAGACCCTCCTGATGGTGATCTCCGGCGGCAGCGGGACGATCGCCGGGCCGGTCGTCGGAGCCGCGATCGTCGTCGTCATGAAGAACGTGGTCTCGGCCCATGTCGAGCGCTGGAACATGGTGCTCGGGTTCATCTTCGTCCTCATCATCAGCTTCATGCCGGACGGGCTCGTGCCGGGCGTGGCCCGCCTCTGGCGCAGCGCACGCGCCCGACGGGTCGTTCCGGAGCCATCGCCGACGGTGGCCGAGACGGGAGCGCGGTCGTGAGCGCGCTCGTGGTGGACGATCTCTGCAAGTCCTTCGGCGGACTCCGGGTGACCCGGAACGTCCATCTCGACGTCGCGCCCGGCGAGCGGCGGCTGATCATCGGCCCGAACGGCGCCGGCAAGACGACCCTGTTCAACCTGATCACGGGAGAGCTCCGGCCGACCGGCGGCGCGGTCAGGCTGTTCGGGCAGGACATCACCCGCGCGCCGAGCCGGGCGCGCGCGCATCTCGGGCTCGCCCGCACCTACCAGATCATCACGCTGTTCCAGAAGGACACGATCCTGCGGAACGTCACGCTCGCGCTGCTCGGGCTCTCGTCCGTGCGCTGGAACCCGTTCACGCCGCTCGATCGCGAGACGGCGCTCGTCGCGAGAGCCGAGGAGGCGCTCGAGCGGGTCGGTCTCTCGCGGATCAAGGACCGGCCCCTCTCGCAGACCTCCTACGGCGAGCGCCGCCGCGTCGAGATCGCGATGGCGCTGGCCCAGGCCCCGAAGGTGCTGCTCCTCGACGAGCCCTTCGCCGGGCTGTCGCCGGAGGAGCGCCAGGACATCGCCCGGCTTCTCTCCGAGATCCCGCGCGACGTGACCGTCGTCATGATCGAGCACGACATGGACGTCGCGCTCGGCTTCGCCGACCGGATCACGCTGCTCCATTTCGGCGAGGTGATCGTGGAGGGCTCGCGGGCCGAGGTCGTGGCCGACCCCAGGACCCGGGAGGTCTACCTTGGCCATTGACGCGCTCGCGCTCCGGGGGGTGAACGCCTTCTACGGCGACAGCCACGTCCTGCACGGCGTCTCGTTCGCGCTGGGCCAAGGCCGGCTCCTCGGGCTCCTCGGACGGAACGGTGCCGGCAAGACGACGTCGCTGGGCGCGGTCGTGGGCCTCGTCGACACGCGAGGCGGCGCGATCGAGGTGTTCGGCCGTCCGGTCACCGGCTGCGCGCCTGAGACGATCGCGGCGAGCGGCGTCGCGCTGGTGCCCCAGGGCCGCCGCATCTTCCGCAGCCTGACGGTCCGCGAGAACCTCTCGGTCGCGGTCGCGAAGCCGCGGCCCGGCGCGACGGCGGCGTGGACCATCGACACCGTCTTCGCCATGTTCCCCCGGCTTCGCGAACGTGCGAAGCAGCCGGCGGCGCTGCTGTCGGGCGGCGAGCAGCAGATGCTCGCGATCGGGCGCGCGCTCGTCACCAACCCGCGCGTCCTCCTGCTGGACGAACCCTCGGAGGGGCTCGCGCCTCAGATCGTGGCCGAAGTCGGCCGCATCATCCAGGGCCTGAAGCGCGACGGCCTCTCGATCGTGCTCGTGGAGCAGAACATCAAGCTGACGCTCGACCTCGCGGACGACGTCGCGATCGTCAACACGGGCGCCGTCGTGTTCTCCGGCAGCCCGGCCGAGCTCTCGGCCGACGAGGCGACGATCCGCCAGCACCTCGGGGTCTTCTGACCCCTCCCCCCCAATCCACCCGACAGGAGCATTCTCGCGATGGCCGACATCTGGAACAAGTACGACCCGACGGCGGCCCGGCCGCGTCCGCGCCCCGGCCGCGAGATCAGGCCGAAGACGCTCACCTTCGACATCCACTCGCACGTCGCGATCCCGGCCGCGGCGAAGATCGCGCTGCCGCATCTCGACCCCTCGACCGTGCCGCTCGCGCACTTCCAGTCGCCGGAGACGCGCGCCGTCAACGCGAAGCAGGAAGAGGACCTGAAGACCCGCATCACGAACATGGACGAGCGGCTGCGCCATCTCGACGACATGGGGCTCGACCAGCAGCTCATCATGCCGCCGCCGCCGCAATGCTACTACACGGTGCCGCTCGAGATCTCGATCAAGGCGGCGCAGGTGCTGAACGACGGGCTCGCCGAATACGTCTCGCGGAAGCCGGACCGCTTCGTCGCACTCGGGACCGTCCCGATGGCGGATGGTCACGAGGCCGCGAAGGAACTCGAGCGCGCCGTGACGCAGCTCGGCTTCAAGGGCGTCCAGGTCCTCACGAACGTTGCCGGCAACGAGCTCTCGAACCCGGCCTACGAGCCGTTCTGGAAGAAGGCGGAAGAGCTCGGCGCGCTCGTCGTGATCCACCCGAACGGCTTCACCCATGCCGAGCGGCTGCAGCGCTTCTACTTCAACAACGTCATCGGCAACCCGCTCGAGACCACGATCGCGCTGCACTACCTGATCTTCGACGGCGTGCTCGAGCGCTACCCGAACCTGAAGATCCTGGCCGCGCATGGCGGCGGCTATCTCGGCGCCTATTGGGGCCGGATCGATCATGCCTGGGGCGCCCGCTCGGATTGCCACGGCGACCTGCCGAACCCGCCGACGAGCTACCTGCGAAAGGTCTATTTCGACACGGTGGTGTTCACGGCCGACCAGCTCGAGTCGCTCGTGAAAACCTTCGGGGCCGACCGCATCCTGATGGGCACCGACTACCCGTTCGACATGGCGGATTACGACCCCGTCCAGCACGTCGTGACGGCGACGCTCGACGCCTCGCAGATCGAGGCGATCTGCGGCGGCAACGCGAAGCGGCTGCTCGGGCTGTAGGGCAGAGCCCCGCCCGCCCCGGGATCCGCTCATGCCGGCGAAAGCCGGCACCCAGGCTCGCGTCACTTTGGGCCCCGACTTCCCGTCGGGGTGAGCGGCGAGTCGCTCAGCCGGCCAGCATCGCGGCCATCACCCGCTCGCGGGTGAGCGGCAAGGCAGTCATCCTGACGCCGAGCGCGCGCGCGACCGCGTTGCCGATCGCGGCCGCGATCGGTCCCTGCGAACATTCCCCGACCCCGAGGATCGGGTCCGTCGCGTCGCCGACGAGGCGGAGCTCGATCTCGGGCACCTCCGAGAAGCGCAGGATCGGGTAGCCGTCCCAGGTGTCGCTCGCGACGCGCCCGTCCTCGAACCGCACCTGCTCCTTCAGCGCCCAGCTCGCGCCCTGGATGATGCCGCCCTCGATCTGGTTCGCGACCCCGTCGGGGCTGACCACGAGCCCCGCATCGGCCGCGCACCAGACGCGGATCAGCCGGATCGCCTCGTCCACCTCGAGCTCGACCACGAGCGCGAAATAGGCCGCCCGGTTCTTGTAGCGGCTGAACGCGATGCCCTTCGCGCGCCCCGTCCCCAACTCCTCGTCCCGGCTCCAGCCGGCCATCTCGGCCGCCGTCTCGATCACGCGGCGCGCGCGCGGATCGCCGATGAGCGACAGCCGGTACGCGACGGGGTCTCGGCCCGCGGCCTCCGCGAGCTGGTCCATGAAGCTCTCGATCGCGAAGACGTTCGCGAAGGCGCCGAGGCCGCGGAGCGCCGAGGTCCGGACCGGCAGGCTCGGGATGAAGCGATGCGTGACGTGCTGCGGGACATCGTAGAGCGCGGCGGCGTTCCGGGACGCGCCGCCGCCCTTGTCGTCCGGGAAATCGACGCTCGCGCTCGCGATGGCCTGGTCGGCCAAGGCCTGCGCGCCGAGAAGGTTGATGTTGCCGGCGGCGCCCGGGCGGGAGACGTGGGTCGGGCTCAGCACGTCGAGATGCCAGCCTTTAGGCCGCCCCTCGGCGTCGAGCGACGCCTCGACCGTGATGCGCTGGGCCGCCCCGAAGGGCGCGGCCGAGAGCTCGTCCTCGCGCATCCACTGGACCCGGATCCAGGTCCCGGGCCGCTTCGTCGCGAGGAACGCCGCGTCGAAGGCCGCGTCGTCGGCGCCGTTATGGCCGTAGCAGCCGGCACCCTGCCGGTGCTCGACCGCGACATGCGCCGGGTCGAGCCGAAGCGCGCCCGCGATCGCCTCCCGCAGCGGAAAGACGCCCTGCGCGTGCGTCCAGACGGTCAGCCCGTCCTCGGTCGACAGGGCGAGCGCGCAGGAGGGGCCGATCGAGGCGTGCGCGAGGAACGGGCGCGAGTAGGTCGCGGACAGGCGCGGGCCGGCGTCGCGATCGGCCTGCGGCTCGGCGGCCTGCACCACGCGGTGCGCGGAGGGCAGCGTCTCGAGCCAATCCGCCTCGGATGCGGCGGCGTCCACAGGATCGCCGCCGTCCCACACGGCGCGCTCGCGGGCGAAGGCGGCCGCGAGCGCGACGGAGGTTTCGCTGGGCGACAGGAAGGCCAGGAAAGCACCGTCGCGCAGGATCTCGATCGATCCGCGCGCGGCCCGGCGCACGGCGTCCTCGTCGAGCGACGCGAGCCGGGCCCCGCGCCATGGCAGGCGCAGCACGCGGGCATGGAGGAGCGGCGCCGGGGCGAGGTCGTGGATGAATCCGCCGCCGAAGATCTTCTCCGGAAGGTCGACGCGCGGCAGGTCCCGGCCGATCCAGCGGTGCTCCGTGGCGCGCTTCGGCGAGGTCGTCCCACGGACCTCGCGCGCGAGAGCGAGCCGGTCCGCGAGCGCCCAATAGTCGAGCCCCGTCTCCCGACCGTCGCGCAGGATGCGGCCGTCGTCGATCGAGAGACCGGCCGGCGGGCAGCGGAGCCCTTCCGCCGCGAGCGCGAGCGCCTGCCCGCGCGCCTCGGCGCAGACGAGCCGGATCGAGCCGCCCGACACCTCGGTCGAGAGGCTCCCGGCCGTGTAGCCCTCGTTCGGGGTCCGGGCCGTGTCGCCGGTCACGAGGTCGATCCGCTCCGGCGCGACGTCGAGCTCGTCCGCCGCGAGCTGGACCAGCGCGGTCAGGATGCCCTGGCCGAGCTCGACCTTGCCGGTCATCACGCGCACGCGCCCCGGCTCGTCGAAGGCGATCCACTGGTCGAGCCGCGGGTGGTCGATGAGGCTCAGCGGAAGCGCGTTCGAGCTCACGGGACCTCTCCTCTCAGGACCGCGGCCGCGCGCTGCACGGCCCGGATGATCCGCGTGTGGGCGCCGCAGCGGCAGAGGTTCGGCTCGAGCGCCGCGACGATGTCGTCGCGCGACGGCGCGGCGTTCCGGTCGAGGAGGGCCTTCGCCGAGATCAGCATGCCCGAGAGGCAGTATCCGCACTGGCCGGCCTGCTCGTCGAGGAAGGCGGATTGCAGCGGATGCGGCGCGCCCGGCGTGCCGAGCCCTTCGACGGTCGTGATCTCCCGGCCCTCGAACGTGTCGGCCGCCCGGGCGCAGGACGGCACCGCCTCGCCGTCGACGAGCACCATGCAGGCGCCGCATTGCTCGAGCCCGCAGCCGAAGCGGCTTCCCGTCAGGCCGAGATCGTGCCGCAGGACGGCGAGCAGCGTCGTCGCGTCCGATACGTCGACGACGTGGGGCGAGCCGTTGACGGCCAACGTCACCGAGCGCCGATCGGGATCGGCCGTCATCGCCTGTCCTGCCGCCATCATCCCTCGACGCCGCGTCCGCCCAGCCGCTGAGGGCGGCGCTTGGCCGTGGTTCTACCGAGCGGCGCGAAGGCTGGGCAATCATATTGTCTCGGGCCGGCGATCCGTCTTCCTGATCGCCGTCGAGCGATCGGCCAGCGCGGCCCTTCGCACGCTTTCCAGCCCGTGCCGATCGTGGTCAGTAGCCGCCGAGGCACGGGCCACGAAGCCCGTCGACACGCGAGGAGACGACATGGCCCGGTGGCTGAAACGGGGGCGAGACGCCGACCAGAAGGCCGAGGACGACGCGAAGACGCGCGCCGTCGTCGAGGGCATCCTGGCCGATATCGGCAGCCGCGGCGACGCCGCCGTGCGCGAGATGTCGATCAAGTTCGACGGCTGGGACCGCGCCGACTACCGGCTCACGGACGCCGAGATCCGCGGCTGCCTCTCCGAGCTCTCGGCCCGGGACATCGCGGACATCACCTTCGCGCAGACCCAGGTCCGGAACTTCGCCGAGCACCAGCGCGCCGCGCTGCGGGACATCGAGGTCGAGACGCTGCCGGGCGTCGTCCTCGGCCACAAGAACATCCCCGTGCAGTCGGTCGGCTGCTACGTGCCGGGCGGAAAATATCCGCTCCTCGCCTCCGCGCACATGTCGGTCGTGACCGCGAAGGTCGCGGGCGTGCCGCAGATCACGACCTGCGCCCCGCCCTTCAACGGCCGGCCGGCGCCCGCGATCGTGGCGGCCCAGCACCTCGCCGGCGCCGACGTCATCTACTGCCTCGGCGGCGTGCAGGCGGTCGGCGCGATGGCGCTCGGGACCGAGACGATCCGGGCCGTCGACATGCTGGTCGGGCCCGGCAACGCCTACGTGGCGGAGGCGAAGCGCCAGCTCTTCGGCCGCGTCGGGATCGACCTCTTCGCCGGCCCGACGGAGACGCTGGTGATCGCCGACGACAGCGTCGACGCCGAGCTCTGCGCGACCGACCTCCTCGGCCAGGCCGAGCACGGCCCGAACTCGCCCGCGATCCTGCTCACCACCTCCGAGCGTCTCGCCCGGGCCACGATGGAGGAGATCGAGCGGCTGCTCGCGATCCTGCCGACCGGCAAGGTCGCCCGCCAGGCCTGGGAGGATTACGGCGAGGTGATCGTCTGCGCCGACGACGAGGAGATGTGCGTCGAGGCGGACGTGATCGCCTCCGAGCACGTCCAGGTGATGACGCGCGACCCGGACTTCTTCCTCCGGAACATGAAGAACTACGGCGCCCTGTTCCTCGGGCCCCGCACCAACGTCTCCTATGGGGACAAGGTCATCGGCACCAACCACACCCTGCCGACCAAGAAGGCGGCGCGCTATACCGGCGGGCTCTGGGTCGGCAAGTTCCTGAAGACCGTCACCTACCAGAAGGTCCTGACCGACGAGGCCTCGGCCATGATCGGCGAATACTGCTCCCGCCTGTGCATGCTGGAGGGCTTCGCGGGACATGCCGAGCAGGCGAACGTCAGGGTCCGACGCTACGGCGGCCGGAACATCCCCTACGCGACGGCAGCCGAATGAGCGGCTTCCGGCTCGACGGCCGGCGCGCCCTCGTCACGGGCGCGGGCCGCGGCATCGGCCTCGCGGCCGCCGAGGCGCTCGCCGCGGCCGGCGCGCACGTGACGCTCGCGGCCCGGACGGCCGCCGAGGTCGAGGCCGGGGCGGCCGGGATCCGGGAGACGGGTGGATCGGCCGATGCGCTCGCGATCGACGTGACCGACGTCGCGGCCTTCGGGGCGGCCATCACGGCGGCGGCACCCTTCGACGCCTTCGTGAACAACGCCGGCACGAACCGCCCCGAGCCCTTCGTCGAGGTCGCGCCCGAGACGTTCGACCGCGTGATGGGCCTGAACCTCCGGGCCGCCTTCTTCGCGGCCCAGGCGGTCGCACGCGCGATGCTGGCCACTGGGCGGCCGGGCTCGATCGTCAACATGTCCTCGCAGATGGGCCATGTCGGGGGCGCGAACCGCTCCGTCTACTGTGCCTCGAAATGGGCGATCGAGGGGATGACGAAGGCGATGGCGATCGAGCTCGGGCCGGCCGGCATCCGGGTGAACACGATCTGCCCGACCTTCGTCGAAACCCCGATGACGAAGCCCTTCTTCGAGGACGCCACGTTCCGGCGATCCGTTCTCTCGAAGATCAAGCTCGGCCGCATCGGGCAGGTCGACGAGGTCGCGGCCGGCATCGTGTTCCTGGCCAGCGACGCGTCGTCGCTCATGACCGGCTCCGCCCTCATGCTGGACGGGGGCTGGACCGCGGAGTGAGAGGGCGGCCGGCGACGGTATAGGAAGCGGTAGCCTTGTCGATGGCCTTCCCCCTCGCGGACCGGGCTCTGCCCGGCAGGAAGGTGGTCCCGAGCCCCCGGCTCTGGCCTTCGGCCAGCCCGAGGATAAACTCCGCGGAGGGCCGGAGGGGGGTCGGGTCGTCTACTCTCCGTTCGACAGGCGGCACGACCCCCCCTGCCTCTCCCCGCAAGGGGGAGAGGAGCGCGTCGAGCGCTTCGGGTCCGTTCGAGTGACTGCCCCACGCGGTCGAGAATCGCTGTTGCGGTCGATGGAGCCGTCTGACACGCTCTCCCCAAGACGAGCGAACGGACGCGGCGGAGCCGACGGACCGGAGCCATCCGAGGGAGAGCGGCATGAAAGTCATCGCCTGGGCGGCGCTCGCGCTGATCGCGACCGTCGCGAGCGGGACGGCGCAGCAGCCCTTCCCGAGCCGCCCGCTGACCTTCGTCGTGCCCTACGCGGCTGGAGGCACCACCGACGTCCTGGCCCGGATCGTCGGGAAGGCGATGGGCGCGCAGCTCGGCCAGCCCATCATCGTCGAGAACACGAGCGGGGCCGGCGGCTCGACCGGGACGCAGCGCGTCGTCCGGGCGGAGCCCGACGGCTACACGCTGAGCTTCGGCAACATGGGCTCGCTCGCCGCGAACGCCGCGCTCTACCCGCAATTCGCGTTCGACCCCCGCCGCGACCTCGCGCCCGTGGGCCTCGTCGCGACCGTGCCGATCGTGCTCTCGCTCAGCAAGAAATCCGGCGTCAAGGACATGGCGGGCTTCCTCGCGAAGCTGCGCGCGGCCGAGATGGGGACGAATTTCGGCACCGCGGGCGCCGGCTCGACGACGCATCTCGCGGCGGCCCTCTTCACGAACGTGACCGGCACTCGGGCGACGCTCGTGAACTACCGGGGATCGGGACCCGCGATCATCGATCTCGTGGCCGGCGTGGTGGATGCCGGCTTCGACCAGACGGTCACGATGATCCCGATGCACGCGGGCGGGAACGTCACCGCGGTCGCGGTCTCCGGCCGAACCCGGGCGCCGCAGATCCCGGACGTCCCGACCTTCGCCGAAGCCGGCGTGCCGGGGTTCGATCTCAGCGTCTGGAACGCCATCGCGGCCCCGCGCGCGACGCCGCCCGCGATCGTCGCGCGCCTGGAGCAGGCGCTCGCGGCGGCGCTCGCCGATCCGGAGATCCGCGGGCGCTTCGCCGACCTCGCGGCGGCCGCGCCCGGACCGGACGAACGCGGCCAGGAGGCGCTCGGCCGCCTCTTCGCCCGAGACGTCGAGCGGCTGGGCCAGATCGTCAGGACCGCCGGGATCAAGGTGGAATAGGCCGTCCGCACGCCGCCGCCGGCCCGTCCCCGCCCGCGCCGGTCAGCGGACCTGCCGGTCAGCGGACCTGCCGGTCAGCGGACCTCCGCCGTCCAGTAGTCGTTGCCCCGATACCAGCTCGCCCGGCCCTCGATCGTGCGGCCGTCCGGCGAGAGGCGGCCGTAGTAGCGCCCGTTCAGCCCCGCCCGGTGCAGCACGACCTCGTTGCCGCGCAGCGCGACGAACCGGATCGTGTCCTCGATCGACTGCCCGTTGGAGCTGTCGCGCCAGCGGGCCCGGAACGTGCGCTCCCCGACCCGCGTCCAGGTGCCGTCGAAGCGGCGGCCGTCGCTCGAATATTCCGTGACCCGCCAGCTCGACCCGAGGTCGAAGCCTTGCGCGAGCGCGGCCGGGGCGGTGACGATCGCCGCGAGGGCGGCGAGGAGAAAACGCCGATGGGTTCGCATGATGACCTCCTGTGCGGCACCTGCCCGATCGCGGTCGCCGTCGATGGGGGAGACGCGAACGGGCCGTGAAACCGGACAGCGGGACGGCCGATCATGACGTGTCCGGTTTCGCTCGCGCTCTCCGTCTCCCCCATCGAGAGCCACGATCGGCTCTCGCCAGGAGGGTCACATGAACCAGGGTATCCAGACGATGTTGGCCGGGCCGCTCGGCCGGCATGCGGGAGCGATGCGGCGCGGAGCCCTCGTGCTCGCGATCCTCGCCGGTGCGCTCGGGGCGACCGCGAGCGTGAGCCAGGCGGCGCCGCTCGGTGCCTCGGCCCAGTCCGCGAAGGCGGCCCCGAGCGACGTGCAGCAGGTGCAGTATGTCTACTACAGGCGCTTCCGTCCCCGCTACTTCCACTATCGACGGTTCTACCGCCCGCGCTACCACTTCTATCGTCACTACCGCCGGTTCTACTGAGTCCGGCCGCAGGTGGGATCGCCTGTCGCCAGATGGTGGATCCCATCCAGCCTCACCAACCGCTCATGCCGGCGAAGCCGGCACCCAGCCTCCGCGTCCGCTCACCCCGACCCGCGTTGGGATGGACGGACGCGCATCACAGGCCGGGCAGGTTCAGCCCCTGCTCGCGGGCGCAGGCGACAGCCGCCTCGTAGCCGGCGTCGGCGTGCCGCATGACGCCGGTCGCGGGGTCGTTCCAGAGCACGCGCTCCAGGCGGCGGGCCGCCTCGGGCGTGCCGTCGGCGACGATCACCATCCCGGCATGCTGCGAGAAGCCCATCCCGACGCCGCCGCCGTGGTGGAGCGAGACCCAGGTCGCGCCGGACGCGCAGTTCAGGAGCGCGTTGAGGAGCGGCCAGTCGGACACGGCGTCCGACCCGTCCCGCATCGCCTCCGTCTCGCGGTTCGGGGACGCGACGGAGCCCGAGTCGAGATGGTCGCGCCCGATCACGATCGGGGCCTTGAGCTCGCCGGACGCCACCATCTCGTTGAACGCGAGGCCGAGCCGGTGCCGGTCGCCGAGCCCGACCCAGCAGATGCGGGCCGGCAGGCCCTGGAAGCGGATGCGCTCGCGGGCCA
>CAXTKM010000093.1:0-8920 GCA_964244795.1 uncultured Enterovirga sp.
GGCGCCCTGCTCGTAGTACTTGCGGGCGAGCTCGACGGGGTCACCCGCATCCCGCAGGTCGAGGAACCGGACGCCCTTCACGACCCGCCCGTCCTTCACGTCGAGGCAGGGGATGACCCGGACCTTGAGCATCTGGCTACATCTCCGCGAGCCGAAGCTCGTCCGAGGTCACCCGCAGCCGCTGCGCGGTCTGGCGCGCGATGGTGACGAGCAGCGACTGGCCGAGATGGGGCTCGTCGCGCATCAGCGCGTCGAAATCGTCGGCCAGCAGCACATAAGCCTCCACGTCCTCGTCCGCCATGACGTCCGCCGATCGCGGCCTGCGGTCGAGGAGGCCCATCTCGCCGACGGAGGTCCCGGGCCCGAGCCCGGCGACCCGGCGGACGTGATGGGCGCCCGCGATCCGGACGCTGACGCTGCCCCGGGTCAGGAGCCAGAGCCGATCGGCGGGCTCGCCGGTCCGGCAGAGCGCCTCGCCCGCCCGGTAGCGGACGGGCTCGAGCCGCTGGCGGAGCGCGTCGAGCTCGGCCTCCGAGAGGCCGCCCGCGAGATCGGTCTCGTGCACGTGCAGCGCGACGGAGCCGGCCTTCGTGCCGTGCCGGGCGAGGATCCCGTCCTCGGCCGCCTCCAGCGCGACGTCGAGATCGACGAAGAGCGCGATCCCGGGCAGGCCCGCGACGGCCTCCTGCAGGAGCTCGCGATAGGTCTCGCCCACGTCCGCGATCATCAGCCGGACACCGCGCTCCGAGCACCGCAGGGCGATCTGGCGCAGGATCGTGGCGCCGGACGTGTCGAGATCGGTGACCCGGCGAAGGTCGAGGATCACGGTCCCGGCCCCGCCTTCCTGGGCCTTGATCTCGGAGGCGAGGTCGTCGGCGTTGCCGAAGAACAGGACGCCCTGCAGGTCGAGGATCGCGGTCGCTCCGCCGCGCGCGGCCAGGACCGCGCGGTCGTGCTGCGAGCGGATGCGCTTCGAGAAGGCCTGCCGGCCATCGAGCCGGCGCCGGACGATCGGGCGGCTCATCTCCAGGATGAACACGAGGCAGGCCAGCAGGACGCCGACCAGCGCGCCCCCGACGGGCTGGCCGAGAACGGTCGCGGCCGCGACCGCGGCCACGATCGCGCCGTTGCGGCGGGCGCGGGTCCGGGTCTCGGAGCGCTCCGGCCGGACCGCGTCCCGCAGGAGCGACAGGCACCAGCGGTCCCACATCTTCCAGGCGATCGAGATCAGGATCGCGGCCAGGACCACGATGGGCAGCGCCGAGACGAGGCTCGGCATCGCGAGGGCCGCCGCGAGGAGGACGAGCGCGACCGTGACGGTCGAGAGACGGGTCCGGCCGCCGGACTCGAAGTTCGTCGTCGAGAACCCGATCGAGGACGTGACCGCGAGCCCGCCGGTCAGGGCCGAGGCGATGTTGGAGAGGCCCTGCCCGACGAGGTTCCGGCGCGGCGCCTCCGGGATGTCGGAGAGGTTATGGGCGGCGCGCTGCGCGAAGGTCACGTCCAGCGTGCCTAGCACCGCGAGCGTCAGGGAGGTGAGGAGGAGGGCCTGGAGGACGTGGCCGTCGCGCAGGACCGCGAGCAGCGTGTCCGGCCCGATCCCGAGCCCGACCGAGGCCTGGCCGAGCGACACCGCCCCGATGGTCCGGCCGAGCGCGAGGTCCGGGGAGAGCGCCGCGAGCGCGTGCCAGGCCGCGGTGCCGCCGACAAGCCCGACCAGCATCGCGGGAATCCGCGGCGCGACGCGCTCCGACAGCCGGATCAGGGCCACGATCGCGGTCCCGAACAGCGCCGGGAGGAGCGGCGGTATCGGGCCTTGCGCGAAGGCCGCGAGGAGGCGGCCCATCGAGGGCAGGTCGAAGAAGCGCGGGAACTGCTGCGCGACGGTCAGGATCGCGAGCCCGGTCACGAAGCCGGCCAGGACCGGGTAGGGCGTGAACTTGACCGCGCGGACGAGGCCCGACCACGCGAACAGCGCCTGCCAGATTCCGGCCAGGATGACCGAGAGCGGCATGACCGCGAGGGCCAGGGCGACGTCGCCCCCGAAGCTGGCGAGGAGCGAGGACACGAAGCTCGCCTGGATCAGCGCCATCGGGGCCGAGGGCACGTTCGGGATGAAGGAGGACGACCGCGCGAGCGCGCCCGTGATCCCGCCGGACACGGCGCACAGGATGCCGGCCGCGGCCCCGATCGCGATGTAGTCCCGGCCGAGCGGCTCGTAGGCCAGGACCCCGGCCGAGACGCAGAACGGCAACGCGATGAAGGCGACCGTCGCGCCGGCCGTGACCTCGCGGACCACGGCCCGGATCTGTCCCGCCCCGGCTCCCGCGTGTCGCAGCCGGGCCGGCACCGGCGAGGGGATGAGCTGGGAGGCCTCGTCGCGGAAGATCTCGTCGCGGAAGACCGGTTGCCGCGAAACCTGCTGCCGGAGGACCTCTTGCCTGACGGCTTGCGGTTCGACGCTCATCGCGGTCGCGCGCGCCCTCGCGTCGCGTCCGTTCCGGCCGGTCCGCTTCGCGCCGGCGGCCGGCGCTCGGCCGATCCGTCCGTCATGCCTCGAGGTGGAACTTCGCCGTGTTGCGGTGCTCGGCCCGGATCCGCCGGACCGTGCCGGTCGAGGCCCGGTAGACGATCGTGTCGGTCTCGATCACGTTCGGGCCGAACCGCACGCCCTGCAGCAGCGCCCCGTCCGTGACGCCGGTCGCCGCGACCACGACGTCGCCGCGGGCGAGGTCCGTCAGGTTGTACTTCCGGTCCGGATCGTCGACGCCCATCTTGGCGGCGCGCTCGCGCTTCTCCGGCGTGTCGAGGATCAGCCGGCCCTGCATCTGGCCGCCGATGCAGCGCAGCGCGCCGGCCGCGATGACGCCCTCCGGGGCCGCCCCGATGCCGATGTAGAGATCGATCCCGGTCTCGCCCGGCATGGTGGTGAAGATCACGCCCATGATGTCGCCGTCGGTGATGAGCCGGATGCCGCAGCCGAGCGCCCGGACCCTCGCGATGAGGTCCTCATGGCGGGGCCGTTCCATGATCAGGACGGTGATCTCGTGCGGCTCGACGCCCTTCGCGGCCGCGAGCGCCCGGATGTTCTCCTCCGGCGAGCGGTCGAGATCGACGATCCCGGGCGGATATCCCGGACCGACCGCGATCTTGTCCATGTAGACGTCGGGCGCGGCGAGCAGCGTGCCGCCCTCCGCCATGGCCATGACGGCGATCGAGCCCGGCATGTCCTTCGCGCAGAGCGTCGTGCCCTCGAGCGGATCGACCGCGATATCGACCTTCGGGCCCTGGCCGGTGCCGACCCGCTCGCCGATGAAGAGCATCGGGGCCTCGTCGCGCTCGCCCTCGCCGATCACGATCGTGCCGTCGATCGGCAGCGTGTTCAGCTCGCGCCGCATCGCGTCGACGGCGGCCTGGTCGGCGGCCTTCTCCTGGCCGCGACCGCGCAGGCGCGACGCCGCGACGGCCGCGCGCTCGGTCACCCGGACGAGCTCGAGGGTGAGGATGCGCTCGAGCAGCGGGCTCGGCTTCGCGACGGTGGTCTCCGGCATGCTCAAGCTCCTGTGAGAGTGGTCAGTCGCGCTCGATCCGGATCACCTGGGGGGGCTCGGACACGAGCCCGTCCCCGGCGATCAGGTCCAGCGCGCCCCGGATCGCGGCCTCGGTCGCCGCATAGGTGATGAGGACGAGCGGCACCGGCTCGCCGGAGCGGCCGTGCTTGTCGCGTTCGGCGCTCACCGGGCGCTTCTGGATGATCGACTCGATCGAGATGTTCGCGCCCGCCATGCGGGTCGCGACGCCGGCCGCGACGCCCGGCCGGTCGTGGACCGTGAGCCGGACGTAATACCCGCCCTCGTGGCGCTGCATGGGCGCGCGCTCGGCGCGCTCGAGCCTCGCCGTCGGTCGTCCGAAGGGCGGCCCGATCTGACCCGACGCGACGTCCGCGATGTCCGCCACGACCGCGGATGCGGTCGCGGACCCGCCCGCGCCCGGGCCGATCAGGGTCAGCTCGCCGACCGCGTCCGCGTCGATCGTGACCGCGTTCGTGACGCCCATGACCTGCGCGACCGCGGAGGCCTTCGGCACCATGGTCGGATGGACCCGCTGCTCGATGCCTGCGTCGCCCACGCGCTCGGCGACGCCGAGCAGCTTGATCCGGAAGCCGAGCTCGTCCGCCATCCGGAGGTCGAGCGGCGTGATCTTCGAGATACCCTCGACGTAGATCGCGTCGGCGTCGACCTCGACCCCGAAGGCGAGCGCGGTCAGGATCGCGCGCCGCGGCCAGGCACTCGGCGAAGGTCAGGCCCTCGCTCTCCATGCGGGACAGGATGTAGTTGCAGGTGCCGTTCAGGATCCCGTAGAGCCGGGTGACGCCGTTGCCGGACAGGCCCTCGCGCAGCGTCTTCACGACCGGGATCCCGCCCGCGGCCGACGCCTCGAAGGCGAGCGCGAGGCCCCTGCCTTCGGCCCGGCGGGCGAGCTCGAGCCCGTGCCGAGCGAGCAGCGCCTTGTTCGCGGTCACCACGTGCTTGCCGGCGTCGAGCGCCGTCTCGACGACGGCCTTCGCGACCCCGGCCTCGCCGCCGATCAGCTCCACCACGCAATCGACCTCGCCCGACCGGGCGAGCGCGACCGGGTCGTCGAACCAGGCGTAGCGGGAAAGGTCGTGCCCGCGGTCGCGGTTCCTGTCCCGCGCGCTGACGGCCGTCACCCGCACGGCCCGGCCGGCCCGTTCGGCGAGCTGGTTGTCGCGCCGGGCCAGGATGTCGAGCACGGCCGCCCCGACCGTGCCGAGGCCGGCGATCCCGACCCTGAACGGCTGCGGCTGCATGCGGAGTCCTGACGTGGCAGAGAGACCGAGGCGTCTTAGGTCGACCCGGCCGGAGTGTCGAGGGTCGTCGGGTCCCTGTGCGGCGGCGCTGTTCCCAGCGCCGGCGCGCCTTGCTAGGCTGCGCCCGGAGGCCTCGATGGCGCAGCGAGCCGAGAAACCCTGGACGGTCGAGGCGTTCTTCGCCTGGCAGGAACGCCAAGCCGAGCGCTACGAGCTGGTGCGCGGGTTTCCGCTCCGGTTGATGGCGGGAGCGAAGAACGCGCATGACGACATCGTGGTCAACATGCTCGTCTCGATCGGAAATCAGTTGCGAGGAAGCGGCTGCCGACCGTTCACGGGTGACGGCGGCGTCGAGACGTTTCCGGGCCAGATCCGCCGCCCGGACGTGGGCGTCGATTGCGGCCGCCGTGACCCGAATGCCTTCGCGGCGGCCGAGCCCCGGATGGTGATGGAGGTGCTGTCGCCCTCGACGCGCGACTTCGACACGATCGAGAAGCTCGCGGAGTACAAGGCCGTCGAGACGATGGATTACGTGCTGGTCGTCGAACCGAACGCCCCCGAGGTGGTGCTGTGGTCGCGGCTTCCGGATCGGTCCTGGGAGAAGACCCGCACCGAGGGGCTCGACAAGACCGTGACGATGCCCGGCATCGGGGTCGAGCTGCCGCTGGCCGAGATCTACGACGGCGTCGCCTTCCCGGCCCAGCCGCGCCTCCTGCCCGGCTGATTCAGGGGTCTCTGCGTTCGGCCACCCGGGACAGGAGGCGGGCGATCGCGGGGCCGGTCACGACGACGGTCAGCACCCGCAGCGTCTGCAGCGCCATCACGAAGGGCGTGTCGGCCCCACCCGAGAGCGCGATGATCGCGACCGTATCGATGCCGCCCGGGCTGGTCGCCAGGAAGGCGCTGAGAGGAGCGATGCCCATCAGCCCGACCATCAGATAAGCCGCGAGACCGCAGAGCCCGACGATCGCCACGGCCGCGAGCAGGATCTCCGGCAGCGCCCGCCAGGATCGCAGGATCGAGTCGCGCTCGAACTGGAGGCCGATCGTCCAGCCGATCCCCGCATAGGCGATCGCGAGCAGCCAGGCCGGGACGGAGAGGTGCACGAGCCCGCTCGCGTTCAGGGCGGCCCCGATCGCGAGCGGCACCAGGAGCCCGCCCGCCGGGACCCGGAGCCGGCGGCCGATCCACGAGCCGACGAACGCGACCGCGAGCGTCGCCGCGACCGCGAGGGTCGCCGCGAGCCCGAGAGCGCTGTCCGGCGCGCCGGCCACGGCGGCGCCCGGGATCCCGGGCGGCACGGCGGCGATCAGGGCCCGGGAGACGATCGAGGCCGCGATGACGACGCAGATCACGCGCACGTATTGCATCGTCGCGACGAGCCTCGGGTCGGCGCCGAACTCCTGCGCCATCGCGACCATGGCCGAGGCAGCGCCCGGGGTGGAGCCCCAGGCCGCGGTCGAGCCCGGCAGCGTTCCGAACCGGGCGCAGAGCCAGCCGATCGCGGCGCTCGCCGCGACCGTGAACGCGACCCCGAACAGCATGGCCGGCCAGTCGCGCACGACCTCGCCCACCATCTCGGGCGTGACCGAGCCTGCGATCAAGCAGCCGACGAGCCCCTGCGCGAGGTTGAAGGCCGGTCGAGGCACCCGGACCGCGGAGCCGGAGAGGCCGAACCCGATCGCGGCCAGCATCGGGCCGATCAGGACCGCGGCCGGCACGGACAGCGCCGTGAACGCCACCGACAGGACCAACGACAGGCCGGCGAGGCCTGCCCAGGGCACGACGGCCGTCATGAAGATGTCCGGCGGAGGATCGGGTCTGCCCGACGGCACCGCGGCATCGGGGTCCTGGGCCAAGAAAAAACCGCCTCGCGGCGGTTCGATCGTCGTGGATGAAGTCTCGTCGGGCCGATCAGAACAGCCCCATCACGATCGCTCCCAGAAACCCGAGCGAGGCGCAGAACGCCCCGATCTGCATGGTCGACCACCAATCCCGCCTCGCGATCAGGTCCACTGCCGCCTCCTGCTCCGAGCACTAACGCCACGCTAGCAGCATCGGTTTCAGCTTGGGAAGCGGATTCATGGATGCGGCGCGAAGACGGCTACGGTTTGTTCACGAAACGGCGCTAGCATCCCGCGCCAAGTGGTTGGCAGGCCTGCATGTTGCACTGCACGGACACATTTATGGCCGGGGTGGGGCGAGGGCGCGCTCGACGAAGCGGGCGACGTCGAGCGCGAGGCCGTCGCGGGCGAAGGGCGCGACCACCTGGATCCCGATCGGCAGCCCGCCCGCTCCCCGGAGGCCCGGCACCGAGACGCAGGGCGTGCCGAGCATCGTCCAGACCCGGTTGAAGCGCGGGTCGCCGGTCGACTCGAGACCGTGCGGCGCGGCCCCGGGCGCCGCATGGGTGACGATCGCATCGATGCCGCGAAACAGATCCTTCGCGTCGCGACGAGCGCGGTTGGCGACCCGGCGGGCGTCGTCGTAATCCGTGGCCGCGATCTCCCGGCCGGCCACGAGGCTCGCCCCGATCTTCGGCGGAAGCCGGTCCCGGCAGGCATCGAACTCCCAGGCGAGCGCGGCCGCGGCCTCGAAATCCTGGATCACCGGATGCACGTCCCAGCCCTCCGCCAGGCTGGACGGTTCCGAGGGCTCGACCAGGACCGCGCCGGCCCGGGCGAGCCGAGATGCGGCCTCCTCCAGCGCGGCCTCGCCGTCCGGGTCGGCCGCGCCCGCGAAACGCTGGCGCAGGATGCCGAGCCGTGGCGGCCCGACCCGGTCCTCGGTCATCGGCCGCCCGGTCAGGATCGCGAGACCGGCCGCGAGGTCGGCCGTCCCGGCCGCGAACAGCCCGACGGTGTCGAGCGTCCAGGCGAGGCACTTCACCCCGACCGTCGGGATCAGCCGGAAGGACGGCTTGATCCCGGCCGCGCCGCAGAACGAGGCCGGACGGATCACGGAGCCGCCGGTCTGGGTGCCGAGCGCGAGCGGCACCATCCCGGCACCGACCGCCGCGGCCGATCCGGCCGAGGAACCGCCCGGCGTATGCGTGGGATCGTGCGGGTTGCGGGTCGCGGTCGGGTCGGCCGACGCGAAGGCGGTCGTGGTCGACTTGCCGATGATCGTCGCGCCCGCGCGCCGGAGCGCCGCGATCACCGGGGCGTCGGCCCGCGGCCGCCAGCCCTCGTAGATCGCGGCGCCCATCTCGGTCGGCATGTCGGCCGTGTCGATGATGTCCTTCGCGGCGACCGCGATCCCGGCGAGCGGCCCCGTGCCGGCACGCGGGTCCTCCGCGAGGCGCACGAAGGCGCCGACCTCCTGCTCGCGGGCCGCGATCGCCTCTCGCGAGGACCGGATCGCGTCCGCCGGGCTGAGCTCGCCGGACCGGATGCGGCCGAGCAGGTCGACGAGGGAAAGCATGACACGTCCTTCGATGCGGCCCGTCCGCGGCGCCCGCGACAGGTCAATCCGATCCGGGCCGCGGCCGCAAGACATCGGGCGGCGTTCGCTGCCCCGAAACGAGGCAGCGGCGCGACACCCGGGTTGATCGCGCCTTAACCGGATCGGTCGCATTTGAAGGGATGCGTCGTGCCTGCGTTGCGTGCCTGGCCCTCGCCCTCGTGGTGGCGGCCCTCGTCGGCTGCGGCCGGTTCGCCTACGAGGTGCGCGAGCCGTGGCGGCGACAGGCCGAGGAGGCCTGCGCCGCCTCCGGTCGCGTGACCCCGTCCGCCGCCATCGTGCAGATCGGGGAGATCGACGGGCCCGGCACCTGCGGCATCACCTACCCGCTCCGGGTCTCGGCGTTCGCGGGCGGCACCGTCGGGCTGACCGGCAAGCTGACGCTCGCCTGCCCGATCATCCCGGAGATCGATGCCTGGCTCGCTCGCATCGTCCAGCCTGCGGCCGAGCTCTACCTGGGCACGGCCGTGGCCGACATCCGGGGCGGCTCCTATTCCTGCCGCCCCCGCAACAACCAGGGCGGGGCGAAGACCTCCGAGCACGCCTTCGGCAACGCGCTCGACGTGATGGCGTTTCGGCTCGCCGACGGCCGCGAGCTGACCGTGAAGGCCGGCTGGCGCGGCCGCC
>CAXTKM010000093.1:8930-14007 GCA_964244795.1 uncultured Enterovirga sp.
AGGACTTCCTGCGCGAGGTCTTCGTCGGGGCGTGCCGGCATTTCACGACCGTGCTCGGGCCGGGCTCCGACACGTTCCACTACGACCATTTCCACCTCGACCTCGCCCGGCACGATCCGGCCGGTCGGCGCCACGTCTGCCGTCCCGTGATCAAGTTCGATCCCCGGATCGGCCCCGACGCCGCGCGATCCTCGCCGCCCCGACCCGCGATCCGGCCCGAACGCGCGCCGGTCCCGGCGCTCGATGTCGACGAGGACGACGACCCCTACGCGGTCTCCGCCTCGCGCAGACCGGGGCCGGGCGGCCCCCGTCCGAGCGCGTCCGGGCCGCCGGTCCGAGCGCCCGATCCTCCCGGCCGATCGGGCCGGCCGATGGCCTCCGCGGGCGAGCCCTTGCGGATCCAGCCGCATCTATCGATCGGGACGGGCCTCTACTGACGCGGCAGACGAGCCCCGAGTGTTGCACCGGCGCCATTGACCCTCGCGGTCCCGGGCCCGCATGGTCGAGGCCTCATCCGGCAGGACGATCGTCACCATGCGGCCTCTCCTCATCCTCATCGGCTGCGCCCTGCTGTCGGCCGTCCCGGCCACCCTCCGGGCGGCCGAGATCGTGCCGGCCGAGAAGCGCACGATCCCCTATGTCGGGGACCTCCCCGTCTGCGGCGACCCGGGCGTGCTGGCCGAGATCTCGAGCGCCTTCGCCGAGAAGGAGGCGAAGTTCTGGAACTCCGCCCTGACGATCGTCGAGTACACGCAGATCAAGCCGCTCGCCTGGCGGCCCTGGGGGCTGGACACGATCCCGCGCCGCTACTGCACGGCGTCCGCGACCGTGTCGGACGGGCATCGGCGCCGGATCGACTATTCCGTCCGCGAGGACCTCGGGTTCCTCGGCGTCGACTGGGGCGTGGAATGGTGCGTGCTCGGGCTCGACCGCAACCTCGCCTATTCGCCATCCTGCCGCATGGCTCGCCCCTGACGCCCCGATGCTGCGGACGTCCGGTGTTCTCGCCGCCCTGGCGGCGGTCTCGATCGCGCTCTGGAGCGCGCCCGCGGCGGCGCAGCGGGACAACCGCGGCGCTGGCACCCCGGGCGAGTTCGACTTCTACGTCCTCGCGCTCTCGTGGTCGCCGGGCTTCTGCGCCTCGACCGGAAGCGGGCGCGGCTCGCGGCAATGCGAGAGCGGCCGCCGGCTCGGCTTCGTGGTGCACGGCCTCTGGCCGCAATACGAGCGCGGCTTCCCGTCGAATTGCGGGACCGAGCGCTTCCTGCCTCGTTCGGCGCTCGACGAGGCCGACGGGGTATTTCCAGAGGAGCGGCTCGCCCGCTACGAATGGCGCCAGCACGGCACCTGCTCGGGCCTCGGGCCGGTCGAGTACTTCAAGGCTGTCCGGAGCGCGCGCGACCGGGTCCGGGTGCCCGATGCGCTGGCCGCGCTCGATCGCGACGGCCAGACCACGCCTCAGGCGATCGAGCGGGCCTTCACGGAGGCCAATGCGGGCCTGCGCTCGGACATGATGTCGGTGCAATGCCGCCGCGGCGCATTGCAGGAGGTCCGGGTCTGCATGACCCGGGACCTCCGGTCGTTCCGGCCCTGCCCCGAGGTCGACCGCCGCTCCTGCCGGATCGGCCCGATCCGGGTCGAGGCGCCGAGCTGACGGGTGTGCTTGCAGCAGGCTGAGGCGCCCTGCGACCTTCGAGGATCAGCGTCGCTTCGCACCTCGGGATGAGGACGGTCGTGGACGCGACGTCATCGTGATGCCGGAGACCTTTTCACGAAGCCGGAGCTGTCGTTCCGGGGCGGCGAAGCCGAGCCCGGAGCCCATAGACGCCGACGTCGCCGACGAACACCTGCCGTCAAAGCTGGAACCGTCAGCGTCTATGGGTTCCGGGCTCTCGCTTCGCGAGCCCCGGAAGGGCAGCCGTGGCGCGTGCCGGATGCCGCCTCTACCGGCCGATCGCTCGCTGTAGGTCGGCCTTCGACATGGTGGACCGGCCCCGGATGCCGCGCTTCTTCGCCTGCTCGTAGAGGCCGGCCCGGGTCGCGTCGGGGCCGGTCTCGGCCTCCGCCTGAGCGGTCTCGCCCCGCCGCTCCTTGCCCTTCGTGCGCCGGAGGGCCTTCCGGTTCTGGGCCGGGCTCTCCCGGTTCGAGCCGCCCGCCTCGCGAAGCGCGATGGCGATCGCCTGCTTCGGGTTCCTCACCTTCGGGCCGGACGCGCCCGTCCTGAGCTCGCCATGCTTGAACTCGTGCATCACGCGCTCGACGGTCTCCTTCTGGGCCGGTGATTGCTGGGCCGGTGATTGCTGGGCCGGTGATTGCTGGGCCATCGCGATCCTCCTTCACACCTCTGCCCGCATAACGCCGATGCCGGTCGAATCGACGTTCGAGCGACGATCAGGTGCGATGCGGCACCGACCGGGTCCCGCCATCCGGCCGACACGCTCCTGACTCAACGCCTCGCTATCTCGCGGATGACCCCGACAGGAGCCCTGATGACGGACCTTCTCGTGATCGACGTGAGCGTCAAGGCAGGCCGCGGGCACGTGGTCCTCGCGGCCCGCGCGCATGATCCGGGCGCGGCAAAGCTGATCACGCTCGAGTTCCCGATGGCCGGCGAGCCCGAGGGATCCTACCGGTTCAAGGAGGAGACGATCGTCCGGGACGCGAAGGCCATGCTCCGGGAGGCCAGCGCCGCTCTGGACGAGCGGTAGCCGCGGCTCGACCGGCGTCACCGGGATCGACCCGGTGACGCACAGGCTACAGGATGAAGCGGCTGAGATCCGTGTTCGCGGCGAGCGATTCCACCTGACCCCGGACGTAGTCGCCATCGACCCGGAAGGTCTCGCCAGAGCGTTCCGAGGCCGTGAACGAGATGTCGTCGAGGACGCGCTCCAGCACCGTCTGCAGGCGGCGCGCCCCGATGTTCTCGACCGACGCGTTCACGTCGAACGCGACCTTCGCCAAGGCCCCGATCGCGTCGTCCGTGAACGCGAGCGCGATGCCCTCCGTCGCCATGAGGGCCGTCGCCTGCTTGATCAGCGAGGCCTCCGTCTCGGTCAGGATGCGGCGGAAATCGTCCGTCGTGAGCGGGTTCAGCTCGACCCGGATCGGCAGCCGGCCCTGCAGCTCGGGCAGGAGGTCAGACGGCTTCGAGACGTGGAAGGCGCCTGACGCGATGAACAGGATGTGGTCGGTCTTCACCGGGCCGTGCTTCGTCGAGACGGTCGTGCCCTCGATCAGCGGCAGGAGATCGCGCTGCACGCCCTCGCGCGAGACGTCGCCGCCGACCCGCCCGCCCTCGGAGCGGGCGCAGATCTTGTCGATCTCGTCGAGGAACACGATGCCGTTCTCCTCGACCTGACGGATTGCGTCGCCGACGAGGCTGTCCTGATCGAGAAGCTTGTCGGATTCCTCGGCGACCAGCGGCCCGTAGGCCTCCCGCACCGTGACCCTACGGCTCTTCGGCCGGCCGCCCCCGAAGGCCTTGCCGAGGACGTCCGACAGGTTGATCGCCCCCATGGAGGCGCCCGGCATGCCCGGGATGTCGAACATCGGCAGGCCCGACCCGGCCGGGCCGGTCATCTCGATCTCGATCTCCTTGTCGTCGAGCTCGCCGGCCCGGAGCTTCCGGCGGAAGGCGTCGCGGGTCGAGGCCGAGGCGGTCGTGCCGACCAGCGCATCGAGGACGCGCTCCTCCGCCGCGAGCTCGGCCTTGGCCGCGACGGTGCGGCGCTTCTCGTCGCGCACGAGCCCGATCGCGACCTCGACGAGGTCGCGCACGATCTGCTCGACGTCGCGACCGACATAGCCGACCTCCGTGAACTTGGTCGCCTCGATCTTGAGGAAGGGCGCGCCCGCGAGACGCGCGAGGCGACGCGCGATCTCGGTCTTCCCGCAGCCGGTCGGGCCGATCATCAGGATGTTCTTCGGCGCGATCTCGTCCTTCAGCGGCCCCTCGACCTGCTGGCGCCGCCAGCGGTTGCGGAGCGCGATGGCGACGGCGCGCTTCGCGTCGCCCTGTCCGACGATGAAGCGGTCGAGCTCGGAGACGATCTCGCGGGGGGAGAAGGTGGTCATGGGATCCTGAAGTCAGAAATGCCGCGGCCAGCGCCGGCGACTGTGGAGCACCGCCAGGATGTCGACCTGTCCCGGCGAGAGACGGTATGCGATGATATAAGTCGTACCTGAGACGACCGGCTCGAACGTCCCTTCGACCCGTCCCGGCCTGCCCATCCACGAGGTGCGGGCGAGTTTATCCGCGCGCTCTACGAGTCGCGCCGCCAATCTGGTCGCGGCCGCCTCGTCGTGTTCGGCGATGTAGGTGCGGGCGTCGCGGAGGCCCCGAGCCGCCCGAGGGGTCCAGACGACGATCACCGTCCGGGTTCAAGTCCCTTCACGATCCGATCGATTTCCTCTCGTGACACGGCCTTGCCTCGCTCGGCCTCAGCGAGACCCGCCCTGATGTCGTCGAGATGCGCCGACTGGACGTCGAGCCACGCGTCCAGCGCTTCGCCGACCAACGCCGCCATGGGACGGCGGTAGCGCTCCGCGAGATCGCCGAGCGCCGCCGACGTCGGGTCATCCAGCTCGATCGTGATGTGGGTCATGGAACAGCTCGGGACTTCGGACGAAGGTAGACCCTCCGCGAGCTGCTTTCCAGTAGGGTCCCCAACCTACCGCCGGGGCCAGCCGTAGCGGACGAGCCACATCGTCAGGGCCAGCATCGCGAAGAACAGGGCCCCGGCCGCCCAGACCGTCCTGAGGCCGGCGAAATCCACGATCGCGAGGACGATCCAGTAGCCCGCGACGGCGGCGACGCCGAGCATCAGCGGCACGGAGATGTACGGATTGCGTGGAGGTTCGATCGTCAAGGCCCTCGTCCGAGCGCCTCATCTTACAATCTCTCCAGCCTCTCCTCCACGACGTTGCCGTTCGTCGCGCGAAACGAACTCTCCCCGCCGACCCGCGGCCAAGCCGGCCGCGATCTCGCGGCGCGGGCGGAGCGGGTCATCCGCCTCCGCGCGGCGCCCGCAGCGATCCCGCCCTGCGCCAGCGGTGAGGTCAATGCGCGTATCGGGTC
>CAXTKM010000094.1:0-13902 GCA_964244795.1 uncultured Enterovirga sp.
AGGTCGACGGGTTCTACGCATCCGCCCTCATCAGCGTCGGCGGACGTGGAGAGCCTGCCTCAGCTTCCGACGGTCAGGATAGCGCGCTCGACGTCCTGACCGGCGTAGAACAGGCCGACGATCGTCACCACGTCGGCCTCGACCGCGAAGGCGATGGTCACGCGCCTTCGAAAGCCGATGAGACGCAGTCCCCGCCGAAGGTCGTGCGTCGGGTGCCTCTTTCCGGAAAGACGGAGAGGCTTTCGCAATGCTCAAGGATCGCGGACGCGAACCGGCCCGCTATTCGCTCGCCTGTCTGCTTGGCGACGTACCGCCCGATTCGCCGCAACTCCTCGCTCGCCTCAGGCGAGTAGACGATACGATGGCTGCTCAATCTTTGAGCGCGAGCCCGTCGCGGGCCAGAACGTCCCTGACCTCCGAAAGCGACAACCCCCTCGCTGGATCGGCCCTCATCCTGTCCAGGGTCGGACCGGCTACGCAGGGTAGCCAGCTCTCGAGCCCGTCGTCCTGTGACGACAAGGCTTCGAGACCTGCCTCGATCACGTCGCTTGCGCTGGCGTAGCCTCCCGACGACACGTGCCGTCGCACCCGCTCCGACGTCGCGCGGGTCAGGGTGATCGTCAGCTCCTTGCCGTCATCCACCGATCGCTCTCCCTTCCGCCGGCTCGCGTCATACCCTCTCGGCCCCGGCCGGCACCAGCACGATCCGAATCCGGACGACCGCATCCACCGCCTCATTCGAGTAGAGCAGCGGATGGTAGCCGCGGCCGGCCCAGGCCGGGGCGAGGTCGCCGTAATGCGGCGAGCGCGGGTCGCCCGATTGGCCGGGCGCGTTGATGAAGCGGCTCCGGTCCCAGGCTCCGACGTCGATCACGGTCCGGAAGGAGGCGCCCCCGATCGCCCGGAAGTCGCCCGGCCGATAGCGCGTGTTCATGACCGTCGAGCCCGAGCCGCCGATCGGCAGCGGGCCGACGTCCCGGCCCGGCCCGAGAGCGTCGAGCGCGGCGCCGAGCGGATGCTCGAACTGGCCGTGGTGCAGCCGCCCCCAGGCCCAGGCGGACGGGTCGGGACCGAGCAGGCCGGCGCAGGTCGCGAACGCATCGGCCAGCGTCTCCGACAGGACGGCGTCGCGTTCGGCCGGGGTCGCGAGCCAGCGGAACCGACCCGGGCGCTCCAGCCCCGCGAGCAGCGTCTCGTGATCGCCGGGCGCGAGCATCCGCGCGAGCGCCGCATCGTGCCCCGAGGCTCGCGCCAGGAGGGCGGGCTTCAGGTGTCGCGTCCACCAGACCTCGAACAGCGCGGCCGCGGGGCTGTCCTCCGTGAGCCGGCCGGACCAGCCGTCGAACACGCGGGAGGCCGGCCCGGTCCCGGCCGGGATCAGGGCGAGGATCCGGCGCGCCGGGCCGGACAGGTCGTCAGTCTGCAGCGCCATCGCGGCCTCGACGGAATGCGGCGCGTCGCCGCCCAGCACCTCGGCGATGCGGTCGGCCCGGGACGGTTCGAAGAACTCGAAGCCGAGCCGTCTCTCCTCCGCCGGATAGCCCGGCGGCAGGTTCATCTCGTTCGCGGTCGCGACCCAGCCTTTCTCGGGGTCGATCGAGCGGGGCAGATCGGCCGGATCGTGGAAGCCGTCCCATTCGTATCGGCCGTCGCCCGGCACCGGCAGGAGACCGTCCCAGTTCGGCCGGCGCGGCGCCTTGCCGGCCACGATCCAGGCGATATGGCCGTCGGCGTCGGCGTAGACGTGGTTCGCGCCGGGCGCGCCCCAATGACGCATCGCGGCCGTGTAGTCGGCAGAGCTTCTGGCCTCCATGCCGCCGAGGCTCGCGAGATAGGCCGCGCTGCCGGGCTCCTGCCAGACCGACTGCACCGCGACGGCCCGATGCCTGGCGGGATCGGCGGCGATGACCGGCCCGTGCCGGGTGAAGGCGAGCCGCACCTCCTGGTCCGGCGCGCCCCGGACGGCGATCGTCTCGGTCACGATCCTGATCCGCTCGAACCCGTCGCCGTAGCGATATCGGTCCGGGTCGGCCGGGTCGGTCTCGTAGACGTACAGGTCCTCCTGATCCGTCGGGAAGATCGTCATGGAGAAGGCCGCGTGGCCGTTATGCCCGAAGGAGATGCCCGGCAGCGCGGGTTCGCCGGCCCCGATGACGTCGAGGCCGGGCGCGGTGAGGTGCACGACGTAGCGAAGCGACGGAAGCTGGTACACGCGGTGCGGGTCGCTCGCGAGGATCGGCCGTCCGGTCTCCGTGCGGCCGGGCGCGACGGCCCAGTTGTTCGAGCCGTCCTCCGGCGCGGCCGCGAAGACGATCCCGAGATCGCTGACGCGGCTCCAGCGCCACGCCTCGGACAGCGGGGCTGCCAGGCGCTCCGGCGAGAACGTCACCGGCGCGGTCGCGAGCTGGAAGACGTCCAGCACGCCGGCCGGCAAATCCGCCGGGTCGAAGCCCTCCGGCACGATGACCGCGTGCGGCGGATCGATCGACCGGCGGGCGAGGTCCGTCTCGAGATCCGCCGCGGCCATGACCTCGGTCCGCGCGGCCTCCGACAGGACGTTCGCGACGAGCGCGTGGCTCCGGATGCGGACGACATCGTCCGGCCGCCAGCGCGCCGGGCTCGTCCCGGTCGCCTCGAACTCGACCGGCATGAGCTCCGGCCGGGTCGCGAGGGCATCGATGAAGGCGTTGATACCCTCGACGAAGGCCGTCACGACCGCCTCGCAGTCCCGGACCCCGTAGGCGGCCCATTCCGCCGCCATGTCGCCGCGGTAGAGGAACAGGCGCGCCGCCCGGTCCTGGGCGAGGTAGCCCGGCCCGAAATCGGCCGCGAGCAGCCCGAGCCCGCGCTTTCGCCAGATGTCGAGCTGCCACAGCCGATCGCGGGCGGCGTTGAAGCCCTGCGCGAGGAAGAGATCGCGCCGGCTCCCGGCCCGGATATGCGGAACGCCCCAGAGATCGACCAGGATCTCGGCCGGTGCGTCGAGCCCCGCGATCACGAACGTGGCGATGTCGGGCTCGGGTGAGGTCACGCGCGGCATCCTTGACCGGGCCGGGCGATCGTCGTCTCTCCGCCCGCCCCCGTGGTTTGGGAGAAACTCACCATGAGCGAGAACGACCGCGATGACGAGCCGTCCGGGAACGGCGCCGTCTGGGGCGTCCTCTTCGCGATCGCGCTCACCGTCGGGGCGCTCTTCCTGATGCAGAGCATGCGGGATTCGGCCTCGATGCTCGACTGCGCCTTCACGAAGGACCCGAAATGCAGGTCGCTGATCAAGGAGTGACGCGGCGCCTGTCCTCCGACCCGCGTCTCACGGCTCGAGCGAGGCGAGCAGCCGCTTCAGCTCGGAGCGGAGACGATCGACATCCGCGGCAGGCCAGCCGAGCCGTGCCACGACCTCTGCCCTCGCCGCGCAGGCTTTCTCGCGAAGCGCAGAGCCGGCCTCGGTCGGCGTGACGAGGACCTCGCGCTCGTCCGGCCGGTCGCGGCTCCTGCCGACGAAGCCCGCGGCGTCGAGGCGCTTCAGCAGCGGCGTCAGCGTTCCCGAATCGAGGCCGAGCCGCCGGCCGATGCCGGAGACGGTGTCCGGCCCGTGCTCCCAGAGAACGAGCATGACGAGGTACTGCGGATACGTGAGGCCGATCCCGGCCATCTCCTCGCGGTAGCGCCGGGTCATGCCGCGGCTCGCGGCGTAGAGGGCGAAGCAGAGCTGATCGTCGAGCCCGAGCGCATCCGGGACGGGAGGAGCAGCCTGCGCGCGACGACGGTGCCTGGCCTCCTGCTTCGCGCTCATGAACCCTCGCTCCTCCTCGGACGAAGCAGCCTTCGGGCCAGCCGTCCGGGCCTCCGTTCGTCTCGTCTGCCTCATGCGGATGCAGCCTGGCGCCCGTGCTGCTCAAGCGCAAGGCATTCGATCGCGCGCGATCGAATTGCCCGCCATCCAACCATGGCACGTCGGTTGCTTGGCGGAGAGAGCCATCGCCGGAGCGCCCATGTCCACGTTCGACGACCCCTTCGCCGACCGCTCCCTTCGCCGCCGGGGGTGCTCGTGCGGAGAGCACGCCTCCGAGGCCGAGCACGCGAAGGCCACGGCCGTCCCGGATGCGGAGGAGGCTCGGTTCGGCCGCGTGATCGAGAGCGGCCTGATGCGCGCTCTGTTCCCGCGCGACGCCGACCGGCGGGGCTTCCTCAAGGCCGTCGGAGCCTCGACCGCCGCAGCGGCGCTCGCGCAGTTCTTCCCGATGATGGCCGCGACCGAGGCCCTCGCCCAAGGGGCCGGGCCGCTCGAGAAGAAGGATCTCAAGGTCGGGTTCATCCCGATCACCTGCGCGACGCCGATCATCATGGGCGCCCCGATGGGGTTCTACGAGAAGCAGGGCCTGAACGTCGAAGTCGTCAAGACCGCCGGCTGGGCCATCATCCGGGACAAGACCCTCAACAAGGAATACGACGCGGCCCACATGCTGGCCCCGATGCCGCTCGCGATCACGCTGGGCCTCGGGTCGAACCCGGTGCCCTTCGTGGTTCCGGCGATCGAGAACATCAACGGCCAGGGCATCACGCTCGCGAACAAGCACAAGAACAACCGCGATCCGAAGAACTGGAAGGGGATGAAGCTCGCGATCCCGTTCGATTACTCGAATCACAACTATCTTCTGAGATACTACCTGGCCGAGCACGGGATCGATCCGGACACCGACGTCCAGCTCCGGACGGTGCCGCCGCCCGAGATGGTCGCGAACCTCCGGGCCGACAACATCGACGGCTTCCTCGCACCCGACAACATCTGCCAACGGGCGATCTACGACGGCGTCGGCTTCATGCACATCCTGTCGAAGGAGATCTGGGACGGGCATCCCTGCTGCACCTTCGCGGCCTCGCGCGAGTTCGTGACGACGTCCCCGAACAGCTACGGGGCGCTGCTGCGGGCCATCATCGACGCGACCTCCTTCGCCTCGAAGGCGGAGAACAGGAAAGCGATCGCCGAGGCGATCGCGCCGGCGAACTACCTGAACGCCCCCCCGGTCGTCCTGGAGCAGGTCCTGACCGGGACCTATGCGGACGGGCTCGGCAACATCAAGCGCGACCCGAAACGGGTCGATTTCGATCCGTTCCCCTGGCAGAGCTTCGCGATCTGGACGCTGACGCAGATGAAGCGCTGGGGACAGATCAAGGGCGACGTCGACTACGCGAAGGTCGCGGCCCAGGTCTACCTCGCGACCGACGCCCAGCGGCTGATGAAGGAGCAGGGCCTGACCCCGCCGGAGACGACCACGAAGACCTTCGTCGTCATGGGAAAGACCTTCGATCCGTCGAAGCCGGAAGAGTATCTCGCCTCCTTCGCGATCAAGCGGGCGAGCTGAGCCGGATGCTGTCCCTCAGAGCCGGGCCAGGAACGCCCGCGGGATTCGGCGATCGTCCCACGCGTGTCATCCGCGGCCGTAGCGAAGCGGAGGGGAAGGGGATCCAGAGCCAGCGCGCGGTGGCCCTGGATCCCCTTCCCGAAGGCTTCGCCGTCGCCGGGGGTGACAGCCCCCGCATCCGTGCAGAGGTCTCCATCTTGACGCGTGCAGGGGCTTACGGCTCGCGTCGTGCCCGCGAAACGCTCGCGGTCCCGGTCTCGCCCCGCCGATGAAGGCCTCGCTCCGCCTCCGGTCCGGGCTCGTCTCGCTCCTGATCCTCGTCGCCTTCCTGTCGGCCTGGCAACTCGCGGTCGGCGGCACGGGAACCGTCCAGCAGATGGACCCCGAATACGCGAAGCTGATGGGACAGGCCGCGACGACGGGGAAGTCGGCCATGCCGGGGCCGCTCGACGTCGGCCGCACGATCTGGGGGCACCTGAAGGACCCGTTCTACGTCCGCGGGCCGAACGACAAGGGGATCGGGGTCCAGCTCGCCTACTCGATCGGCCGCGTGGGCCTGGGCTACGTCCTGGCCGTCCTGTTCGCGATCCCGGCCGGGTTCCTGGTCGGCATGTCGCCGCTGATGAGCCGCGCGCTCGATCCCTACATCCAGATCCTGAAGCCCGTCTCGCCGCTCGCCTGGATGCCGCTCGCCCTGTACACGATCAAGGATTCCGGCATCTCGTCCATCTTCGTGATCTTCATCTGCTCGGTCTGGCCGATGCTGATCAACACGGCGTTCGGGGTCGCGGGCGTCAGGAAGGAATGGCTGAACGTCGCCCGTACGCTGGAGGTCGGCGCCTTTCGGCGCGCCTTCACGGTGATCCTGCCGGCCGCGGCGCCTACCATATTGACCGGAATGAGGATCAGTATAGGAATCGCATGGCTGGTGATCGTTGCTGCCGAAATGCTTGTCGGCGGAACAGGAATAGGCTATTTCGTCTGGAATGAGTGGAATAATTTATCGATTACGAATGTTATTACTTCTATTCTCGTGATCGGTATCGTCGGAATGCTTCTCGATCAGGTCCTTGCCCAAGCGCAGCGCCTCGTCACCTTCCCCGAGTAGATGATGTCCGACGATCGTTTCATCTCGCTCGAGGGGATCGCGCGGCGCTACCCGGCGCCGGGCGGCCGCACCACGACGATCTTCGAGGACCTTTGGCTCCGGGTCGGCCGCGGCGAGTTCGTCTGCGTGATCGGCCATTCCGGCTGTGGCAAGACGACGGTCCTGAACATGCTGGCCGGCCTGGACGCGCCCTCGGAGGGCACGATCCTGGTCGACGGGCGCGAGGTCACAGGACCCGGCCTCGATCGGGCGGTGATCTTCCAGGGCCATGCGCTGCTGCCCTGGCGGACGGTGCTCGGCAACGTCGCCTACGCTGTCTCGTCGCGCTGGCGTGGCGCGAAGCGGGAGGAGATCGAAGCGCGCGCGAAGCGCGCCATCGCGACGGTCGGGCTCGCGGGATCCGAGCACAAGCGCCCGGCGGAGCTGTCGGGCGGCATGAAGCAGCGCGTCGGCATCGCGCGCGCGCTCGCGATCGAGCCGAAGATCCTGCTCATGGACGAGCCGTTCTCGGCCCTCGACGCCCTCACCCGCGGCACGCTCCAGGAGGAGGCCCGCCGCATCTGCCGCGAGACCGGACAGACCGTCTACATGATCACCCACGACGTCGACGAGGCGATCTACCTCGCCGACAAGATCGTCCTGATGACGAACGGTCCAAACGCGAAGATCGCCGAGATCGTCGTGAACCCGCTGCCGGCCGACCGGCGCCAGAACGAGATCCATCACGATCCGAACTACTACGCGATCCGCAACCACCTCATCGATTTCCTGGTCAGCCGGAGCGTCACCTTCCGGGACGCGCCGCCGGCGGGCTACGACCCGCGCCACCCGCCGGTCGTGCGGGTCGCGGTCGAGCCCGCGCCGGGCGCGGCGGCCGCGGTCTGGGCCGCGTGAGACGGCTTCGCCTCGCCCCGCAAAGCGGGGAGAGGTCGAGTCGGACGTCAGTCCGACCGGGTGAGGGGCCTGGAAACGCGACGTCGACGGCGAGTGTCCGATGCCCCTCATCCGGTCACGCTCACGCGTGACTCGACTTCTCCCCGCGAGCGGGGAGAAGAGGACACGGCGACATCCTAGGAGAACACCATGAAACGCGAAGAACTCACCGAGAAGATCCTCGACGTGAAACGCGAGAAGGAGTGGACCTGGCGCCACATCTGCGACGAGATCGGCGGCATGTCCGACGTCCTCATCGTCGGCGCCCTTCTCGGCCAGATGAAGCTCGTGAAGCAGCAGGCCGCGAAGGCGGCCGAGCTGTTCGGCCTCTCGAAGACAGAGCAGGCGATGCTGAACGAGATCCCCTACCGGGGCACCGGCACCCCGATGCCGCCGACCGATCCGCTGATCTATCGCTTCTACGAGATGGTGATGGTCAACGGCCCGGCCTGGAAGGCGCTCATCGAGGAGGAGTTCGGCGACGGCATCATGTCGGCGATCGACTTCAACGTCGAGTTCTCGCGCGAGTCGAACCCCAAGGGCGACCGCGTGAAGATCGGCATGTCGGGCAAGTTCCTGCCGTTCAAGTACTACGGCAACCAGCAGGGCGTCCCGGATTACGGCTTCAAGGAGGAGTGACGGAAGACCGGCGAGACCCGGCGGTCCGGGCCGCCGGGAGACCCGTCAGCGCGCGTTCGGCCGTCCCGCGAGAGCCTCCTGGCGCGACCGGATCGTCATCGTGTCCAGCATCCAGCCCGGATACTCGCCGGGAAGCGCACTGACATCGTCGAGCCGGTCCTGCTCGGGCAGAGAGAGCGTGATCGCGGTCGCGGCGATGTTGTCGTCGAGCTGCTCGATGCGCCTCGCGCCGATGATAACGCTGCCGACCTCCCGCCTGGCGAGCAGCCAGGCCAGCGCGATCTGCGCGACGGACACGCCGCGCGCCTCCGCCATTGGCCGCATCGCGTCGATGCAGCCGAAGGCGCGGTCGCGGTCGACGGGCGGGAACGCGAAGGCGGCCCGCCGGTCGCCCGCGATCGTGTCCCGCTCGCGCGTGTACTTGCCGCTCAGCAGCCCGGCGGCGAGCGGGCTCCAGACCAGGAGGCCGAGGCCCTCGCTCCGCAGGAGCGGCACGATCTCGCGCTCGATGTCGCGGCCGGCGAGGCTGTAGTAGCTCTGGACGCTCGCGAAGCGCGCGAGACCGAGACGGTCCGCGATGCCGAGCGCCTTCATGATCTGCCAGGCAGCCCAGTTGGACAGGCCGACGTGGCGGACATGGCCGTGCTGCACGAGCGTGTCAAGCGCTCGGACCGTCTCCTCGATCGGCGTCGCGGCGTCGAAGCCGTGCACCTGATAGAGATCGATGTGATCGAGCTGGAGGCGTTTGAGGCTCGCCTTCGCGGCCTCCAGCAGGTGGAGGCGCGAGTTGCCGCCCGTGTTCGGGCCGCGGCCGGTCGTCGAGTAGCCCTTCGTCGCGACCACCACCTCGTCGCGCGGCAGCTTCAGGTTCCGCAACGCCCGGCCGACGATCTCCTCCGACAGGCCGCTCGAATAGGCGTCCGCGGTGTCGATGACGTTGATCCCGGCCTCGACCGCGCGGGCGACGAACCGATCGGCCTCCGCCTGATCGAGCGCGCCCATCTTGCCGTAGATGTCGCCGCGTCCCCCGAACGTCATCGTTCCGAGGCAGAGCTCGGAGACGAACATCCCGGTCCGGCCCAATCTGTTCATGCGCATCGCGTCGTCTCCCCGGCCCGCGTGGGCTCGTCTCGGGAGGAGATGGACGGCCGGTCGTCGAACGATTAGGCTTCACAATCGGCATGACGTGATGAGGCGGCTGCAGCAATGAAAGGCCGCGACCTCGACGGCCTCGTCGCCTTCGCGGCCGTCGCCGAGGCGAAGAGCTTCACGCGCGCCGCCTCGCGGCTCGGCATGTCGCCCTCCGCACTGAGCCACGCGATGCGAGGGCTCGAGGAGCGCCTCGGATTGCGCCTCCTGGCCAGGACGACCCGGAGCGTCACGACGACGGAAGCCGGGGAGCGTCTGCTCCGAACCCTTCGCCCCGCCTTCGGCGAGATCGAAGCGGAGCTCGCCGCCTTGGGCGGCCTCCGGGACAAGCCGGCCGGTACCGTTCGGATCACCGCATCGAAACACGCCGCCCGCTCCGTCGTCTGGCCCGTCCTGCCCGCGTTCCTGCGCCAGCATCCCGACATCCGGGTCGAGCTGACGGTCGACGAGGGGCTGACCGACATCGTGGCGGCCCGGTTCGACGCCGGCATCCGGTTCGGCGAGAAGGTCGCGAAGGACATGATCGCGGTGCGGGTCGGCGCGCCGATCCGATCCGTCCTCGTCGGATCGCCGGCGTATTTCGCCGACCACCCCGCGCCCGCGACGCCGCAGGAGCTCTCCGGCCATCGCTGCATCAACTACAGGCTGGCCACGTCCGGAGGCCTGTACCCGTGGGAGTTCGAGGAGGACGGCCGCTCCTTCGAGGTCAGGGTCGAGGGCCCGCTCGTCTTCAACGATGTCGACCTGATCCTGGCCGCGGCCTTGGCCGGTCAGGGCATCGCCGCGCTGTTCGAGGATCAGGTCGCGCGGCACGCGGCCGAAGGGCGTCTCGTCAGGATCCTGGAGGCGTGGTGCTGGACCGCTCCCGGCTACTTTCTCTACCATCCCGGACGACGCCAGACGCCGCCGGCGCTCGCCGCGCTGATCGCGGCGCTGCTGGCCGCCAACGCCTCCGAGCGACGGTACGACAGTCCCTGAAGCGCCTCGCAGTCGCTGTCTCGCCGGCTGCCCGGCTGGCGAACAACCGAGGCGCGCCGCCGCGACCCTGCGCGGACGAGCTCCTCGGCAGGTCAATGGCGTCGGGTCCTTCGAGCCCGGCCGTCGGGCCGTCCGGACGACCTCCGCCTCGGGCCGGAGGAGAGCGGCCGCGCGATCGTCCCGATGCCGGGGCTACGGCTCCGCGGTCCGAATGCTGCTCGGGCCGTTCTTCATCGCGATCGCGCCGGTCCTCTTCAGGCTCGTGCCGTCGAAGGCGAAGGCCACGATCTCACGCTCGACCATGCATTGGGTCACGAGCGACCGGCCGTCCTTCGCCCAGGCGATGCCCTGGCACCAGCCGCCGACCGGCGCCTCCGCCACCTTCGTCAGGTCGCTCCCCGAAAGCCGCCAGATCTGGAGCACACCGGCCTCGCTCCGGAAGGGCGACGCCTTCGGCTTGTTCGAGCCGTTGATTACCCCGACCGCAACGTACCGTCCGTCCGGCGACATCTTGAGGCCTTCCGGCGTCTGCCCGACCGTGACGGTGTTGACCACGCGTGGCGGCGTCGCCTTCAGGTCGATGACGCTGATCGTGTCCTGGTCGCCCTGCCCGACGCCGATATTCGCCAGGACGGCGTGATCGCCCGGCCCGGTGATGTCGATGCCGTAGGGGCGCAGCCCCGCGTTCAGGTCGCGCTTCCCGTACTCCACGCGATCGCCGGACACGGTCAGGACGGAGATCTTGAAATCTCCGTCCCGGGTCACGTAGGCCGCAGAGCCGTCGCGGGTGAACGCGATGCCGGACGGGCCGGACTTCTCGTCGCCGAGCTTGATCTTGTCCCCGGCCGCGGTCAGCACGCCGCCCTTGATCGTGAAGACCGAGACGGTCCCCTCGGCCCGGTTCGCGACCAGCGCCAGCGTCCCAGTCCGGTTGATCGACACGCCGGCCGCGCCCTTGCCGACCCGATGGGTCGCGACGACCTTCGGCGGGCTCGCCTTGAGGTCGATGACGCTGAGCCGGTCGTCCGGCACGACCTTCTTCGGGTCGGCCGGATCGACGACTTGGGCCGAGGTGACGAGCGCGAAGCTCTCGTCCGGCGCGACCGCGACCGCGGTCGGCGGCCCGGCGACGCTCGCCGGCGCCTCGATCTCGGCGATCACCTTCGGGGGCGAGGTCGACATGTCGAGGACCGACACCGTGTCGGGCACGACCGTGGTCGGGACGGAGGCCACGCCGTCGACCAGGACCTGCTTGCCGTCGTTCGCCGAGACGGCGATCTCGGCCCTGACGGTCGAAGCCGCGACGGCAAGGCAGAACACGGCGGCGCCTGCGGCCGCGAGACCGTTGCGAGATTTCACGATGTCGTCCTCCCGGCGGGCGCTCTGAAGGCTCCCGTGTAGGTCATCGTGCGCCGCCGCCGGCCGGACGGCAAGACGGTGCGATCGTGTCGGCAGCACGCGAGGGCCGCGCACGCCACGACCGATTTGAAGGGGACGGCGCCCGGCCTTATGGTGCGTTGGCCGAGATCGGAGGGGTGCCGTGGGCAGGATCGTCGCGGACGGGGAAGCAACGGGTAGCCCAGGGCGCCTCGCGCCCGCCCTCGTCGCCTCCGCGGTCTTGTGCCTCGTTGCCGCCGGCGGGCTGCTGTGGTGGCAGGGCGGCGAGGCCGTGTTCGCGAGCCTCGTCACGGCCACCCTCGCCTGGTGCTTCTGAGCCTCTCATGACCCCTCGTGCCCGTCGTCTCGCGGCTCCGGTCGCGGCGTTCCTGCTCGGGCTCGCGGCCCTCGCGGTCGCGGCCTACCTCACGCTCGCGCCGGAGCCGCGCCGGGCCGCGGCGTCCGCGGTCGGCGGGCCGTTCACCCTGACCGCGAGCGACGGCCGGACCGTGACCGACCGCGATCTCGCGGGTGCGCCCTTCCTGGTCTTCTTCGGCTTCACGCATTGCCCGGACGTGTGCCCGACGAAGCTGTTCGAGCTCTCGGAGATGTTCCGGGCCCTCGACGGCCGGGCCTCGACCCTCCGGGCGTTCTTCGTCACGGTCGATCCCGAGCGGGACACGCCGGAGGTGATGAAAGCCTACGTGGCAAGCTTCGATCGCCGCATCACCGGGCTCACGGGCGACCGGGCGGAGATCGACCGTGTCGTGAAATCCTATCGGGCCTACGCGAAGAAGGTCCCGCTGAAGGATGGCGACTACACGATGGAGCACACCGGGCTCGTCTACCTGATGGGCCGGGATGGGCGCTTCATCGGGTCCCTCAACCTCGACCGCGCGCCCGCGGAGGCCGCGACGGACCTCCTTCGGCAGATCTGACCCGGGTCACGGCCCGGGCGAGATCAGGTCCGATCGCGAGGTTCTGGCGAGGCCGTGCTCGGTCTTGTTCCAGCGGTCGGGATCGAGCGCGAGCTCGACGAGCCCTCGCCAGGCGCCGAGGCTGACGAGGAGATAGTAGAACGGCATCAGGAGGGCGCAGGGCCAGAGCATCCACCAGCCCCGCCGGACGATCGCGACGAGACCCGGCACGGTCATCGCGAGCAGGCCGGCCACCACGAGCGTGAGCGCGACCGCGTTTCCGAGCGCAGCGCCGAGCGTCGAGCTGTCGAACGCCGTGCCGTCCGCGAGCCGGAGGATCACGACCGCGGTGAAGATCGGGTAGACCGCGGCCGACGCGACCGCGCCGAAGACGAGCGCCACCGCGCCGAGCAGCCTGACGAGACCGAGCCGGCCGAGGTTGTGGACCGGGCGACGGCTGTGCGTGATCGTCACCTGCACGAAGCCCTTCATCCAGCGGGTGCGCTGGGCGAGCCAGGCCCGCAGCGTGCCGGGCGCCTCCTCCAGCGTGACCGACGGAAGATCGGCCACCCGCCAGCCCGCGACCGCGAGCCGCATCGCGAGGTCCGCATCCTCCGTGACGTTGTAGGCGTCCCAGCCGCCGAGCTCGCGCAGGACCTGGGCCTTGATGTGGTTCGACGTGCCGCCGAGCGGAACGGGCAGGTCGAAGCGGGCGAGGGCCGGGTTCACGACGTCGAACAGGCCGCCGTATTCGAGCGTGAAGAAGCGGGTGAGGAGTCCGTCGCGGGTGTTGTCGATCACGAGCCGGGCCTGGAGCGCCGCGACGTCCGGGTCGCAGCGCTCGAACATCGCGACGGCGTGGCGGAGCTGGCCCGGATCGGGCACGTCCTCGGCGTCGTAGATCACGACGTAGCGGCCGCGCGCGAGCGGCAGCGCGATGTTCAGCGCGCGCGGCTTCGTGCGCGGCGCGCCGGCCGGGGCCACGATCACCTCCGCGAAGGCCGGCACGTCGAGCCCGGCGAGCGCGTCCGCCGTCTCGCGGTCGTCCTCCTCGATGACGAGCTTCACGTCGAGCTTCGCGGCCGGGTAATCGAGGGCGCGAAGCGCCCGGACGAGCTTCGGCAGCACGCGCCGCTCGCGGTAGAGCGGGACGAGCACCGTGTAGACCGGGAGGTCGCGATCGGACGCCCGCGGGATCGCGCGCGCCATCGCGGTCGGGATTCGCTCGCAGCAGGCCGCGAGCTTGATCGCGGCAAGCCCGAGGAAGGGAAGCCCCAGGATGAGTGACGCTGCCGTCCAGAAAGTGCCGCCCGCGGCCTGTGCCACGGCCCCGATGGCGAGAAGGGCAAGGGCTCCCACCACCACCTGGCCGACCGTGAACCCTCCGTGGAAGCTGTCCTCGGGCCTGCGACGCACCAGATCCTCGGCCGCGTGACGC
>CAXTKM010000095.1:0-8978 GCA_964244795.1 uncultured Enterovirga sp.
GCCGGCGGCGAACCACCTCGACCGAACGCGCCAGCAGATCCTTGAGCTGCGGCGCGACCTCCTTGCGGACGTCATCGAGCTCGGCCTCGCGCATCGCCTCCGAGAACTGGCTCTGGAATTCGCCCGCCATGCGGCGGACCTTGGTCGTCATCTGGCCCACCGTGCGGAGCGCCCGCGGCAGGTCCTTGGGGCCGATCACGATCAGCGCGACGCCGCCGATCACCATGATCTCGCCCCAGCTCATGTCGAACATCGAACGGTCTCGCGCGGTCGCTCTCGCCGAGCAGCCGTTCCGGAACGGAGCCTCGAACGGCCGGGATCAGCCGAGCTTGCGATCCGCAAGGGTCGTCGCCGGCGACGGCTCGACCGGCCCGGGATGGCGCTGCTCGAGCGAACGGACCGTCTCCGGCCCGGTGGCCGTCGTCGTGGCGCCGCCCGGCGTCGTCGTCGCCGCGACCGGCGTCTCGTCGTCCGCCATGCCCTTCTTGAAGGCCTTGATGCCCTTGGCCATGTCGCCCATCAGCTCAGAGACCTTGCCGCGTCCGAAGAGCAGCATGACGATCACGCCGACCACGACCCAATGCCAGATGCTCACGCCACCCATGGCGACCTCCCGTGCCGTTCCCGGCGCTCAAGCGATGTTGATCCGCAAACTAAGGGTCCGCCGCCTTGAAGACAAGGACGGGTTCTGTCCGCGACCCGAACCGACCCGAACCGCAGGTCGCGATCAGAGAAGCCGCAGCTCCTCGTCCGATCGCCCGGACGCCTCCGTCGGCTCGGGGGACATCTCGACCGAGGCGAAGAAGCGGTCCGCGTCGGCCGCGATCTCGGCGCGGCGGGCCGGATTCATCCGGTCCAGCGTGCGATAGGGCATGTCGAGCCGCCGGTTGCCGCGAAGCCGCTGCTCGTTCCGGCTCATGAAATCCCAGTACAGATAGTTGAACGGACAGGCGTTCGGCCCTGCCTTCACCGCGACGTCGTAGTGGCAGGAGCCGCAGTAATCCGACATCCGGTTGATGTAGGCGCCGGATGCGGCGTAGGGCTTCGAGCCGAGCAGCCCGCCATCCGCGAACAGGATCATGCCGTGCACGTTCGGCAGCTCGACCCATTCGTAGGCGTCCGCGTAGACGACGAGGTACCATTCCTCGACCTCCGCCGGCTCGATTCCGGCGATCAGCGCGAAATTGCCTGTGATCATCAGCCGCTGGATGTGATGCGTCCAGGCGTTGTCGGCCGTGCTCCGGACCGCGTCCGCGAGGCAATGCATCCGCGTCTCGCCCGACCAGTAGAACCAGGGCAGCGCGCGATGCGCCTCGAGCGCGTTCGTGGCCGCATAGCCCGGCATGCGGAGCCAGTAGACGCCCCTGACGTATTCCCGCCATCCGATCACCTGCCGGACGAAGCCCTCGACGGCGTTGAGCGGTGCGATCCCGTCGCGGTAGGCGCGCTCGGCCGCCTGCGCCACCTCTTCCGCGACCAGGAGGCCGGCGTTGAGGTAGGGCGACAGGACCGAGTGGAAGAGGAAGTCCGAACCCGCCCGCATCGCGTCCTGGAAATCGCCGTAGCGGTCCAGCCTGTGCTCGATGAAGTGAGCGAGGGCCCGGAGCGCATCCGCTCGGGTCACGGCCCAGCGGAACGGCTCGAGTCGGCCGAAATGGCCCGCGAACCGGGTCGCCACGAGACCCAGCACCTCGCGCGTGATCGCGTCCGGCTCGAAGCGCGGCGGATCCGGCGGTTCGATCGCGGCCGGCATGGCTTTGCGGTTCTCCCGGTCGAAGTTCCATCGGCCGCCCTCGGGCGCGTCGCCGTCCATCAGGAGGTTCGTCTTGCGGCGCATCTCGCGATAGAAATACTCCATCCTGTAGGAGGCATGGCCCTCGGCCCAGCGGGCGAACTCGGCTCGCGAGCAGAGGAAGCGATTGTCCTCCCGGACCTCGACCGGCAAGCCATGGTCGATCGACCAGCGCCGCATCATCTCGGCGACGCGCCATTCGCCCGGTTCGGTCACGACGATCCGGTCCGGCCGGAGACGGTCGACCGCGCGCCCGACCTCGCCGCCGAACGAGCCGGTGTTGCCCGGGTCGTCGAGCCGGACGTACTCGACCCGGATGCCCTCCCCTCGCAGCTCCTCGGCGAAGTGCCGCATGGCCGAGAACAGGAAGGCGATCTTCTGCTGGTGGTGGCGGACATAGGTCGCCTCGTCCACGACCTCGGCCATCAGCACGACGTCCCGACCGGGGTCGATGTCGAGGAGCGTCGCGACGCGCCGGTTCAGCTGGTCGCCGAGGATGAAGCGAAGGGTCGTGGTCATCGGGGCTGCAACGGCCTTCTTCGCGCCGCCGTTCCGGTGTTAAGGCGGGCGCGAGAGACAGCCCGCGAGCCGCGGCCGGAGATGCCTTGATGATTCGATCGATCCGCGCAACCGCGACCGCGCTCGCTACCGCATCCCTGCTGGCGCTCGGGTCGCTCGCGGCGGCGGCTCAGTCCGGGCCGCTGCTCCCGTCCATGCCGATGCCCCCCTCCTCGCGCGACCCGGCGCCGCGCGAGAACCCGAAGCCCCAGCCCCGCAAGCCGGCGAAGCCGCGGGCACAGGCCGAGGACGGCGCGGGGACGGGAACCTCGCCCGCCCCGACCCGCACCCGCCGCCCGACCAGCACGGCGGCCAGCAGCCAGCCCGATCGCCCCGCGCGATACGTTCCGGAAGAGTTCGATCGCGGCGGCTCCGGCGACGAGCCCCGCACGAAGCCCTTCATGAGCGAGAGCGGCCGGCCCGGCATGGGCATGCGGTTCTGACCAGGAAAAACACGCATCGGCCGGATCGTTCGAAACGGACGACAGAGCTCGGACCGCTCGGCCGAAGATCACGTCGCGCAATCCGGCGCTGTCCCGCAGCATCGGTCGTGCCTCGGATCCAGACGAGATTTGCTGGGAACCCCGCTTCGTTATGACGCGTTCCTGCACATCGATGCGTTTCGACGGGAGATCACATCATGCGAAAGATTGTCCTCGTGGCTGCGGCTGCGTTTCTGACCACTGCTGCCGTTGCACAGACAAGCACGACCGTCACCCGTGAGGAAGGTCCGCTCGGCGACCGGACCACGGTGACCAAGGAGCGGTCCGATGATCTCGGCGGCTCGACGACGCGGCGCTCCGTCGAGACGACCGGCGCCGTCGGCTGCGAGTCGAAGTCCGTGACGCGCACGAACGAGCTCGGCGATACGACGACCAAGACGAAGACGGAGTGCTGACGGGCTCACGCCCCGCTCGGACGCGAAAGGCCCGGCATCAGCCGGGCCTTTTTCGTTCGGGTCAACGAGCTTCGCGGCGGCTCATGAAGGCGAGCTTCTCGAAGAGGCTCACGTCCTGCTCGTTCTTCAGCAGCGCGCCGTGGAGCGGCGGGATCAGCTTGCGGGGATCGCGCTCGCGGAGCTGCTCGGGGCCGATGTCCTCGGACATCAGCAGCTTCAGCCAGTCGAGCAGCTCGGAGGTGGACGGCTTCTTCTTGATGCCCGGGACGTCGCGAACCTCGAAGAAGAGCCGCAATGCCTCCTCGACGAGGCGGTGCTTGATCCCGGGGTAATGGACCTCGACGATCCGGGCCATCGTGTCGGGATCGGGGAAGCGGATGTAGTGGAAGAAGCAGCGGCGCAGGAAGGCGTCCGGCAGCTCCTTCTCGTTGTTCGACGTGATGATGACGATGGGCCGGCGCTCCGCCCGGATCGTCTCGCCGGTCTCGTAGACGAAGAACTCCATCCGGTCGATCTCGAGCAGGAGGTCATTCGGAAACTCGATGTCGGCCTTGTCGATCTCGTCGATCAGGAGCACCGGGCGGGCCTCGGCCGTGAAGGCGTCCCAGAGCTTGCCGCGCCTGATGTAGTTGCGGATGTCCGAGACGCGCGGATCGCCGAGCTGCGAATCGCGCAATCGCGAGACGGCGTCGTATTCGTACAATCCCTGCGCGGCCTTCGTGGTCGACTTCACGTGCCAGGTCAGCAGGGGCGCGCCGACCGCCTTCGCGATCTCCTCGGCCAGCACCGTCTTGCCGGTGCCGGGCTCGCCCTTCACGAGCAGCGGCCGCTCGAGAACGATTGCCGCGTTGACCGCGACGTTCAGGTCCTCGGTCGCGACGTAGGATTCGGTTCCCTGGAAGCGCATGCGGTGGATCGGTCCCGGTGACATCGGCCTTGTAGGGAAAGGCCGGAGCGTCGACAAGCGAGCGAGGCTGCGACGCGAGCGGACGAATCGCCAGGGCCCGGCAACGCCGGAAAGGAAGACCCGACGGGATGGCGGCACAGATCGATGCGGCGGCCTACAAGGAGGTCATCCTGTTCCTCGGAACGGCCGGAGTCGTCGTCCCGCTCTTCAGCCGCATCAAGGTCAGCCCCGTCCTGGGCTTCATCGGGGCCGGGGCGCTGTTCGGCCCGTTCGGGCTGGGACGGCTCGCGCCGGACTACCCGTGGCTCCGCTGGTTCTCGATCCAGAGCAGCGACGAGGTCACGCACCTCGCCGAATTCGGGGTCGTGTTCCTGCTCTTCACGATCGGCCTCGAACTCTCCTGGGAGCGGCTGCGAACGCTTCGCCGGCTGGTGTTCGGGCTCGGCGCCGCGCAGGTCGTCGTCTCGACGCTTCTCCTCGCCGGGCTCGGGGTCGCGCTCCGCTTGCCGGCCACGGTGGCGATCATCGGCGGCGTCGCGCTCGCGCTCTCCTCGACCGCGATCGTCGTGCCGATCCTGGCCGGGCAGCGACGCCTGAACTCGCCGACGGGGCGGGCGAGCTTCTCCGTCCTCCTGTTCCAGGATCTCGCCGTCGCCCCGATCCTGTTCACGATCGCGGCGCTCGGCTCGACGGCTCCGGGCGACAGCCTCGTCCTCGGCTTCGTCCTGGCGCTCGGACAGGCCGCGATCGCGCTCGTCCTGATCGTGGTCGCCGGGCGGCTCGCGCTGCGGCCGCTGTTCCACCTCGTCGCCCAGACCCGCTCGCCGGAGCTGTTCATGGCGGCCTGCTTCCTGATCGTGATCGGGGCCGGGCTCTTCGCGGCGACGAGCGGCTTGTCGATGGCGCTCGGCGCCTTCCTGGCCGGGCTCCTTCTTGCCGAGACGGAGTATCGGCGCGCGATCGAGGCCGTCGTCGACCCGTTCAAGGGCCTGCTTCTCGGCGTCTTCTTCGTCTCGGTCGGGATGGGGCTCGACGTCACCGTGCTCGGCCGGTCGCCCGCGACCATCCTCCTCGCCGCGGTCACGATCGTGGCCGTGAAGACGGCGGTCGTGATGGCGCTCGCGCTCTTGTTTCGCCTGCCGCCGCGGGTCGGGTTCGAGGCCGGGCTGCTGCTCGGGGCCGGCGGCGAGTTCGCCTTCGTGATCATCGGGGCGGCCGCGGCCGGCAAGCTGTTCCCGGGGGACGTCACGCAGGGGATCCTGGTCGTGACGAGCGTGTCCATGATCGCGATCCCCCTGCTCGCGCGGCTCGGGCGCCGGATCGGCAGCCGGATCGCGGCGGCGAGCGCCGCCGTTCGGCCGGCCGAGCCGCCCCCGACCGTCGAGGGGACCGACCACGTGATCGTCGCGGGCTACGGCCGGGTCGGGCAGCTCGTCTCCGACATGCTCGGCCGGCACGGCGTCGCCTGGCTCGCGCTCGACGCGAACCCGGCCGCCGTCGCGCTCGGGCGGGCGGGTGCGAAACCCGTGTACTTCGGCGACACCACTTCGCCCGCGATGCTGTCCGCCTGCGGGCTCGGCACCGCGCGGGCGCTCGTCATCACGCTCGACGGGCCGAGCGCGATCCAGGCCGTGGTCGAGGCGGCTCGCCGGGAGCGGCCCGACATCACGATCGTGGCGCGGGCGCGCGACGCGCGGCATGCCCGGCAGCTCTACCGGCTCGGCGTGAACGACGCGGTGCCCGAGACGATCGAGGCGAGCCTCCAGCTCTCGGAAGCCGTCCTGGTCGATATCGGAATCGCGATGGGACCCGTGATCGCCTCGATCCACGAGCGCCGCGACGAGTTCCGGCGCACGCTGCAGAGCGACCAGGAGGCCGACGCGGCGCCTGCGCGATCGCCGAAGCCAGCCAGCGAGTTCCGCGGCCGCCGGACGGTCGGGAAGAAGGTCGGCTGACTCCGGAGCCGAGGTCCTACCAGCCTGGCCGAAAGCCGCTTCCGACGGTCGTCATTCCGGGGCGGTGAAGCCGAGCCCGAAACCCATAAGCGCCGACGTTTCCGACGCGACACCCGCGCCGTCGTCAGGGCTTCGAGCGTCGGTGTTTATGGGTTCCGGCCTCTCGCTTCGCGAGCCCCGGAATGACAGTCGGAAGTCCCGTGCAAAGGTCTGAAAGGTTTGCAGGGAGAGGATAAAGATGGGCTCGAACACACCTTCTGGCCACGCCCTCAGGCCGCTCGGGCGGCCACCATGCCGTCGAACATGGGCCGACCGTCGGTGCCGCCGACGATCGGGTCGACGAAGTTCTCCGGGTGCGGCATCAGGCCGAGCACGTTGAGGCGCGTGGAATAGACGCCCGCGATCGCGTTCACCGATCCGTTCTTGTTCGCGTCCGGGGTCACCTGCCCGCCCTGGTCGCAGTACCGGAACGCGACCAGCCCCTCCCCTTCGAGCTTCGCCAGCGTCTCCGGGTTGGCGGCGTAGTTTCCCTCGCCATGCGCGACGCAGATGTCCACGGCCTGATGCTCCGCATAGGCGCGGGTGAAGGCCGTGTCCGTTCGCTCGACCCGCACGGACTGGCGATGGCAGATGAAGCGCAGGTTCGCGTTCCGCATGAGCACGCCCGGCAGCAGGCCGGATTCGCACAGGATCTGGAAGCCGTTGCAGATGCCGAGCACGAGGCCGCCGCGCGCCGCATGCGCCCGGACCGCGTCCATGATCGGCGCCCGGGCCGCGATCGCGCCGCAGCGGAGATAGTCGCCGTACGAGAACCCGCCCGGGAGGACGGCGAGATCGGTGCCGGACGGCAGCGCGGTGTCGGCATGCCACGCCGTCGAGACCGCCGCGCCCGAGAGCCGGAGCGCCCGGGCGACGTCGCCGTCGCGGTTCGAGCCGGGAAAGACGACCACGACCGCCCGCATCAGGGGTGTCCCTCGGTCGGGATGCCGGTGTCCTGCGCCGCGACCTCGGCCAGCGCCGCGGTGGGAAGAGGAGGCGGCACGGCGCGGACCGAGGCCGCGACGATCTCGATCCGATAATCCTCGATGACGGTGTTCGCGAGCAGCCTCTCGCAGGCGTCCCGCAGGGCCGTGTCGGCCCGGGCATCGTTGCCGTCCGAGAGCTCGATGTCGAAGAGCTTGCCTTGCCGGACGCTCGCGACGCCGGCGATCCCGAGCGAGGCCAGCGCCCCCTCGATCGCCTTGCCCTGCGGATCCAGCACCCCTGCCTTCAACGTGACGGTGACCCTGGCCTTCATGCCGCTCTCATCGTGCCTTCGCGAGCCGTGTTTCTAGAGGTCGGCCCGGTGCTTGTCACCGGTCCCCCGCGACGGGCCGCCGACGTCCGCGAAACCTTTCGCCGCGCTGTGTCGTAGTTCCCTTCGCAACAACGGACGGAGTTTCCTCCCATGACTGCGAAATCGATCCTGCGCGCCGCCCTCCTGACCGGCCTCGCGACCGGCCTCCTGTCGACGGCGTCCCAAGCGCAGCAGAACCCGCGCGTCGGCGGAGCCCCGATGTACGCGACGAAGACGATCGTCGAGAATGCGGTGAACTCGAAGGATCACACGACTCTGGTCGCGGCCGTGAAGGCGGCCGGCCTCGTCGAGACGCTGTCGGGTCCCGGACCCTTCACGGTGTTCGCCCCGACGAACGCCGCCTTCGCCAAGCTCCCGAAGGGCACGGTTGAAACGCTGGTCAAGCCCGAGAACAAGGCGACCCTGACGAGCATCCTGACCTACCACGTCGTGCCCGGCACCTACACGTCGCGGGAGCTGATGGCCCTCGCGAAGCAGGGCGGCGGCCAGGGCGAGCTGAAGACCGTGCAGGGCGGGTCGCTCGCCGTGATCCAGAAGGGCAAGGCCCTGTACGTCGCCGACGCCAAGGGCAACACCGCCCGGGTCACGATCGCGAACGTGATGCAGTCGAACGGCGTCATCCACGTGATCAACAAGGTCGAGATGCCGTAACGCACCGCCCGGCATCGTCGAGAGGCCGCCCGGGGCAACCTGGGCGGCCTTTTTCATATCGCCCATCAGTGCGAGGAGCGTCACCACGACGGACGTCTGGCGTGATCTCCCGGACGATCCGCTTGCCCGTCATTGCGAGGGGCGTAAGCGACGACGCAACCCAGGGGTCGGCGCAGTCGCGTCTGGGTTGCTTCGCTGCGCTCGCGATGACGGTGTTGCTTTTCACACCGTGATGAGCGCGTGAACTCCCCTACCCGCCTCGGGCCGCATCCTTCAAGCCGTCCACCGCGGCCGACAGCACCTTCAGGCCCTCCGGCGTGAAGCAGAGATCGTTGCCCTCGATCTCGATCAGGCTGCGACCCTGGAGTTCGTCCACGGCGGCCTCGTCGGCCCTGTGTCCCTTGCCGTCTTCCCGGATCACGCGCGTCACCGGTTGCCCGCTCTCGAGCTGATGATACGCCGCGAAGGCGAAGACCGCGATCGCCCCGTCGCTGAGATCCTGGGCCATGGCTTCCGTCATCGTGGTTCCTCCGCTGCTCGGGGGCGAACGGTGCAGCGGCTCCGGCGTTCCTGCACGGACGCGTGACCTCGCGTACGCGCGCAGGCGCGGTTCGTAATGTGCTCCGGAAGGGCTTACATAGGGTCTCGCCGAATCGTGCGGCGCGCCTCCGGCGTGGCGCCCTCGCGACGGCCGACCTTCAAGGACCTCCCGATGCCCACCCCTGAGCCCGATTCGTACGGTGCCGACTCGATCAAGGTGCTGAAGGGGCTCGACGCCGTCCGGAAGCGGCCGGGCATGTATATCGGCGACACTGACGACGGGTCCGGCCTGCACCACATGGTCTACGAGGTCGTGGACA
>CAXTKM010000095.1:9002-13868 GCA_964244795.1 uncultured Enterovirga sp.
GCACGGTCTCGGACAACGGGCGCGGCATCCCGACCGGCATCCACACCGAGGAGGGCGTGTCGGCCGCCGAGGTCATCATGACCCAGCTCCACGCGGGCGGTAAGTTCAACAACACGGACGAGACCGGCAACGCCTACAAGATTTCCGGCGGCCTGCACGGGGTCGGGGTCTCGGTCGTGAACGCGCTGTCCGAGTGGCTTCGGCTGCGGATCTGGCGCGATGGGTCCGAGCACGCGATGGAGTTCCGGCATGGCGATCCCGTCGCGCCCCTCGCCTTGATCGGCCCGATGGGCGAGCGGCGCGGAACGGAGGTGACCTTCCTGCCGTCGTCCGGGACGTTCACGATGCTGGAGTTCGATTTCGCGACGCTGGAGAAGCGGCTGCGGGAGTTGGCCTTCCTGAATTCCGGCGTCCGGATCGTGCTCATCGACATGCGGCACGGCGACGTGAAGCGCGAGGAGCTGTTCTACGAGGGCGGGGTCGAGGCCTTCGTGCGCTACCTCGACCGGTCGAAGACCGCCCTCCTCGACAAGCCGCTCGTGGTCCGGGCCGAGCGGGACGGGATCTCGGCCGAGATCGCTCTCTGGTGGAACGACTCGTTCTACGAGACCGTCCTCTGCTTCACGAACAACATCCCGCAGCGCGACGGCGGCGCGCATCTGACCGGCTTCCGGGGCGCGCTCACCCGTCAGGTGAACGGCTACGCGGATTCCTCGGGTCTGGCGAAGAAGGAGAAGGTCGCGCTGACCGGCGACGATTGCCGCGAGGGCCTGACCGCGATCGTCTCGGTGAAGGTGCCCGACCCGAAGTTCTCGTCGCAGACGAAGGATCGGCTGGTCTCGTCGGAGGTCCGTCCCGTCGTCGAGGGCATCCTAAACAGCGGGCTGTCGACCTGGCTCGAGGAGCATCCGGCCGAGGCGCAGAAGATCATCGGCAAGGTGATCCAGGCCGCGAAGGCGCGGCTCGCCGCCGGCAAGGCCCGCGAGGCCGTCCGCAAGGACCCGCTCGGCATGGCCTCGTTGCCGGGCAAGCTCGCCGATTGCTCGGAGCGGGACCCGGCGAAGTCCGAGCTGCTGCTCGTCGAGGGCGATTCCGCCGGCGGCTCCGCGAAACAGGGCCGCGACCGCTCGTTCCAGGCCGTGCTGCCGCTCCGGGGCAAGATCCTGAACGTCGAGCGCGTGCAGTTCGAGCGGATGATCTCCTCCGACCAGATCGGGACGCTGATCACGGCGCTCGGGACCGGGATCGGCCGCGGCGACGGTGCGAGCGCCTTCAACCCGGACAAGCTGCGCTACCACCGCATCATCATCATGACGGATGCCGACGTGGACGGCGCCCACATCAGGACGCTGCTGCTCACGTTCTTCTTCCGCCAGATGCCGGAGCTGATCGAGCGCGGGCACCTCTACATCGCGCAGCCGCCGCTCTACAAGGCGGCGCGGGGCAAGAGCACGACCTACCTGAAGGATGAGCGCGCGCTCGAGGATTTCCTCGTCGGCAGCGGCATCGAGGGCTCGGTCCTGAAGCTCGCGTCCGGCGCCGAGTTCGGGGGCCCCCAGCTCCGCGCCCTGATCGACGAATCCCGGCACGTCCGGCAGGTGATCTCCTCGCTGCACAGCCGCTACGACCGGGCCATCGTCGAGCAGGCCGCGATCGCGGGCGCGCTGAGCCCGGAGGTCGCGGACGACCAGGACCGGGCGAACGCGGTCGCGGCCGACCTCGCGACCCGGCTCGACCGCCTGGCCGACGACACCGAGCAGGGCTGGGGCGGCGAGGCACAGGACGGCGGCTACGTCCTTGTCCGAACGCTCCGGGGCGTGATGCAGGCCGCCCATCTCGACGGCGTGCTGATCGCCTCTCAGGAGGCGAAGCGCCTGCACGAGCGCGCGGGCGCGCTGGCCGAGATCTACGGCCGCCCGGCGACCCTCGTCCGGAAGTCCGACGAGACCCCGATCTACGGTCCGCTCTCCCTCTTCGACGCGGTGACGGGTTTCGGCCGCAAGGGAATCGCGCTCCAGCGCTACAAGGGCCTCGGCGAGATGAACCCGCAGCAGCTCTGGGAGACGACGCTCGACCGCGACGTGCGGTCGCTCCTGCAGGTCAAGGTCAAGGACTCGGCCGACGCGGGCGACCTCTTCGTCAAGCTGATGGGCGACGTGGTCGAGCCGAGGCGCGAGTTCATCCAGGAGAACGCGCTGTCGGTCGCGAATCTCGACGTGTGAGCGAGCGTTCCGGCTGATCCCTCCCCTGCGGGGGAGGGCGAGCCGGCGCCAGCCGACCCCCGCCTTCGCGGGGGCGGTGGGGTCCCCCCGGCTGGGTTAACCCCACCCCTGCCGGCGAAGGCCGGTATCGAAGCTTCGCTTCGACTCGGCCCTCCCCTGCACGGGAGGTATCATCCGTCGGCTAGTCTTGATGAGCGAAGATGCGTGATAGGGAGCGAGATCAGACCGGTGCTGCTCTCGACACGGCGGCGACCCTCTCGCTCGCCGAAGCCCGAGCCGCCCTGAAGGACGTCTTCGGCTACGACGGGTTCCGGCCCGGCCAGGAGGAGATCGTCCGGGCCGTGCTCGGCGGCGAGGACGTGTTCGCCGTCATGCCGACCGGCAGCGGCAAGTCGATGTGCTTCCAGCTCCCGGCCGTGGTCGACGGCGGCCTGACCGTCGTCGTCTCGCCGCTGATCGCGCTCATGCACGACCAGGTGCGCCAGCTCGTGGCGCTCGGCGTCTCGGCCGGATCGCTGAACTCGGCCGCGGACGACAGCGAGCGCCGCGAGACGCTGGACCGGCTCGACGGCGGCCGGCTGAACCTCCTCTTCGTGTCGCCGGAACGCCTCGCGGCCGGCGCCCTGCCGGACCGCCTGCGGCGGCTCGGGATCCGGAGGCTCGTCGTCGACGAGGCGCATTGCGTCTCGCAATGGGGCCACGATTTCAGGCCCGAATATCGCCAGTTGCCGCGCATCCGCGAGGCGATGGGCGACGTCCAGGTCCTGGCCTTCACGGCGACCGCGGACGCCGCGACCCGGGCCGACATCCTGCGCGAGCTGTTTCCGCGCCCCCCACGGGTCGTCGTGCACAGCTTCGACCGACCGAACCTCGCGCTTCGGTTCGAGGCGAAGGAGCGACCGGCAGCCCGGATCGAGCAGTTCGTCCGCGACAGGAAGGGCTCGAGCGGCATCGTGTACTCCGCGTCCCGCAAGGGCACGGAACGCCTCGCGGCCTCGCTCGAGGCCCGCGGCCACGCAGCGCTCGCCTACCACGCCGGGCTCGACCAGGACCTCCGGCGGCGACGCCAGGACACGTTCCTGCAGGAGGACGGCATCGTGATGGTCGCGACCGTGGCCTTCGGGATGGGAATCAACAAGCCCGACCTGCGCTATGTCGTCCATGCCGACATGCCGGGCGGGATCGAGAGCTACTACCAGGAGATCGGCCGCGCCGGCCGCGACGGGCTCCCGGCCGACACGCTGACGCTCTACGGGCTCGACGACATGGTGCTGCGCCGCCGCCAGATCGCCGAGAAGGACGTGTCGGCCGAGCGCCGCCGGATCGAGGAGCGCCGGCTCGCCGCCATGCTCGACCTCTGCGAGGTCGCGCTCTGCCGCCGGCAATCGCTGCTCGCCTATTTCGGCGAGACGTCGGAGCCGTGCGGCCATTGCGACCTCTGCCAGCAGGAGGAGCCGCTGGTCGACGCGACCATCGACGCCCAGAAGGCGCTGTCCGCCGTGGTCCGGACCGGCCAGCGCTTCGGGGCCGCGCATCTCGCGTCGGTGCTGACCGGCGAGGCGACGGAGGCGATCCAGAGGAACCGCCACGACGCGCTGAAGACCTTCGGGGTCGGGCGCGACAGGGACGGCCGCGCCTGGCAGGGCACGATCCGCCAGCTCTTCGCGGCAGGCGCGCTCGGCGAGGCGAGCCAGGAGCACGGCGGGTTCGCACTGACCGAGCGCGGCGAGGCGATCCTGTTCGGCCGCGAGCGGATCGCGCTCCGGCCGCTCCGCGGGCCGGCGGCGGGGTCCTCCCGACGGCGCGGCTCGAGCGAGCCGCGCGAGAACCGCCTCGCGGGTCTCGACGCGGACGCGTCCCGGCTGTTCGAGGCGCTGCGGGCGGTGCGGTCCGGCTTCGCGAAGGCCGAGGGCGTCGCAGCCTTCATGATCTTCCCCGACCGGACACTCATCGAGATGGCGACGCTGCGACCGCGAACCTCGGCGGACCTACGGGCCGTCCAGGGCGTGGGCGACCGCAAGCTCCTGCGCTACGGCGCGGCGTTCCTGGCCGCGATCGCGGAGGGTTGAGGCGAGCCAGAGCAACGCCTTCCCTCCCCCTTGCGGGCAGCGCGCTCCGCGGCCTTTCGCGCCCCTACCCGGCCGCGTTCGCGAGCGCGGCCGTCCTGCGCTCGGCGAGCCTCGCGAGGAGCGAGGCGCCGATCGGCAGGATGCCGTCGTCGAAGGTGTAGGCCGGGTTGTGGACCATCACGCCCGGCGTCATGCCGAGCCAGAAATACGCGCCCGGCACGATGTGCAGCATGTCGGCGAAGTCCTCGCTCCCCATCATCGGGTCGGCCGCGATGCGGACCATGTCGGGGCCGACGATCTCCTCCGCGACCGCGAGCGCGGCCTCCGTCTGGGCCTCGCCGTTCACGAGCACGCTGAAGATGTCCCGGAGCTCGACCGTCGCGACCGCCCCGAACCCGGCCGCGATCCCGGCCACGACCTCCTCGATCCGGCGCCGCACGAGCGTCCTGACCTCGGGATCGAAGCACCGCACCGTGCCGGCGAGATGCGCCGTCTCCGGGATCACGTTGTAAGCGGAGCCCGCGTGGATCTGCGTGATCGACAGGACCGCGGAGCGGAGCGGGTCGACGTTGCGG
>CAXTKM010000096.1:0-13742 GCA_964244795.1 uncultured Enterovirga sp.
GGATTTCACCCTACCTCCCGGCGCGCTCGGCCCCTATCTCAAGCTGCACCTCGCGGGTGGCCAGGATGGCCGCGATCTCGTCCGGACCTACTCCGTCCGCCGGCACGACCCGGCGCGGGGCGAGATCGTGCTGGACATGCTGCTGCACGGCGAGGGCGCGGGCGCGCGATTCGCGGCCGAGGCACGGCCGGGCGACCGCGTCCGGATCAGCGGACCCGGCCACATCCCGGCCGAGCCCTGCGGCACGATGCTCCTCGCCGGCGACCACACGGCGCTGCCGGCCATCGCCCAGATCGTCGAGACGGCGCCGGCCGCGACCGCGATCCGGGCCTTCGTCGAGGTGCCGGACCGCGCGGAGGAGCAGGCGGTGGCAGGCGCTTCGGGAGCCGAGATCGTCTGGCTGCATCGTCCGGCCGGTGCGCCGAGCCGCCTCGTCGAGGCGGTGCGCGACGGTTGGCCGCCCGGCGACGAGCCGCTGCTCGTCTTCGCGGGTGCCGAAGCCACGATCGCCCGTGCTATACGGGCGCATGCCCGGCAGGGCCGCGGGACTTCGGCCGCGCGCTGCCAGGTCCTGAACTACTGGAAGACGGGACAGCCGGAGGGCGGGTTCAGCTACGTCGCGTAGCGGGCCGCGCGCGCCGCCACGATCGATCATGCTCAAGCGCTTCTTCGACTATTATCGTCCGCATCGCGGGCTCTTCATCCTCGACTTCTCCTGCGCGATCCTGTCGGGCCTGCTCGAGCTCGGCTTCCCGATGGCCGTGAAGGTCTTCATCGACCGGCTCCTGCCGACGCAGGACCTGCCGATGATCCTCATCGCGTCGGCGGCGCTGCTCGCGGTCTACGTCGCGAACACCGGGCTCATGGTGGTCGTGAACTACTGGGGCCACGTGCTCGGCATCAACATCGAGACGGAGATGCGGAGGCGCGCCTTCGACCACCTGCAGAAGCTCTCGTTCCGATTCTTCGACGGGCAGAAGACCGGGCACCTCGTCGCCCGCATCACGAAGGATCTCGAGGAGATCGGCGAGATCGCCCATCACGGCCCCGAGGACCTCTTCATCGCGGTGATGACCTTCGTCGGCGCCTTCGCGCTGATGTTCCTCGTGAACCCGCACCTCGCGCTGATCACCGCCTGCGTGGTGCCGATCGCCGGATGGGTCACGGGCCGCTACGGCGGCCGCATGACCCGGAACTGGCAGGCGCAGTTCGGCCGGGTCGGGGCGTTCAATGCCCGCATCGAGGAGAATGTCGGCGGCATCCGGGTCGTGAAGGCCTTCGCGAACGAGGACCAGGAGCGCCGCCTCTTCGCGCGCGACAACGCGGGCTACCGCTCGGCGAAGCTCGAGGCTTACCGGGTCATGACGGCCAGCGTGTCGCTGAGCTATCTCTCGATGCGGCTGATCCAGCTCGTGGTGATGGGCGCCGGGACGTATTTCGTCATCCGGGGCGAGCTGTCGAACGGCGGGTTCGTGGGCTTCCTGCTCCTGGTCGGCGTGTTCTTCCGGCCGATCGAGAAGATCAACGCCGTGCTCGAGATCTACCCGAAGGGCATCGCAGGCTTCCGCCGCTACACCGAGCTTCTCGACACGGAGCCGGACATCGTCGACCGGCCGGGCGCGGTCGCGGTCCGCCACCTCGCCGGCACGATCGCGTTCGAGGCCGTGCGGTTCGGCTACGATCCGGACCGTCCGGTCCTGGACGGGATCGACCTTTCCATCCGGGCCGGCGAGACGGTCGCCTTCGTCGGGCCGTCCGGGGCCGGCAAGACGACGCTCTGCTCGCTCCTGCCGCGCTTCTACGAGGTCGATTCCGGCCGGATCACGATCGACGGGACCGACATCCGGGACATGACGATGGCCTCGCTCCGGGCGCAGATCGGCATCGTCCAGCAGGACGTCTTCCTATTCGCCGGAACGATCCGCGAGAACATCGCCTACGGGCGGCTGGACGCGGGCGAGGCCGAGATCGTGGACGCCGCGCGGCGCGCCCGGCTCGCGGACGTGATCGCGGCCCTGCCCGAGGGACTCGACACCGTCATCGGCGAGCGCGGCATCCGGCTCTCCGGCGGCCAGAAGCAGCGCCTCGCCATCGCCAGGATGTTCCTGAAGAACCCGCCGATCCTGATCCTCGACGAGGCGACCTCCTCGCTCGACGCCGAGACCGAGCGGGCGATCCAGGAATCGCTCGCCGAGCTCGCGGAGGGCCGAACGACCCTGATCATCGCTCACCGGCTGGCCACGATCCGGAACGCCGACCGGATCGTGGTCGTCGACCGGAATCGCATCGTCGAGGAGGGCCGCCACGGCGACCTCCTCGCGACCGACGGCCTCTACCGCCGTTTTCACGCGGCGCAGTTCAGCGCGGCGTGACGCGGGGGTACTGCGGTCTGTCATTCCGGGGCGGCGAAGCCGAGCCCGGAACCCATAGACGCTGACATCTCCGACGAGGCACCCACGCCGTCAGAGCCGGAGTCGTCGGCGTTTATGGGTTCCGGGCTCTCGCTCCGCGAGCCCCGGAATGACACCCCGCCCGCGTCCGATCACAGCTCCAGCGTCGCGGTCACCGGCACATGGTCCGACGGCCGGTCCCAGCCGCGCGCGGACCGGTGCACGTCGACCGACCGGAGGGTTCCGGCGAGGTCGGCCGAGGTCCAGACGTGGTCGAGCCGGCGGCCCTTGTTCGCGGCCGCCCAGTCCGGCGCCCGGTAGCTCCACCAGGTGTAGATCTTCTCGGGCTCGGGCGTGAGATGGCGGGCGCCGTCGATCCAGCCGCCCTCGCCCCGCAGCGCCTCCAGGGCCTCGGTCTCGACCGGCGTGTGGCTCACGACCGAGAGGAGCTGGCGGTGCGACCAGACGTCGTGCTCGAGCGGCGCGACGTTCAGGTCGCCGACCAGGATCGCGGGCCGGCTCTCGCGGCCCCCCGACCAGGCCCGCATCTCCTCCAGGAACCGGAGCTTGTGCGCGAATTTCGGGTTCAGCCCCGCGTCCGGGACGTCGCCCCCGGCCGGGACGTAGAAATCGTGGATCGCGACCCCGGCTGCGGCCCCGGCCTCAGGCCCGAGGACGACGGAGAGGTGCCGCGCGTCCTCGCGGTCGCACCAGGGCAGCGGCTCGACCTTCGCGAAGGGGAACCGCGACAGGATCGCGACCCCGTTATAGCCCTTCTGGCCGACCTGGGCGACGTGCGGATACCCGAACGCCCGCAAGGCCGAGAGCGGGAAGCAGTTGTCCGGGCATTTCGTCTCCTGCAGGCACAGGATGTCCGGCTCGATCTCGTTCAGCGCGCGCTCGACCTGCCCGATCCGGAGCCGAACGGAATTGATGTTCCAGGTGGTGACCTTGAGCTGCAACGGGAGATCTCTGCGCTGCCCTCGACGGGGCCGGAGTCTCGTCTGCTATGGGCGGCGCAGGCGGTCAATCACCCGAGGTCGATCCCGGGGTCAGGCCGCAGGACCGAGGCCCACGACCTCGCCGTCCTCCTTCGTGAAACGGTCCGGGCGGCGGTCGAGCAGCGCGAGAACGCTCTCCGAGGGACGGCACAGCCGGACGCCCTTGGGCGTCGCGACGATCGGCCGGTTCACGAGGACGGGATGCGCCACCATCGCGTCGAGCAGCGCCGCGTCCGAGATCGACGGATCGAGGAGCCCGAGCTCGATTGCCGGCGTTCCCTTCTCGCGCAGCATGTCGCGCGGCGGCGCCCCGATCGCCGCGAACAGCCCCTGAAGCTGGGGGATCGTCCAGCCGGTCGTCAGGTAGTCGATCACGGTCGGCCGGTAGCCGGCGGCCTCGATCATCGCGAGCACGTTGCGCGAGATGCCGCAGGCCGGATTGTGGTGGATGACGATCGGGAAATGCTCAGGCACGGGTGTTCTCCTGCAGGAGCCAGCGAAAGACCCCGAGGGCCAGCAGCGCGCCCGCGAGCTGCGCCGCGACGAAAGCCGGGACCGAGGCCGGCGCGATCCCCGCGAAGGTGTCGGACAGGCTGCGGGCCACCGTCACGGCCGGGTTCGCGAAGGAGGTCGAGGCCGTGAACCAATAGGCCGACGTGATGTAGAGCCCGACCGCGACCGGGGTGAAATCCGGCCGGAACCGGAGGCAGCCCAGGATGGTCGCGAGCAGGCCGAAGGTCGCGACGCCCTCGGAGAAGGCCTGGCCCCCGCCGTCGCGAACCTTGGTCGAGACCTGCAGCAGGGCCTCGGCGAACATGAGATGGGCCGCGTGGACGCCCAGCACGCCGCCGGCGACCTGCGCCGGCACGAACACGAGGGCCGTCCCCGCGCCCAGCGCCCGGCGCGCCGCGAACACGAGCGTCACCGCCGGATTGAAGTGGGCGCCCGACAGGGGCCCGAAGATCGTGATCAGCACGATCAGGGCCGCGCCGGTCGAGAGCGTGTTGCCGAGAAGCGCGACCGCCGTGTTCCCGGCCGCGAGCCGCTCGCCCATGATCCCGGACCCGATCACGACGGCGAGCAGCAGCGCCGTCCCGAGCAGCTCGGCCGCGACCTGCCTCGCCGGGCTGAAGGCGAGGAGAGGAGGCTCGAGCGTCGCAGCGCTCACGGCCCGCCCGCGCGGTTCGGGGCCGTCACGCGCATGAGCGCAGCTCCCTCGTGATCGCGGCAAGGGGCCCGCAGACCTCCGGCCGGCCGTTGCAGCAATCCTCGACCAGGAAGCCGAGCAGCGCCGCCATGCCGTCGTACGCGGCCGTGTAGATGACCCGGCGGCCGTCGCGGCGCGAGCCGACGAGCCCGGCATGAGCGAGCACGGTCAGGCTGGCCGACAGGGTGTTCGGCGCGATCCCGAGCCGGCGGGCGACCTCGCCGGCCGCGAGGCCGTCCTGGCCGGCCCGCACCAGAGCGCGAAAGATGGTCAGCCGTCCTTCGTGGGCGAGAGCCGAGAGAGCCGTGACGGCCGCGGACGTTTCCATATTTCATCGATACATGAAGTGTTGTATCGTGTGAAGGCATGAACGAACATCCGGCTCTCGATCCCGCCTTCGCCGACCGTCCGACCGTGGACGCGCTCGTTCCCGCGACGCGCGCGTCGCACCCGCCCCGGTTCCTCCTCCTCTACGGCTCGCTCCGCGAGCGCTCGTTCAGCCGCCTCACGATCGAGGAGGCGGATCGGCTGCTGCGCCGCATGGGCGCCGAGACCCGCATCTTCGATCCCCGCGGCCTGCCTCAGGTGGACGGCGCCGGCTCAGACCACCCGAAGGTCCGGGAGCTCCGGGACGCCTCGCTCTGGTCGGAGGGGCATGTCTGGTGCAGCCCGGAGCGGCACGGCGCGATGACGGGGCTGTTCAAGTCGCAGATCGACTGGCTGCCGCTCGAAGAGGGGGGCGTGCGGCCGACGCAGGGCAGGACCCTCGCGGTGTGCCAGGTCAATGCCGGCTCGCAGTCGTTCAACACCGTCAACCAGCTCCGAATCCTCGGCCGCTGGATGCGGATGATGACGATCCCGAACCAGTCCTCGATCGCCAAGGCCTACGACGAATTCGACGGCGTGGGCCGGATGAAGCCCTCGCCCTATTACGACCGCCTCGTCGACGTGATGGAGGAGCTGATGAAGTTCACCCTCCTGACCCGCGACAGCGCCGACGCCCTCCTCGACCGCTACAGCGAGCGGAAGGCCGAGGGCCGGCCGCCATCGGGTGCGGCGCATCTCGCGAGCATCGGCGGGGGCTGAGCGCCGCCGGCCGCCGGCCGGACGGGAGAGGCGCGCGCCTCTCGTCAGAACGCCAGCGGCTTCGCCTGCCGAACGCCCGGGATCATCTGAATGCGGGCCAGCACCGCGTCCGGCAACGCCCCGTCGACCTCGACCAGCGCGATGGCCGAGCCGCCCGGGCGGTCGCGGCCGAGCGCGAAGGTCGCGATGTTGATGCCGGCGTCGCCGAGCGTCGTCGCGAAGCGGCCGATGAAGCCCGGCTTGTCGTCGTTCGAGACGTAGATCATCTGGGCCGCGAACGCGGCGTCGACCTTCAGGCCCTTGATGTCGACGATCCGGGGCTTGCCGTCGGCGAAGACGGTGCCCGACACGGAGCGTTCGCCGCGCTCGGTCGAGACCGCGACGGTGACCAGCGAGTCGTAGTCGCCGTCCTGGTCCCGGGTCATCTCCTCGACCACGATGCCGCGCTCCTTCGCGACCGAGGGCGCGGACACGACGTTGACGTCGGAGAGCATCGGCCGGAGCAGCCCCGCGACCGCCGAGCTCGTCAGCGCCTTCGTCTTCATGGCCGCGACCTCGCCCTGGTAGGTGATCCGGATGCGGGTGAGCCCGGTCTCGGTGAGCTGGCCCGCGAAGGAGCCGAGCTTCTCGGCGAGCGCGATGTAGGGTTTGAGGCGCGGCGCCTCCTCGGCCGTGATCGACGGGAAGTTGACCGCGTTCGAGATCGCGCCGGACAGGAGGTAGTCGGACATCTGCTCCGCCACCTGCAGCGCCACGTTCTCCTGCGCCTCGCTCGTCGCGGCCCCGAGATGGGGCGTGCAAACGACGTGCGGGTGGCCGAAGAGCGGGTTCTCGGTCGCGGGCTCGGTCGTGAAGACGTCGAAGGCCGCGCCCGCGACCTGCCCCGAATCGAGCGCCGCCCGGAGCGCCGCCTCGTCCACGAGCCCGCCGCGGGCGCAGTTGACGATCCGGACGCCGGGCTTCGTGCGGGCGAGGCTCTCGGCCGAGAGGATGTTGCGGGTCCGGTCCGTCAGCGGCGTGTGCAGCGTGATGACATCGGCCCGGGCCAGGAGCTCGTCGAGCTCGACCTTCTCGACCCCGAGATCGAGCGCGCGCTCCGGCGTGAGATAGGGGTCGAAGGCCACGACCCGCATCCGTAGGCCGAGCGCCCGGTCGGCCACGATCGCCCCGATGTTGCCGCAGCCGACGATCCCGAGCGTCTTGCCGGTGATCTCGACGCCGAGGAAGCGGTTCTTCTCCCAGCGGCCGGCCTGGGTGGAGGCGTCCGCGGCCGGGATCTCGCGGGCGAGCGCGAACATCAGCGCGATCGCGTGCTCCGCGGTCGTGATCGAGTTGCCGAAGGGCGTGTTCATCACGATGACGCCGCGCGCGGTCGCGGCCGGGATGTCGACGTTGTCGACCCCGATCCCGGCGCGTCCGATCACCTTCAGCCGGGTCGCGGCGGCGAGCACCCGGGCGGTCACCTTGGTGGCGGACCGGATCGCGAGACCGTCATAGGCCCCGACGATGGCGGCGAGCCGGTCCTTGTCCCGGCCGAGCTCGGGCTCGAAATCGACCGCGACGCCGCGGTCGCGGAAGATCTGCACCGCGGCTGGCGAGAGGGCGTCGGAGATGAGGACGCGGGGAGGGGTCATGATGTCGTGCTTCCGCTAATGCGCGTTCGCGTCGCCCCGGAGCATCACCGCGACGTCGGCCTCCGACAGGTCGAGCGCGTAGTCGGAACCGGGGTTGAACACGTAGGCCGTGCCCGGGTGGCGCATGAAGATGTCCCGGACCGTGTCGGGCGCGATCACGTGATCGCGCTCGTAGAACGCCTGCGCCCGAAGCCGCGAGGTGAAGACCGGCATGGCCCGGACGCCCGCGCGCGGAACGGCGCAGATCTCGAGCCGTGCCCCTGCCGGGATGACGGCCTCCCCGTCTGGCCCCGCCTCGACCCGGCTCCCGTCTGCGAGAAGCAGCGCCAGGAACACGGGCGCGTCCAGAAGCTCGCGCAGGAAGGCCGCGCGATGAACCGGCTCGTTCGCGGCGCGAACGAGGTCGTGCTCCAGGTCGTTCTGCGGGTCGAACATCGTCACCTCGGGGCCACGGCGCAGCGGACGCGCTCAGGCGGCCTTCCTGACGCGCTTCGCCTTCTCGGCCGCGAAGGCCCAGTCGAGCCAGGCCGTCAGGAGGACGACATCGGCCGTTTCGACCGTCGCGCCGCACCAGACACGGAGGCCGGGCGGGGCGTCGCGGTAGCTGCCGATGTCGTAGGCGACCCCTTCCGCCTCGAGCGCGGCCGCGATCGCCTTCGAGAACGCCGCGACGGCGTCCGGACCCTCGGCCACGATCTCGGGATCCGTCACGACGAGGCAGACGCTCGTGTTCGAGGCGGTCGCGGGATCGCGGGCGAGGTTCGCGAGCCAGGACGAGCGCTCGACCCATCCGAGCAGCGCCCCGGCGTTCGCGTCCGAGCGCGCGACGAGGCCGTCGAGGCCGCCGGCCCCCTTCGCCCATTCGAGCGCGTCGAGGTAGTCCTCGACGCAGAGCATGGAGGGCGTGTTGATCGTCTCGCCCTCGAAGATGCCCTCGATCAGCTTGCCGCCCTTGGTCAGGCGGAAGATCTTCGGCAGCGGCCAGGCGGGCCGGTAGGTCTCGAGCCGGGCGACGGCGCGCGGCGACAGGATCAGCATCCCGTGCGCGGCCTCGCCGCCGAGCGCCTTCTGCCAGGAGAAGGTCACGACATCGAGCTTCGGCCAGTCGAGCCGCTGCGAGAAGGCCGCCGAGGTCGCGTCGCAGATCGTCAGGCCCTCGCGATCGGCCGCGATCCAGTCCGCGTTCGGCACCCGGACCCCGGAGGTCGTGCCGTTCCAGGTGAAGACGACGTCGCGTGTCCTGGTGTCGACGCCCGTGAGATCGGGGAGCGTGCCGTACGGGGCCGTGACGACCCGCGCATCGGCGAGCTTGAGCTGCTTCGCGACGTCCGTGACCCAGCCCTCGCCGAAGCTCTCCCAGGCCACCATGTCGACGGGTCGGGCACCGAGCAGCGACCACATCGCCATCTCGACCGCGCCGGTGTCGGAGGCCGGCACGATGCCGATCCGGTAATCCGCCGGGACCTGAAGCACGTCGCGGGTGAGGTCGATCGCGCGGCGCAGCTTCGCCTTGCCGATCTTGGCCCGGTGCGAGCGCCCGAGCGGGGCGTCCCGCAGGCCATCGAGGGTCCAGCCGGGGCGCTTCGCGCAGGGGCCGGACGAGAACGTGGGCGCGCCGGGGCGCGCGGTCGGCCGGTCTCCCGGCGGCATCATGGCCATGCGTCCATCCTTCCAGATGGGTGCCCCCCGGTGGGGAGGGGTGTCCCGCCGGCCGCTATGGTCCCGGCCGGGCGAAGGGTCAAGCCGACCGCCCGCGGCGAAGAGCCGTTGCGCGTGTCGGCTAAGACCCGACGGAGGGACGCGACCGTCCGGGCCAGACCAATCCTCGACGCGAGGACGGCGCATCGCGAGCGCGCCGTCTCCGGCGCGAGCGCGCCCACCTTTCAGCCGAAGGCTGCTGCGGGCGCTGGCTCCGACCCCACCGCAAACGACGAGGCGTCACAGCCCTCTTGCCTTATAAGACGAGTCTTGCGAGCTGCAGCAAGCAGAGCGCCTGATCTGCATGAGGATTTAGGCTGGGCCGGAGGTGAGCGGGAGCGAAGAGCGGTTCGCTCCCGACCGAGAGCGGAGCCGTCGTTCGAGCGAACGTTCCCCCGCCGCCGGCCGGTCAGGCCGAGCGCTGCAGCTCGACCTCGCAGCCGGCGTGGAACGCCGCCCGGCGGATGAACTTCTCGGTCTCGGGAAAGCTGTTGTTCGTCGCGACCCACCAGCCGCCCTCGATCGACTGAGAGAACCTCTCCCCAAGCCGCGGGTCGTCGTAGAGGTCCTCGCGCTGCCGGGCCACGACGCGCTTGGTTCGCCCCCTCTCGGCCGCGAGCCGCTCCAGCGTTCCGGGCTTGGCGCGCTCGAGCGCCTGCAAAGCCACGAGCAGAAGCGCCTTCTGCGAGGTCGCCGGGATGTGTGTGCCGTCCAGGATCACGGAGAAGGACCCGGTCCGCCGCGACGCTGGAGGCCGGCCGGCCTGGGGCGTCGCGCTCCGCTCCGGTCCTTCGTCGCGCGCGTTCCTAGGCTCCGCCGGCTTTCCGGGATTCGCGGAGCCACGGCCGGATGATCCGGCCGGCGGCCGCCGGGTCCGGACCTCCCGGTACGGCACCAAAGTCTCGCCGGCGAGATCGACGCGAAACGTCGGCGTCCCGGGAGAGGCTCCGACATGGAGGTCGCCCGCGGCGAGCCAGACGAGCGGCGCCCCCCGCGAAACGGCCTCGCCGAGCAGCGCCACGAGGCGCTCGCACTCCAGAACGATCGCCATCTCGGAGCCCTTCCCAATCCGCGCCGTCCAGTTTGCCTTATAAGGAACTATCTTACAAGCAACGACCATACGCTGCGGGTCGGCACGCGCTCGGAGGCAGACATCGTGCGCGGCCTTTCTCTTTGACCGCCGACCTCCCAACCAGCAAACCAAACGGCGTCGGGCGGGTTGCCGTGCGATTCCGCCTGTCCGACGGCGGTGCGGGGCAGCAGTTCGACCGTGCAGGGACCAGGCGCCGGCCAGGAGCAGGAGATCGGCCGCAAGCTCGATCGGCAGAGCTGGATCGGGGCGGCCCGCACGGCGCTCATCCAATCGGGCCACGCGGCCGTGAAGGTCGACCGTCTGGCGACATCGCTCGGAGTCACGCGCGGCAGCTTCTACTGGCACTTCAAGGACCGCCGCGACCTGCTCGATGCGCTCCTGGCCGATTGGCAGCAGGCGAACAGCGCAGCCTTCTACGCGGCGCTGTCGTCTCCGGGAACGCCGACCGATCGCCTCCGTGAGCTCGGTCGCGTCTGGCTCGACGAGAGCGATTACAGCCCGGCCTACGATTCCGCCATGCGCGACTGGGCCCGCTTTTCCGAACCGGTCGGGGCGGCGGTCCGCCACGTCGACGATGCCCGCATCGCGGCGCTCGCTGCGCTGTTCGAGGACGAGGGCTACGACGGCGACGAGGCGTTCATCCGGGGGCGCGTCACCTATTTCCACCAGGTCGGCTACTATGCGATGGGCGTGCGCGAGACCCGCGAAACCCGCGAGCGCTACCGCGACCTCTACATGGGCGTGCTGATGGGACGGCCGGGCGAGCGCAAGGGCTGATCGCCGGGGCTGATCGCGGGGGGGCCGATCGCCGGGGCGGCAGCCTGCCCAACTTTCCCTCAACCTCAATACACATCTGTATTGACCGCTCCCGAGGGACTGCTAGCGTCGCGCCAGCGCCCCGCCCATGAGGCGGCCGGGGCCGGGAGCCAGCACCCGAGATGCAGGTCGCCGATCTCGTCGTCATCGGCCTCGGCGCCATGGGAAGCGCCACGGCGTACCAGGCGCGACGTCGCGGCCTCGACGTGGTCGGCCTCGACCGCTTCGCGCCGCCCCACGCCGAAGGGTCGAGCCATGGCGAGACGCGGATCACCCGCCAGGCGATCGGCGAGGGCACGATCTACGTTCCTCTCGTGCTGCGCTCGCACGAGATCTGGCGGGAGATCGAGGCCGAGACGGGCGAGGACCTCCTGCTGACCTGCGGAACGCTGGTCGTCAGCGCTCGGACCAGCGCCGCCGTGCATCACGGCAAGGAGAACTTCCTGGACCAGACGATCGCGTCGGCGCGCCGGTTCGGGATCGCGCACGAAGCCCTCGACGGCCCGGAGATTTCGGCGCGCTACCCCCAGTTCTCGGTCGGGCCCGAAGAGCTGGGCTATTTCGAGCCCGGCGGCGGCCTCGTGTTCCCGGAGCGCTGCGTCGCGGCCCAGATCGCGCTCGCGAGGAGGCTCGGAACCCGGGTCCACCTGAACGAGACCGTCGCCGCGATCGAGCCGCTCGCGGGCGGCGCGCGCGTCACGACGGACCGCGACGTCTACGAGGCCGCCCATGTGGTCGTGGCCGCGGGCGCCTGGACGCCCGGGCTCGTCGGCCGTGCCCTCGACGGCCTCGAGGTGCATCGGCAGACCTTGTTCTGGTTCGAGCCCGAGGACCCGCAGGACTTCGGGTCGGACGCGTGTCCGGTCTACATCTGGATGCACGGACAGGACCCGCAGGATTACTTCTACGGCTTCCCGACGATCCCGGGCGGGACCGGCGTCAAGGTCGCGACCGAAACCTACGACCGGCCGCTCCACCGACCCGAGGACGCCGACCGCGGCGTCACGGCGGCCGATGCCGACGCGCTGTACGACCGCCATCTCGCCGGACGCCTGCGCGGCCTGACGCGGCGATGCCTGAGATCCTCGACCTGCTTCTACACGACGACGCCCGACGGCGATTTCGTCATCGACCATCACCCGGACAGCGATCGGATCCATATCGTGTCGGCCTGTTCGGGCCACGGCTTCAAGCACTCGGCCGCGATCGGGGAGGCGGTCGCGGAACGCGTCGCCGAGACGACGCCCAGGATCGACCTGTCGGGGTTCTCGCTCGGGCGCTTCGCCCGCCCATCCCCGTCCGGCTCCCAGGCCTGAGCGCCCCGATGCCGGCCGCCCCGCTCCGTCTCGGGATCGACATCGGCGGCACGTTCACGGATTTCGCGCTCGTCGACCAGGCCGGGGATCGGGTCGGCGTGCACAAGCAGTTGACGACCCAGGACGACCCGTCGCGCGCGGTGCTGGACGGGACCGGGACGATCCTGGCCGAGGCCGGCCGCAGCCTCGCGGACGTGATCGAGATCGTCCACGGCACGACGCTCGTCACGAACGCGCTCATCGAGCGTCGCGGCGCCCCGACCGGAATGCTGGTGACGGAGGGGTTCCGCGACCTGTTCGATATCGGCAAGGAGCAGCGATACGACCTGTTCGACCTTCGGCTGCGCTTCGCGGAGCCGCTGGTGCCGCGGCCCTGGCGGGCGGAGATCCCCGAACGCCTTCGCCACGACGGGACGTGCCTCGTCCCGCTCGACGAGGAGGCCGTCCGGTCGGCCGCCCGCCGCCTCGTCGACCAGGACGGCATCGGGGCCCTCGCGATCTGCTTCATCCACGCCTACGCGAACGCCGCCCACGAGGTGCGGGCCGGCGAGATCGTCCGGGCGCTCTATCCCGATCTCCACGTCTCGCTCTCGTCGGACGTGTTTCCGTACATGCGGGAGTTCGAGCGCTGGACCACGACCTGCGCCAACGCCTACGCGCAGCCGCTCGTGGACCGCTACCTGTCCCGGCTGGAGGACGGTCTCGCGCAGTTCGGCTTCGCGGGCCGGATCTGGGTCATCGGATCGAGCGGCGGCCTCCTCACGACGGAGATGGCCCGCGCCTATCCGGTGCGCCTCCTCGAGAGCGGACCGGCGGCCGGGGTCCTGATGTCGGCGCGGCTCGGCCGCGAGAGCGGGCGCGACAGCATCCTGTCCTTCGATCTCGGCGGGACGACCGCCAAGGGCGCGCTCGTGCGCGGCGGCAAGCCCTTGCGCAAATACACGTTCGAAGCCGCGCATGCCTACGAGCACCGGAGCGGGAGCGGCCTCCAGCTCCAGATCCCGGTGATCGACATGACCGAGATCGGCGCCGGGGGCGGCAGCCTCGTGTCGCTCGACGATCTCGGCCGGATCCGGGTCGGCCCGCGGAGCGCCGGAGCGGACCCGGGACCCGCCTGCTATGCACGGGGCGGGACGGCCGCGACGCTGACGGACGCGAACCTCGTCCTCGGCTATCTCGATCCCGCGTTCTTCCTCGGCGGCCGGCTGCGGCTCGATCCCGAGGCCGCCCGGACGGCGCTGCGCGACGGCATCGGGGCCGCGCTCGATCTCGAGACCTCGCGGGTGGCCTGGGGCATCCACGACATCGCGAACGAGGACATCGCGCGCGCCTTCCGGATGCACGCGACGGAGCGCGGCTTCGATTGCCGGGGCTGCGCCATGGTGGCGTTCGGCGGCGGCGGCCCGATCCATGCCGCCCGGATCGCCCGCAAGCTGCGCGTTCCCCGGGTGATCTGTCCGGCCGGCGCCGGGGTGATGTCGGCCTTCGGCATGCTGTCCGG
>CAXTKM010000097.1:0-8999 GCA_964244795.1 uncultured Enterovirga sp.
GTATAGCCGAGCTCGCGCCGGGCCTTCGCGTCGTCGAAGAACATGCGGTGCTTCGCCATCCGGAGCGCGTCGCGGGTCACGAAGGGCTCGCGTCCCGTGAGGCGCGCCACCGCCTCCGCTCCGACCGCGAGCGGCCAGATCGCCTGACGGGGAAACCGGATGCGCGGCGCCCGGCGGCCGACCAGCCCCGCGATATCGGCCAGCATGCGGGACAGGAGGACGTTCTCGCCGCCCAGGATGTAGCGCTCGCCGATCCGGCCGCGGCGGAGCGCGGCCAGGTGGCCGGCCGCGACGTCGTCGACATGGGCGAGATTCAGGCCGGTATCGACGTAGCCCGGCATGCGGCCGGAGGCGGCCTCGACGATGACGCGCCCGGTCGGGGTCGGCTTCACGTCTCGCGGACCGATCGGGGTCGACGGGTTCACGATCACGGCCGGCAGGCCGTCCGCCACGACCATCGCCTCGACCGCACGCTCGGCCAGGACCTTGCTGCGCTTGTAGATCCCGATCGCTGCGTCCGGTGCGAGCGGACACGACTCGTCGTTGCCGGGCAGGATCGTCGCGACGCTCGACGTGTACACGATCCGCTCCGTGCCGGCCGCGAGCGCGGCCCACATCAGGCTCCGGGTGCCCTCGACGTTGGTCGCGATCAGCTCCTGCGGCCGGGGCGACCACAGGCGATAATCGGCGGCCGCGTGGATCAGGAACCGCGCGCCGGGCAGCGCCGCCGCGAGCGAGGCCGGATCGTTGAGGTCGCCTTCGACGACGTCGTCCTCGGGATGGATGTTGGTCCTCGGGCTCGAGGCTCTGACCATGACCCGGACGCGGAATCCGTCCGCCCGGAACACGTTCGCGATCGCCGAGCCGACGAAGCCCGACGCGCCTGTCACCAGGACGGTGTCGCCGCCCCCCGAAGCTCCGACCATGTCACGTGAGCTGCCGTCAGGCCCGCGCCTTCAGGACGCCGGCATTCCGACCCAGCACCTCGAACACGCGCTTCACGATCGCGGCCGAGTCGAGAGCCGCCTGCGCGTACATCCGATCCGGCTTGTCGTGATCCTGGAAGACGTCCGGCAGAACGAGTGATCGAACCTTCACGCCGCCGTCGAGCATGCCGCGCTCCGCCAGGAGATGCAGCACGAAGGACCCGAATCCTCCGACCGAGCCCTCCTCGATCGTGATCAGGACCTCGTGCTCGCGCGCGAGGCGCAGGATCATCGCCTGGTCGAGAGGCTTCGCGAATCGCGCGTCCGCGACCGTGGTCGAGAGCCCGCGCGCCTCGAGCTCCTCCGCCGCCTTCAAGGCCTCGCCGAGGCGCGTCCCGAGCGACAGGAGGGCGACCCGCGTGCCCTCGCGCATGATCCGGCCCTCACCGATCCGGAGCACGCGGCCACGCTCCGGCATCTCGATGCCGATGCCCTCGCCGCGCGGGAACCGGAAGGCGCTCGGGCCTTCGTCGTAGGCGGCCGCGGTCGCCACCATGTCGCACAGCTCGGCCTCGTCGGCCGCCGCCATCACGACCATGTTCGGCAGGCAGCCGAGATAGGCGACGTCGAACGAGCCCGCATGCGTCGCGCCATCGGCCCCGACGAGGCCCGCGCGGTCGAGCGCGAAGCGGACCGGCAGGCCCTGGAGAGCCACGTCGTGGACAACCTGGTCGTAGGCGCGCTGCAGGAAGGTCGAATAGATCGCGCAGAACGGCTTCAGCCCCTCGGTCGCCATTCCGGCCGCGAAGGTGACGGCGTGCTGCTCGGCGATGCCGACGTCGAAGGTCCGGCTCGGGAACTCCTTCGCGAAGGCGTCGAGCCCGGTTCCCGAGGGCATCGCGGCCGTGATCGCGATGATTCGATCGTCGGCCCTGGCTTCCTTGGCGAGGCTCTCGGCGAAGACCTTGGTGTAGGCCGGCGCGTTCGCCTTGGCCTTCGCCTGGGCGCCCGTGATCACGTCGAAGGGCACGACGCCGTGATACTTGTCGGCCGCGGCCTCGGCAGGCGCGTAACCCTTCCCCTTCTGGGTGACGACGTGGACCAGGATCGGCCCGCTCTCGGCATCCCGGACGTTCTTCAGGACCGGGAGGAGATGGTCGAGGTTGTGACCGTCGATCGGGCCTACGTAGTAGAAGCCCAGCTCCTCGAAGAGCGTCCCGCCCGTCACGAAGCTGCGGGCGAACTCCTCGGCCTTGACGGCCTTCTCCTGGAAGAACCGCGGCAGCTTGTCCGCGAGGTGCTTTCCGATCTCGCGCAGCGACCGATACGTCTTCCCGGACACGAGCCGGGCGAGATAGGCCGACATCGCGCCGGTCGGGGGCGCGATCGACATGTCGTTGTCGTTCAGGATGACGATCAGCCGGCTTTTCAGGTGGCCGGCGTTGTTCATCGCCTCGTAGGCCATGCCGGCCGACATCGCACCGTCACCGATGACGGCGACAACGTTGTTCGTGCCGCCACGCTGGTCGCGCGCGACCGCCATGCCGAGCCCGGCCGAGATCGATGTCGACGAATGCGCCGCCCCGAACGGATCGTACTCGCTCTCGGAGCGCTTCGTGAAGCCGGACAGCCCGCCGCCCTGCCGCAGCGTGCGGATGCGGGAGCGGCGGCCGGTGAGGATCTTGTGCGGGTAGGCCTGATGGCCGACGTCCCAGATCACGCGGTCGCGGGGCGTGTCGAACACGTAGTGGAGCGCGACGGTCAGCTCGACGACGCCGAGGCCGGCACCGAGGTGCCCGCCCGTCACGGATACGGCGTCGATCGTCTCGGCCCGCAACTCGTCGGCCACGGTCGCGAGCTGGGCCTCGGAGAGCCGGCGAAGGTCTTCCGGCGTTTCGATCGTGTCGAGCAGGTTGGTCGGAACGGGCAACGCGGCACTCGCGGATGTTGATGTTGTTGCGACCACTCCTGCACCGTTTCGCCACAAAAGAGAACCCACCCGCGTTGGACCGTCCTCAAGCGCCTGACGGTCAGCTCTGCCGGTTCGCCACGAAAGCCGCGGTCTGGCGCAGGTTGTCCGCTCGCGCACCGAATCCCGCGAGGGCGGCTTGCGCCTCCAGGACGAGCCGGGAGAGGTGGAGCCGGGCCGCCTCGACGCCATGGAGCGAGACCAGGGTCGCCTTGCCGCGGGCCGCGTCCTTGCCGGTCGCCTTTCCGACAAGGGCCGCTTCCCCCTCGGCATCGAGGAGATCGTCCGCGATCTGGAAGGCCTGCCCCAGCGCGCGGCCGTAGGCGGCGAGATCGCGCCGCTCGGCCTCGCTCGCGCGTCCCGCGATGGCCCCGAGATCGACGGAGGCCGCGAGGATCGCGCCGGTCTTCATGGCCTGAAGGCGGAGCGTATCCGCCTCGCCGCCATCGACTGGCCGGCCGTCGGGCGAGAAGCGGCCTTCGGCCTCGAGGTCGAGCATCTGCCCGCCCGCCATGCCGCCGAGCCCCGAGGCGCGCACCAGCGCCAGCGTGAGCGCGATCCGGACCGCGGGGTCGCGGTCGGTCGGGGCGTCGGCCAGCATGTCGACCGCGAGCGTCACCAGGGCATCGCCGGCCAGGATCGCGGTCGCCTCGTCGAAGGCCTTGTGCAGGGTGGGCTTCCCCCTCCGGAGGTCGTCGTCGTCCATGGCCGGCAGGTCGTCGTGGACGAGGCTGTAGCCGTGCACGCACTCGACCGCGGCGCCGGCCCGGAGAACCCCCTCGTCGTCCCGCCCGAAGAGCCGGGCCGTCTCGACGACGAGGTGCGGCCGGAGCCGCTTCCCGCCGCCCAGCATGGCGTAGCGCATCGCGGCGAGGAGGCGCGGCGGCCGGGCGATCTCGCCCGGCAGCGGCTCGGGCGCAAGGAGCCGGTCCAGCAGCGCCTCGATGGCGGCCGCCGTGCGGTCGAGGCTGGCGCGGAACTCGTCTTGGTTCACTGGAGGCACCGTGTCGGCGAAGGGTAGGGGGGCTTCGCCGATCCGAAAGTCGAGGTCAACGGGTGGCGCCCGCTCGAACGCGCTCGCTCGCTTCACCTCGCCCGCGAGGCCTCTGACCCAGCATGTCGCGGTTCAACCTGCCTTATAAGACAGAACCTTAAGAGGCAAAGTCGTATCGTCGCTCGATTGATGGGAGCGCGCTGCCGGCGGCCGGACCGTGGGCGTACCGCTCAGACTCGGGACCTGACGCGAGGCGACGCTGCGGCCGGGTCCGCCGGACAGCGATAGCTGAACTCGCGGTGGAAGCCCGTGACTTCCTGTTCGCCCACGATGCGGCAGAGCGGGCGGTTCGTCTTCTCGTCGAGGAAGATGCGGGCGACCTGGCGCTGGCGCTCGGCGAGGTCCGGCCCTCCGTCGAAGCAGCCGACCAGGACCTCGTTCAAACCGTTCGTCACGACCAGCAGGGCCGCGGCCTCGGGCCGGTCGAACACCTCGTAGGTGTCCCGGCAGCGCAGCGACACGTTCACGGCCTTCACGACGCCGTACCGGTCCACGGTGTAGGTGAAGGCGTCGAACGAGCATCCGGCCAGGAGGCTGAAGCCGAGGCCGATCCCGGCGAGGCCGAGGCGAAACCGTCGCGTCATCGTCACGTCCATGCTCCGCGACCGCGGCTGCGGCCGCACCCGTTCCGCTTCTATGCGATCCCGGCGGGCCTGTCCGCAAGCGGGTCGCCGGACGATGTCATCCGGCCGCGACGGCCTCCACGAGTTCCTCGACCAGCGAAGGCCGGGTCTCGTGACGCCGCGTGCCCGAGCGCGTCCGACCCGGCCGTGGAGCCGATGCAGCAGGCGAGGCCGAACCGGTCGGCGTGCCAGACGAGCCCGGTGTTCGCGCGGGGCACGTCGGGCCCGCTCTTGATGACGTTCGTGGCGAGACGGACGTCGCCGTGCCCGTTCGCGAAGCCGATCATGGCCTCGTCGAGTGCCTCAACCTTGAGCTTTCCGTGCGTCACGACCGTGTCGAGCTCGGGCACGATCCGGGCGAGGCGCTCGGCCATCGCTGCGATGTCCTCGACCCCGGGGACATTCGACGACGCTCTGTCCGCCCCGCCGACGCTCCCTCAGCAGCGCCTCCCGCGTCGTGGTCTCGTCGAGGCTGGACACCAGCGTCCGGACCGGCAGGCGCTCGGCCGGGAATCGTTACGGTGCTGGCGTCCTGACGCCTGGCGAGCGCCGCCTGGAAGGTGCGGGGAGCGGGGGTTCGCCGTGAGAGTGACGACATGGTTGCCCGAGCCCGGGCGCCGAGAACGTGGACGGCGTCGTTCCGATCAGTGCGGATACGGACGCTCCGTCCCGGTGTCCGGTGCGGGCCTTCGACGCTGCGCCAAAGAGGCGTAAGTACCCTTTCAGTGACGGAGGGGCCGGAGAGACTTGATCGGAGTGGAAGATTGAGCGGTAAGCTGAGGATCGGCATCGTCGGCGTCGGAAATTGTGCGTCGTCGTTCGTCCAGGGCCTGACCTACTACAACGAGGCGCGCTCGAACGAGCCCGTGCCGGGCCTGATGCACGCCGATCTCGGCGGCTATCACGTTCGCGACATCGAGATCTCTTCCGCCTTCGACGTGCATGCAGCCAAGGTCGGCCGGGACGTCTCCGAGGCGATATGGGCAGCCCCCAACAACACGGAACGCTTCTCGAAGGTGGCCGGGATGGGCGTATCCGTCCGCCGCGGCCGCACGCTCGACGGGATCGGGCGCTACACGCGCGACCAGCTCGTCGAATCGGGGGAGCCGGAGAGCGACGTCGCCGGCGTTCTCGAGGAGACGAAGACGGAGATCCTCGTCTCCTACCTGCCGGTCGGGTCGCAGCGCGCGACCGAGTACTATGCCGAGCAGGCGCTGAGCGCCGGCTGCGCGTTCGTGAACTGCATTCCGGTCTTCATCGCGTCGGACCCCGCCTGGGCATCCCGTTTCGCCGCGCGCGGGCTGCCGATCGTCGGCGACGACATCAAGAGCCAGGTCGGCGCGACGATCGTCCACCGGACGCTCGCGAACCTGATGCGCGAGCGCGGCGTCCGGCTCGACCGGACCTACCAGCTCAACTTCGGCGGCAACACCGACTTCCAGAACATGCTGGAGCGCGAGCGCCTGGAGTCGAAGAAGATCTCGAAGACGCAATCCGTCACGAGCCAGCTCGACATCCCCCTCCCGGCCTCCGACGTCCATGTCGGGCCGAGCGACTACGTGCCGTGGCTGGCGGACCGGAAATGGGCCTACATCCGGCTCGAAGGCACCACCTTCGGCGGCGTCCCGCTCAACATGGAGGTGAAGCTCGAGGTCTGGGACTCGCCGAATTCGGCCGGGATCGTCATAGACGCGGTGCGGTGCGCGAAGCTCGCGCTCGACCGCCGTGTCGGCGGGCCGCTGGTCGGGCCGTCCTCGTACTTCATGAAGTCTCCGCCGGAGCAGTTCACCGACCACGAGGCGCGCCTCCGCACAGAGGCTTTCATCTCGGGCGAGGCGTGAGGCTTGGCGGCGACCACCGTCTTCCTCGTGCGCCACGGGGCGCATGACCTGCTCGGGCACAGGGTGGCGGGCCGGATGCCGGACGTTCGGCTGAATCCGGACGGACAAGCGCAGGCGCGACGCGCCGCAGCCCGGCTCGCGAGGGAGCGCGTCGCGGCGGTCTACTCAAGCCCCCTCGAGCGGGCCCGGGAGACCGCGGAGCCGATCGCCGGGGCGCTCGGCCTCGCGGTCGCGATCGCGCCCGACGTGAACGAGCTCGATTACGGCGACTGGACCGGCCAGAACCTGGAGGACCTCGCGTCCGACCCGCGCTGGCAGGACTGGAACCTGCATCGATCGGCGGCCCGGATCCCGGGGGGCGAGACGATGGCGGCCGTGGCCCGGCGCGGGGCCGCCGCCGTCGCGTGTTGGCGGCTGGCGCATCCGGACGCAAGCGTCGTCGCGACGACGCATGGCGACCTGATCCGGTCCGTGGTCTGCGGCGTGCTCGGCCTCTCCCTCGACAACATCCACGCCTTCGACGTCGAGCCCGGCTCGCTCTCGGCGATCGTGGTCTGGGAGGGCGGCGGCAAGGTCGTGACCCTGAACGAGATCCCGGCATGAGGATCGTGGTCTTCGGCCTCACGGTGTCGTCGTCCTGGGGCAACGGGCACGCGACGCTGTGGCGGGGCCTGATCGGGGCTCTCGCCCAGCGCGGGCACGAGGTCGTCTTCTTCGAGCGCGACGCGCCCTACTACGCCGCGAACCGCGACCTCCACGACCTGCCGGGCGGAGCGCTCGTGCTCTACGCCGACTGGGAGGAGGTGCGGGGCCGAGCCCGGGAGGCGGTGCGCGACGCGGACGCCGCGATCGTGACTTCCTATTGCCCGGACGGGCTCGCCGCGACGGCGCTCGTGATCGAAGAGGCCCGGGGCGTCCGCATCTTCTACGACCTCGACACGCCCGTGACCCTGTCCCGGATCGGGCGAGGCGAGGCGACTGGCTATGTCGGCCCGCGCGGCCTCGCCGATTTCGACCTCGTCCTCAGCTACACCGGCGGGCGGGCGCTGGACGAGATCCGGAGCCGGCTCGGCGCGCGCCGGGTCGCCCCGCTCTACGGCCATGTGGACCCCGACGTGCATCGGCCGGCCGAGCCGGCCGAGCGCTTCCGGGCCGACCTCTCCTATCTCGGCACCTACGCGGCCGACCGACAGGCGGCCCTCGAAGAGCTGTTCGTCGCGCCCGCCCGGGCCAGGCCGGACCTCCGCTTCCTGATCGGCGGCGCGCAGTATCCGGACGGCTTTCCCTGGACCGACAACATCCACTTCGTCCGCCACTTGCCGCCGCCGGATCACCCCGCCTTCTTCTCGTCCGGGCGATTGACGCTGAACGTCACCCGAGAGGCCATGGCCGCGATGGGCTGGTGCCCGTCGGGCCGGCTCTTCGAGGCGGCTGCCTGCGGCGTGCCGATCCTGACCGATGCCTGGGACGGCCTGGAGGCGTTCTTCGAGCCCGGAGAGGAGATCCTGGTCGCGGCGACGCGGCAGGAGGCGCTCGCGGCGATCGATCTCGGCGACAAGGCCCTGGCCCGGATCGCGAAGCGCGCCCGCGACCGGACCCTCTCGGAGCATACCTCCGAGCACCGCGTCCTCGACTTCGAGCGCGCGCTCGACCGGGCCGCGCGGCCGGTCGCCCAGCCGGCGGAGGCCTAACCGATGTGGGGCATCATACCGGCCGCCGGGCGCGGCAGCCGCATCCAGCCGCTCGCCTTCTCGAAGGAGCTGCTCCCTGTCGGCAGCCGGCTCGAGAACGGCATCGAGCGCCCTTGCGCCGTCAGCGAATATCTCGTCGAGCGCATGATCCGCGGCGGCGCCGACAAGATCTGCTTCGTGATCTCGCCCGGCAAGTCCGACATCCTCGCCTATTACGGCGGCGGCTACGGCACCGCGACCATCGCCTACGTGGTGCAGCCGCAGGCCTCCGGGCTCTGCGACGCGATCTTCAGAGCCGCGCCCCTCGTGCGGCCGGACGAGCCCGTGATCGTCGGCCTGCCCGACACGGTCTGGTTCCCGGAGACGGCACTCGGCGATCTGCCGGAGGACGTGCTGTCCTTCCTGCTCTTCCCGGTCGAGCACCCGGAGTTCTTCGACGCGGTCCTCCTCGACGAGAACGACCGCGTGCGCGAGATCCAGGTCAAGCGCCCGGACGCGACCTCGCGCTGGATCTGGGGAGCGTTCAAGATGCCGGGCCGCATCCTGCACGAGCTGCAGGCGCTCTGGCACGCACGCCACGGCAGTGACGAGTTCATGGGAACGCTCGTGAACGCCTGGATCGCGAGAGGCGGCCGGGCGGTCGGGGTCCGGGGCGGCCTGTCCTACGTCGATGTCGGCACGCTCGGCGGCTATCGCTCAGCGATCACGCTGCTCGCAGAGGCGGCGGCCGGCGGCGGCGACGGCGCGGCCGGCGCCCGGGTCGGGCTCGGCTGGCCATCGGGCCACTCGGAGCGCGAGCCGGCGTCAGTGGCCGGGACGAAGGGGTGACACGGCGGATGAGCATCGGGCTGAACCAGGACGAGATCCGCCGACGGGCCGAGGCGCTCGGCCTCGC
>CAXTKM010000097.1:9009-13657 GCA_964244795.1 uncultured Enterovirga sp.
AACATGGAGATCGGCGGGGTCTGGACTGCGCCGGACCACTTCCTCGGCGATTATCCCGGCGTGAAGTTCCGCGGCTTCGCGCACGCGATCCCGGCCGACCTCACGGGCAAGTCCGTGCTCGACATCGGCTGCAACGGGGGCTTCTACGCGATCGAGATGAAGCGGCGCGGAGCGGCGCGCGTGCTCGGCATCGATTTCGACGAGGATTACCTCGCTCAAGGACGATTCGCGGCCGAGACGCTCGGCCACGACATCGAGTTCCGGCAGCTCTCCGTCTACGACGTGGGTGCGCTCCGTGAGCGGTTCGACGTCGTGATCTTCATGGGCGTGCTCTATCACCTGCGCCATCCGCTGCTGGCGCTCGACCTGATCCACGAGCATGTCGCGGGCGATCTCCTCGTCTATCAATCGCTCCAGCGCGGCTCCGAGCGGATCGACGCCGTGCCGGAGGATGCCGGGTTCTGGGAGAGGGAGATGTTCGACAGTCCAGGCTACCCGAAGCTGCACTTCATCGAGGCGAAATACTCCGGCGACCCGACGAACTGGTGGGCTCCGAACGCGGCCTGCTCGGCCGCGATGCTGCGATCGGCCGGCTTCGCGATCGAGGCCCATCCGGAGCCGGAGGTGTTCGTGTGCCGGCGGGTCGCGGTCGAGACGCGGCCCTGGTCGGGGCCGGTCTACCCGGCGAGAGGAGCCCAGCCGTGATCGAGGCGGCGATGATCTGGAACGAGCCCAACAACAAGTCGCATTGGGACCCCGTCCTCGACCCCGACTGGTCGATCTTCGGGCGCTGCGTCTCGCTCGCCGGGCAGGCGATCCGGGCCGAGAACACGAACCTCCCGCGCGTGCTGGGCGGCATGTCGCCGATCGACCCGACCTTCGTGAACCGGCTCGCCGGCTCCGGCGCGCTGGCCCACGTCGACGCCCTCGCGGTGCACGGTTTCCCGCTCGACTGGAACCCGTGGTCGATCCACGACTGGCCGGCGAAGATCGAGGAGATCCGGGCCGTCACCGCGAAGCCGGTCTGGGTCAGCGAGGTCGGCATCTCGACGTTCGGGGCCGAGGAGGTCCAGCTCTGGGGCCTGCGCCGGACGGCCGAACTCCTGGTCGGGCGCGCCCCCCGGATCCACTGGTACAGCCTCTACGACCTGCCGCAGGCCTGGGAGGCGACTACCCGGCACAAGGAGGCCGAGGGCTCCTCCTACTTCCGCCATTTCCACATGGGGCTGCTCCGCGAGGACGGCACCCCGAAGCTCGCGGCCGCGATCTTCCCTGAGTTCGCGCCCGCGATAGGGCTCTGCCAGTGGTTCCACTACGAGGACCACCGGCTCGACGACGCGGTCGTCTGGATGAAGAGGATGGGCGTGACCTATCTCCGGACCGGCCTCTCCTGGGCCGATTCGTTCCGGCCGGACGCGCTCCGCTGGTTCGACCGGCAGATGGAGGCGCTCCGCGACTTCGACGTCACGGTCACCTTCTGCTTCACGCCGGAGCATCTCGGGATCGAGCCCCATCATACGAGCCCGCCGCGCGAACCGGAGCGTTTCGCCGAGTTCTGCGCCGCGATGATCCGGCGCTACGCGCCAGGCTCCGCGACCGCTGCACCGGCGGCGGAGCCGTAGGACGTTGCTGCACCGCCCATATGCCTCATGCTGAGGTGCCGCGGAGCGGCCTCGAAGCACGCACGGCGGTTGTGCGTGCTCCGAGGCTCGCCCATTCGGGCTCGCACCTCGGCATGAGGAGCGCTGAAGGCTTCCTCGCCGCCGTTGCGGACCTGACCCGGCCACGAATGGCGGCCCGTGTGGCCATCGTGCTCGCGCATCCGGATGACGAGACGCTCGCCTGCGGGGCGCTCCTGCCGCGTCTTGACGACCTCACCCTCGTGCACGTGACCGACGGGGCGCCGCGAGGCGGCGTGGACGCCGCTCGACAGGGCTTTCCGACTGCTGCCGCCTACGCCGCGGCGCGACGGTGCGAGGTCGAGGCGGCCTTGTTCGCGGGTGGCGTCGCGGGTGCCAGGCTGGTCTCGTTGGACGTCCCCGACCAGGGCGCCGCGCTCGCGATGGCGGATGTGGCGCGATGCCTCGTCCAGCGGGTGCGGGAGGCCGATCTCGTCCTCACGCACGCCTTCGAGGGAGGCCATCCCGACCACGACGCGACGGCGTTCGCGGTCCGGGCCGCAGTTGCGCTCGTCGGTGCCAGCGGCGAGGCGCCGACCCTGATCGAGGTGCCGCTCTACCGGGCCGGTCCGGACTGCGGGTGGCTGCGCCAGAGCTTCGCGGCGGATCGCGGATCGGCTGCGGTCGTGCTCCGGCTGACGGACGAGGAGCGCCGCCGCAAGGCCGCGATGATCGCGGCTCACGCGACCCAGCGCGAGACGCTGGCCGGGTTCGGGACGGCGGACGAGCTCTACCGCCTCGCGGCCCCGACGGATTTCACCCGGCCGCCGAGCGACGGTGCAATCCTCTACGAGCGCTACGGCTGGGGCATGACGGGTGCGCGCTTCGTCGCGCTCGCGGCGGAGGCGGCGCGCGAGCTCGGGCTTCCGGCCGCGTCGTGACGCTCACGGTGCTCAGCGTCGCGTACCCGCTGGCGCCGGTCTCGCCGGACGCGGCCGGCGGGGCCGAGCAGGTGCTGGCGACCCTGGACCGGGCGCTCGCGGCCGCGGGCCATCGCTCGCTCGTGATCGCGCAGGAGGGGTCGCGCGTCGCGGGCACCTTGATCGCGACCGAGCCGGTCTCGGGTGTCCTGGACGAGGCCGCGACGGCCGCGGCCCAGGCCCGCCACCGTGCGGCGATCGCGGCAACGCTCGCTCACGAGCGGGTCGACGTCGTGCACCTGCACGGGATCGACTTTCCCGCCTACCTGCCGGCGCCAGGGCCGCCGGTCCTCGTGACGCTTCACCTGCCGCTCGCCTGGTATCCGGCCCGCGCGCTCGCACCGCCGCGTCCCCGGATGTGGCTGCATTGCGTCTCGGCCGCGCAAGCCTCGGGTTGCCCGCCCGGCACGGCCTTGCTGCCCGCGATCGAGAACGGCGTCGACGTCGCGGCGCTGTCGGCACCGTATCGCAAGCGCGGCTTCGCGCTCATGCTCGGCCGCATCTGCGAGGAGAAGGGCATCCATCTCGCGATCGATGCGGCGGAGCGGGCCGGCGTACCGCTGCTGATCGCCGGGCAGGTTTTCCCCTACGCGGCCCACCGGCGCTACTTCGAGGAGCGGATCCGGCCGCGGCTCGGGCCGACCTGCCGCTTCCTGGGACCGGTCGGCTTCCTGGCGAAACGGCGGCTTCTCACGACCGCGCGCTGCCTGCTCGTGCCCTCGCTCGCGCCGGAGACATCCTCGCTCGTCGCCCGCGAGGCGGCGGCCTGTGGCACGGCCACGATCGCGTTCCCGAGCGGCGCGCTCGCGGACGCGGTCGAGGACGGCAGGACCGGGTTCCTGGTCGCCGACGTCGCCGCCATGGCGGCCGCTATCGGGCGCACCGGGGCGATCGATCCGGAGCGGTGCCGGATCGCTGCGCGGGAGCGCTTCTCCGACCTCGCGATGATCGCATCCTACCTCGACCTCTACCGGCGGCTCGGGACCGGCCTCATGCGGGCCGCGTGAGCGCCGGGGATCGATCGACGATCATCGAGGACGAGGGTGCCTTGGCGGCCCTGGAGGCCGAGTGGTGGGAGCTTTGGCGCCGCTGCCCCTCCGCGACGCCCTTCGGCTCGCCCGCCTGGGCGATCCCCTGGTGGCAGGCGTTCCGGCCCGGCACGCTCGCGGTCGCAACCGTCCGTCGGGACGGGCGTCTCGTCGCAATGGCGCCGATGTATCGGGAGGACGGCCAGCATGGCTGCCGGCTCCTGCCGATCGGGATCGGCATCTCGGACCATCTCGACGTGCTGCTTGAACCCGAGGCAGGCGCGAGCGCGGCCGCGAGCCTCGTCGCGGCGGTCGCCACGATTCCTGGCTGGCAGCGCTGGGAGCTGGAGGAGCTCCCGCCCGACGCCTCGGCGCTATCGCTGCCCGGCCACCCGGGCTGGCTTGAGGAGAGCGGCGACCAGAGCGCCTGCCCGGTCCTCGCCCTCGATGCCCGCGATCCTTTCGCGGCCGTGCCGGCGCGGCAGCGCCGCAAGGCCCGGATGGCGCAGCACCGCGCGGCCCGGAGGGGTGCGACTGTCGTGGTCGCGGAGCCGGACGAGATGCCGGCCTTCATGTCCGATCTCGATCGCCTTCACGCCGCCCGGTGGGAGACGCGCGGGGAGGGCGGCGTCCTGGCGGACGAGCGCGTGCAGCACTTCCACGCCCTCGCCTTGCCCCGCCTCGCCGCCGCGGGCCTCGTCCGGGCCGCGACGCTCCGGATCGAGAACCGGGTGGCCGGCGCGTTCTACGGGTTCCGGCATACCGGCCGCGCCTACGCCTACGTGGGCGGCTTCGATCCCGATTTCGCCTTCGAGAGCCCGGGCACGATCCTGCTCGCCGACGCGATCGAGTCCGGCGCTCGCGAAGGCGCGAGCGAGTTCCACTTCCTGCGCGGCCGGGAGAGCTACAAATATGCCTGGGGTGCGGTCGACCGGCTCAACCGGCGCCGGTCCTTCAACCGGGAGGCAGGTTCGTGAACCCGATTGATCCGATCCCGGATCATCTGCAGTCGAGGATCGCC
>CAXTKM010000098.1:0-13644 GCA_964244795.1 uncultured Enterovirga sp.
GCAGGCCGTAAAGCTCCTGGCACGGGAAGCGCTCGAACAGGCTGTCGGCGATCATCGCCCTGGCGCCCCCGAGACCCTCCTCGGCCGGCTGGAAGATGCAGACGACGCGGCCCGGGAAATCGCGCGTCTCGGCGAGGTAGCGGGCGGCGCCGAGCAGCATCGCGGTGTGGCCGTCATGCCCGCAGGCATGCATCCGGCCCGGGATCGTCGAGCGCCACGGCACGTCCGCGACCTCGTCCATCGGCAGCGCGTCCATGTCGGCCCGGAGCCCGATCGAGGCGCCCTCGCGGCCATTGCCCTCGATCACGCCGACGACGCCCGTGCGGCCGATGCCGCGATGCACCTCGACGCCCCAGGAGGCGAGCTTCTCGGCGACGACGCCCGACGTCCGGACCTCCTCGAAGCCGATCTCGGGATGGGCGTGGAGGTCGCGCCGGATGGCGGTGAGGTCGTCGGCGTAGCCCAGGATGCGGCTGATCGGATTCATCCGCCCACCATGGCTCATTCGGCGAGCTCGCGCATCACCCGGATCAGGTCCGACTTGCCCTCGAACCCGATGCCCGGCAGCTCCGGCATCACGATGTGGCCGTCCTTCACCCGCACACCGTCCGGGAAGCCGCCATAGGGCTGGAACAGGTCCGGATAGCTCTCGTTGCCGCCGAGGCCGAGCCCGGCCGCGATGTTCAGGGACATCTGGTGGCCGCCATGCGGGATGCAGCGCGACGGCGACCAGCCGGCCGAGGCGAGCACGTCCAGCGTCCGCAGGTACTCGCAGAGCCCGTAGGAGAGCGCACAGTCGAACTGGAGCCAGTCTCGGTCGGGCCTCATGCCGCCGTAGCGGATGAGGTTCCGGGCGTCCTGATGCGAGAACAGGTTCTCGCCGGTCGCCATCGCGCCGGGATAGAACTCGGCCAACGCCGCCTGGAGCGCGAAATCGAGCGGGTCCCCCGCCTCCTCGTACCAGAACAGCGGGTAGTTGCGGAGCATCTTCGCGTAGGCGATCGCCGTCTCGAGGTCGAAGCGGCCGTTCGCGTCGACGGCGAGCCTTGCTTCGGAACCGATCTCGGCGAGAACCGCCTCGATCCGGCGGCGATCCTCGTCGATCGGGGCGCCCCCGATCTTCATCTTCACAACGCTGTAGCCGCGGGCGAGATAGCCCCGCATCTCGGCCCGAAGCGCTGCGTCGTCCTTGCCCGGGTAGTAGTAGCCGCCGGCCGCGTAGACGAAGACGCGCGGGTCGGCCTCGCGCCCTCCCCGCTCGGCCAGGAGCCGGAACAGCGGTCGTCCCGCGATCTTCGCGACAGCGTCCCAGACCGCCATGTCGATCGTGCCGACCGCGACCGAGCGCTCGCCATGGCCGCCCGGCTTCTCGTTCGACATGGTGGCCGCCCAGACGGAATCGGGGTCGAGGTTGTCGCCCGAGGCGTCGAGCAGGCTCTCCGGCGCGGCCTCGAGGATCCGGGGCGCGAAGCGCTCGCGGATCAGGCCGCCCTGGCCGTAGCGGCCGTTCGAGTTGAAGCCGTAGCCGACGACGCGGCGACCGTCCCGGACGACATCGGTCACGACCGCGACCAGGCTGGTCGTCATCTTCGAGAAGTCGATATAGGCGTTGCGGATGGGCGACGAGATCGGTTTTGTGACCTCGCGGACGTCGACGATGCGCATGGCTGCGTTTCCTGTTCGGTTGCCGGCTCCTTTGCCGCATCGGGCACCGGGAGGCCACCGCCGGGACGGGACCGATCGTCGCCTGCTGCCGAGCCATGAGCGCGTGGGGTGCTGACCCGGGCCTTCTTCGATCGCGATGTCGTCGGCGTCGCACGCGACCTCATCGGGGCGACGCTGCTCGTGGACGGCGTCGGCGGGACGATCGTCGAGACCGAGGCCTATGATCGCGAGGACCCGGCCTCGCACAGCTTCTCGGGCCCGACGGCCCGGAATGCGGCGATGTTCGGCCCGGCCGGGCATGCCTACGTCTACCGCTCCTACGGGCTTCACTGGTGCGTGAATCTCGTCTGCGGCCCCGAGGGCCACGGCGCGGCAGTCCTTCTGCGCGCGCTGGCTCCGGGCGCGGGAGAGGACAGGATGCGGGTCCGGCGCGGGCTCGCGGACGACAGGCTGCTCTGCTCAGGGCCGGGCCGGCTCTGCCAAGCGCTCGCGGTCGATCGGGATCAAGATGGCCTCGCGCTGGACCAGGCTCCCTTCCTCATCGCGGAGCGGGCGGAGGTGCCGGCGATCGTGGCCGGCCGGCGGATCGGGATCAGCAAGGCGGCGGAGCGGCCCTGGCGGTTCGGGCTCGCGGGCTCGCGCCACCTGAGCCGCCCCTTCCCGGCCGGCGGCCCGGCTCAGTAGGCGTTCCGGTACGCCGCGGCCGAGAAGACCGTCCGGAGCAGGATCCGCAGGTCGAGCAGCATCGACCAGTTGTCGATGTAGAAGAGATCGTGCTCGACGCGTCGGCGCATCTTCTCGTCGGTGTCCGTCTCGCCCCGGAGACCGTTCACCTGAGCCCATCCGGTGATCCCGGGCCGCACGTTGTGGCGGCGCGCGTAGAGCGCGATGCGGCGCTCGTAGGCACGGTTGTGCGGCACGGCATGCGGCCGCGGCCCGACCAGCGACATCTGGCCCGCCATCACGTTCAGGAGCTGCGGCAGCTCGTCGATGTTCGTGCGGCGCAGCCATCGGCCGACACGCGTGATTCGGGGATCGGCCCGACCGGCCTGGGGCACGTCACCCTCGTCCGCATAGGTCGACATGGTCCGGAACTTCACGATGCGGAACCGGCGCTGGTTGAAGCCGAACCGTGTCTGCAGGAAGAACACCGGGCCGCTGCTGTCGAGCCGGATCAGGACGGCCACGACGGCGAACAGCGGCGCGAGGACGAGGGCCGCGCAGGCCGCGAGCCCGATGTCGACGATGCGCTTCGCCACGACCGCGGGCGCCGACATCGGGCGGGTGAGCTGGAGGCTCGCCATGGCGCCGACGCGCGAGATCGCGACCTGGTCGAAACGATCGAGCACGAGCTCCGGGGCGAGGTGGATGGTGAGCGGGGTCGTGAGGAAGGCCTCGAGGCAGAGGTCGATCGTCTCGATCTCCGACCAGGGAACGGCGATGTAGATGTCGTCGATCCCGAGGCTCCGGGCGAGCTCGACGACGCGAAGGAAGTCGGGCGACGGGGATTTTCCCTCGCCGGGCGCGACCGGATCGACCGACACGGTTCCGACGACCTCGAAACCGAGGTTCCAGGGCTGATGCCGGCGCAGGAAGCTCGAGATCCCGGCCTCGGTTCCGACCACGAGAAGCCGCTGCGACGGGATCATCCGGAACTTGCTCGCGATACGGATCGCGCGCGTCGTCGCGAACCGGCTCGACCAGAGCGCGAGAAAGCCCGAGACGTAGAAGAGCACGACGACGCCGCGCGACAGGTCCTCCGCCAGACGGGTCAGGAAGGCCGCCGCGAAGAGCAGCGCGACGGCCATGTTCCAGACGCGCGCGGTCCGGGTCACCGTGTTCTCGCCCGCCACGTAGAAGGCGAGCCGGTGCTCGCCGCGCAGGACCGTGAACACCGCCGCGAACAGCGCCGCCCCGAGCCCGAACCGGAGGTGGAGCTCGAACGAGCTGTCGCGGGCGTAGGGCACCAGCCGCCAGACCGCCCAGGAGAGGAGGCTCGCGGTGAGGATCGCCGACCCGGCAAGGAGCAGCGAGAGCGTCGGGAACAGGCGTCGGAACAGCTCGGCCCGCAGGGACCGCCTCGCCGTCACGCTCCCTCCGAGGATATGGGAAACCGACATGATGATCCCGCATCGGACCCGGATCGCCACGCGTCGGCGAAGGCCCGCTTCGGAGCGTCCCGGCGCGAGCGGCGTGCCATCCCGTTTCGGGACGGCCGGACGGGAGAAGGCACGCGCGAGGCACGTCGCCGGACCGCTGCCAGGACACGACCCGGTCCCGGCGCTCGGGTCCCCCTAGATGCGGCCGAATTGGACTTGGCCCGTTTTTCTCGGAGCGTCCGCCGACGGTCGGCCATCTGTTCGCGGTCGGCACAGGCCCGTGCCGTGCTGGCACGGGCCGGATCACGGAGTCGGGGATGCGCGTCGAAATCAGTCTGGACCAACGCTCGATCCGGCGATGGCAGGTCGAGCTCGTCCGACGGCTGTCGAAGCGATCGGGGGTCGCGGTCGGCGTGCGATGGGCTTCGCAGGACGCGACGGCGACGCCGTCCTGCATCGACACGCTATTCCGGCTCGAGCGGGCCGTTCACGGCGTGCCGGACGGCCTATCGCTCGCGGCCGAGGCGACCGATTTCGCTCCCTACGTGGGCGAGGGAGGCGTCAGGCCCGACCTCGTCATCGACCTCGCCGGCGGCCAGCCGTCCGCAGGAGCCCGTCGCTGGCGGCTGACCTTCGACGGCGAAGCGGGCGAGGTGCCGGCGCTCGCGGCCCTGCTCGACGGGCGGGGGCCGGTCGTCACCGTCTCCGATTCCGAGACGGGCGCGGTCCTCGCGCGAAGCCTGCCCGGAACGGAGAGCCCGGACATCCTCGTCGCATCCTTCGAAGAGCTCCTCGGCCGGGTCACGGCGCTCGTCGTGTCCGCCCTGGACGGGTCCGGCCCGATGCTCGATGCGCGCCAAGAGGCGGGCGAGGTCGGTTGCGCCCGGGTTGCGGCGTTCGGGGCCGCGACCCTCCCTCGCGCCGCGCTCGCCCGGATGACCGGCCTCGCGAGTCGTCGCGCCAGGCCCCGAATCGGCTAGCCGGGCGTCCCGTCGCCCGCTCCTCTCCGGTTCGGCGCCCTCTCGCGCAGGATCGGCGGCATCAGGCCGAGCACGGCTGTTGCTCTTCGGAGACGGTCGATGGCTGCCGAGGTGGTAGGCTCTGCCCATTCGGCAGTTTCGCGACGCGGCCCTAGTTTCGGCGCAGAGCTGCGCCAGGGCTCACACATGAGACGTCTTCGCCTTCTTCCGATCCTCTTCGCCGCGGTCGCCCTGTCGGCCGGGCCCGTGCAGGCGCAGGGTTTCTTCGAGCGCCTGTTCGGCCTCGTTCCGGCCCGGCCCGCTCCGCCGCCCGCGTCCTACGCGCCCGCCCCCGCGTCGCCCGCCGGCCTGCCGGCGGACGGCGAAGAGGCGCCGCGCCGCGAGCGCGCGCCGCCGGTCCAGGCTCGCCCCGTCTCGCTCCGCGTCCCGACCGAGGACGGGGTGATCGGGCGCGACTTGAAGCAGAACGGCTCGGCCGGGTCGATCCGGATCGAGAGGACCACGCGGTCGGACCTTCGGGCCCGGATGACGCTGGTCGGCCGGCGCTCCGCGCAGTCGCTCGAGACCTGCTCGATCGTGGTCGGCGGCCCGGACGGAGCGACGCTCGTGTCGCAAGGCCGGCCAGACGGCCTCGTCCGCTACCAGCTTCAGGACGCGGGCTGCCCGCTGCAGATCGACGTTCTCGACGAGTCTGTTCTGATCAAGGCCGCGGGCGAGGCCTGCACCTTCCAGGCCACCAACTGCCAGGCGGATGCGGCCGGGCTCTGGGGCCCGGATCCGGGCCAGCTCATCCCTCGCGCCCGCGACTACGAGGCGGCGCGGGGCACCGCCGACAAGGCGGTCCGGGAGAACTACAAGGTTCTCGTGCAGCGGGCGCGGCCGGAGAGCGTGCGCCCGATCGTGGCCGAGCAGGCGGCGTTCTCGGCCGAGCGCGAGGTCTTGTGCCGATCCTATGTCCGGGAGGGCGCGCACAGCTTCTGCAATGCCCGCTTCAGCGAGGCCCGGGCGATCTCGCTCGCCCAGCGCCTCGGCATCGCGGTCGCCTCCGTCCAGCCGGCGGCCGAGGCCCGGCCACGCCGACGGGCCGATCCCTATGCGGTGCCGTCGACGGACGACCTCGTGCAGCGCAGCCCGCTCGACGACTAGGGCCGGCGTCGCCCTCCGGACCGGTCGAGCATCGCATGTTCACCGACCGCATCGAGCACAAGTGGATCGAGGTCTTCGGCGAGGTCTTCGCCCGCTGCGGGATCCGGGCCGGCGACCCGGCCGCGATCCTGTCCGAGACCGCGTCCCGCGCCCTGAACGTGCACCTCGCCGAGCTCGCGCTGCTCCGGCTCGGTGCGAAGCCGTTCCACCTCGTCGTGCCGACGGCGCGCACGACCCATCCCGTCCCGGTGCGCTCGACCGGGGCCAGCGAGGCGATCGGCGGCTCGCGGCCGGTGATCGAGGCCTGCAAGGCCGCCGGCTTCGTCGTCGACCTCACGGTCGAGGGTCTCATGCATGCGCCGGAGACGGCCGAGATCCTGGCCTCGGGCGCCCGCATCCAGGTGATCTCGAACGAGCACCCGGAGGCGCTGGAGCGATTCGCGCCGGACCCGGATTCGGAGCGCGAGGTCCGGAACGCCGCCCGTCGGCTGAGGGGGGCGGCCCGAATGGAGGTGATTTCCTGCGCCGGGACGGCGCTCGCGATCGATCTCACCGGCGCAAGCACCGTCGGGGTCTGGGGCTGGACCGACCGCCCCGGCACGCTCGCGCACTGGCCGGGCGGCCTCGTCGTGTCGTTCCCCCGCGCCGGCACGGTCGATGGCCGGCTCGTCCTCGCGCCTGGCGACGCGAACCTCACCTTCAAGCGCTACCTCGAGGCCCCGGTCTCCCTCACGATCGAGCGCGACTACGTGACCGCGATCGAGGGTGCGGGTCCCGACGCCATCCTGATGCGCAGCTCTCTCGAGGCCTGGGGCGAGCGCGACGCCTACGCGGTCAGCCATGTCGGGTTCGGGATGAACCGCCGCGCCCGCCGGGAGGCGCTCCTCGCCTACGACCGCCGCGACACGAACGGCACGGAGCTGCGTGCGGTTGCCGGAAACTTCCTCTTCTCGACCGGCGCGAACGCCTTCGCGGGCCGTCACACGGCCGGCCATTTCGACATCCCGGTCTTCGGAACCACGATCGCGATCGATGGGGAGGTCGTCGTGGAAAACGGGCGGTTGCTCGACGTGTTTCGCGACGCGCCACCGGACTAAGGTCGTCGGCCTGGGGCCGTCTAGGACGTCCGTGGTTCTGGTCGGCTCTCGGGAGGCGATGAGAACGCGAGGAACGTCCAGGTCACGCCCGCCGCACGGTTGCCGGCCTGCACCGAGTCTCGGCCAGCCTCGAGGATGGTGTCGAGCCCGGCTTCGGTCGCAAGCTTCACCGTCTCCGAGGGGCTGACGTCGAACATGCGGCGGCCAGGCGGAACGCGGCCATGCCGCAGCGACAGCGCGATCACGCCCTGCGGCTCCAGCAGCCCCGCGATGGTCGGCATCGCTTTCCGGCGCTGCGCCTCGTCGAGATGCATCCAGACGCCGCTGAGTAGAACGAGAGAGAACCTCAGACCGAGCGCGGAGACCGCCGGCAGATCGGGAAGGCCGTCCTCCAGCCACCGGACCCTGTCGGTGCCGTGAAGATCGATCGCGCCGCGCAGGAGCTCGGGCGTCGGCTCGGCCGCCATGACGGCGTGGCCCATCTCGGCCAGGCGGGCCGCGTCGTGTCCCGGCCCCGAGCCGATGTCGAGCACACAGGAGGGCTGTCGCGGAATCAGGTGGAGGATGGGCGCGTGCACCTCCTCGAAGGAGAGCCGTGTGCGGAGCAGCATCGGCGCGGCTTCGGCGTAGCCTTGCGTTCCTGACAGCATGGGTCGCGTCCTGGCGATCGTCTCAGGTCAGGGCGTGTCCGCCCCGACCGCTTCGCCGACCGACGCGAAGCCGTCCCTCCGCAGGCAGGCAGCAAGGTCGCGCGTCATGCGTCGCACCAGGCCCGGCCCCTCGTAGACGAGCGCCGAGTAGAGCTGCACGAGAGAGGCCCCTGCCCTGATGCGGGCATAGGCCTCCTGGCCGGACGCGATGCCGCCCGCCGCGACGATCGGGATGCGGCCGCCCGTGAGTCGATGGAGGTCGGCGAGCTTCCGGGTGGCCAATACCCGGAGCGGCCGTCCCGACAGGCCTCCAGCCTCGGCCCGGTCGGAGCTCGCGAGGTCCGGCGGCCGGGACACGGTGGTGTTGCCCATGATGAGACCGTCGAGCCCGGTCGCGAGCGCGACCTCGGCCGCGTCGGCGAGGCCAGCCTCGTCGAGGTCGGGCGCGAGCTTGAACAGCAGCGGCGGCGGCGCGGTGCCCGGCACCGCCCTCGCCCGGGCCGCCTGCGCGGCCCGCACGAGCCGCTCCATCGCGGCCCGGCCCTGGAGGTCCCGGAGGCCGGGCGTGTTCGGCGACGACACGTTCACGACGAGGTAGTCGGCGAAGAGCGCGACGGCCTCGATCCCGGCCACGAAATCCACCGCCTCGTCGCGCGTGTCCTTGTTCTTCCCGAGGTTCGCGCCGACGAGCCCGTCGCCTCGACGCCGCCGAGACAGCCCGGCGAGATAGGCGTCGAGCCCCAGGCTGTTGAAACCGTTCCGGTTGATGACGGCCTCGTCCGCCGCGAGCCGGAAGAGGCGCGGCCGCGGGTTGCCGGCCTGCGGCCGCGGCGTCACCGTGCCGATCTCGACGAAGCCGAAGCCGAGAGCGAGGAGGCGATCGGGCGCGTCGCAGTTCTTGTCGAACCCGGCCGCGAGCCCGACCGGGTTCGCGATGTCGCGATTCCACATCCGGCAGCGCAGGATCGGGTCCGGCGGCGGGAGCCGCGGCCGGACGAGCCCGGCCGCGAGTGCCCGGATCGCGAGCCCGTGGGCGCGCTCGGGATCGAGCCGGAAGAGCGCCGGCCGGGCGATCCGGTAGAGAAGGTCGATCACGCCTCAGTCCGGCGCCTTGTCGATCCCGCCATTCGCCTTCGACCAGCCGGCCGGGTCGTGAAGGAAGGATTCGACCTCGGCCAGGACGGGGGCCTCGAACATGCCGCGCTCCTTCGCGACCGCGAGCACGTCCCACCAGGTCGCGAGGTGGTGCAGCGTGACGCCCATGTCGGCGATCGCCTGCTCGGAGTTCTTGAAGATCGAGTAGTAGAACACGACGAAGATGTGATCGACCTTCGCGCCCGCGTCCCGCAGCGCCTTGCAGAAGATGATCTTGCTCCGCCCATCGGTGGTCAGGTCCTCGACCAGCAGCGTGCGCTGGCCCTCGACGACGTGGCCCTCGATCTGTGCGTTGCGGCCGAAACCCTTCGGCTTCTTGCGGATGTACTGCATCGGCAGCATCAGCCGGTCGGCCATCCAGGCCGCGAACGGAATGCCGGCGGTCTCGCCGCCCGCGACGACGTCGAACTGCTCGAAACCCGCCCCGCGCAGCGTCGTCGCGGCACCGAACTCGATCAGCGTCTGGCGGACGCGCGGGAACGAGATCAGCCGGCGGCAGTCGATGTAGACCGGGCTCGCCCAGCCGGACGTGAAGATGAACGGCTTCCGGTCGTAGAAGCGCACCGCCTCCACCTCGAACAGCATTCGGGCCGTCATGCTGGCGATCGTCGCGCGATCGGGAAAGCTCAGGCCCTGCATGACTTACGCTCCTTGGCGCGCGGGTGGCGTGACCCGGGCTGCGGCCATCTCGGCGATGATCGCCCGCGCGGCCGCGGCCGGATCGGCGGCGGCCGTGATGGGCCGGCCGAGGACGAGCCAGTCGGCGCCGTCCCGGATGGCCTCGGCCGGGGTCCTGACGCGCTTCTGGTCGTCGGCCGGAGCGCCGGCCGGGCGGGTGCCCGGCACGACGAGCAGACGATCGGGGGCGAGAGACGCCCTCAGCGTCGCGACCTCGGTCGGAGCGCAGACGAGGCCGTCGATCCCGGCCGACTCGCCATCGGCCGCCCGCGCGGCCACGAGATCGGCGACCGCGGCACCGTAGCCGGCCGCTCGCGCGTCGGCATCGTCCATCGAGGTCAGCACCGTCACGCCGAGCAGCGCCAGCTCCGACGCACCCCGGCCGGCGATCGCGGCCCGCATGGTCTGCGGATAGGCGTGCACCGTGAGGAAGCGCGCGCCGAAGCCGGCGAGCGAGCGCACCCCCTCCTCGACCGTGCGCGGGATGTCGTGAAGCTTCAGATCGAGGAAGACCTCGCGGCCGTCCCGGATCAGGCGCTCCGCGAGCGCGAGCCCGCCCGTGTAGGCGAGCTGATGGCCGATCTTGTAGACGGGCCGAAGGTCGCCCAGCCTCTCGATCAGGCGCTCGGCCGCCAGGACGTCGGGCACGTCGAGCGCGACGATCAGCCGGCCGGACGGCGGGGCACCGGCGGGGCCCGGCGTCTCTGGCGCGTTGACGATCATCGCGGGCTCCGGCTCGGCCTCCGCTTCGGGCCAGGCGGCCCGAACGTCAAGGCGCTATGCCGCCTCGCCTGTGCGCGGATCGTCTCGGGAGCGGCCGACGGCAGGCTCTCAGCCGGTGATCTCGTTCCCGGCGAAGAACTGCGCGATCTCGGCCTTGGCGTTCTCGACGGAATCGGACCCGTGCACGGTGTTCTCGCCCATCGATTCCGCGAAGAGCTTGCGGATCGTGCCGTCGGCGGCGTTGGACGGGTTCGTGGCGCCCATGATCTCGCGGTGCTTCGCGACGGCGTTCTCGCCCTCCAGCACCTGCACGACGACCGGGCCGGACGTCATGAACTCGACGAGCTCGCCGAAGAACGGCCGCTCCTTGTGGACACCATAGAAGGTCTCGGCCTCGCGGCGGCTCATCAGGATGCGCTTCTGCGCGACGATCCGAAGGCCGGCCTTCTCGATCACGGCGTTCACCTCTCCGGTCAGGTTGCGACGAGTCGCGTCCGGCTTGAGGATGGAGAAGGTGTGCTCGCGCGCCATGCAAGGATCCGTTCGGGACTGGAGATGCCGCTCTATAGCGGCCACGTCCCGCGGTCTCAAGACGCGCCCGTCCGCCGGGCCGATCGAGGATTGCCGCAGCGGGGCCGGCTTGCCGCCATGATTCCTGCACGATCGGTCGCGAGGCTGGGGCATCGTCAATGTCGGCAGGAGGCCAGCATGCGTCTGACAGGAACGGCTCTGGTGCTCGCGTCGGGTCTAGCCGGGGCGGCGATCGCCGCGCCCGACACGCCGACCGGGATCTGGATGACGGCGGAGCGCGACTCGAAGATCAGGATCGCGTCCTGCGGCAAGGCGCTCTGCGCGACCGTGCTCTGGGCGAAAGCGGCGACCGCCGACGAGAACAATCCCAACCCGTCGCTCCGGAGCCGGAGCGTCGTCGGGATCGACCTGTCGCGCGACATGAAGCCCGACGGCAAGGGCGGCTGGGCCGGCTCGATCTACAACCCCGAGAACGGCAAGACCTACGCGGCTACCATGCAGCGCACGAGCGAGCGCGAGCTCGAGGTCGGCGGCTGCGTCATGGGCGGGCTGCTCTGCGGCTCCGAGACCTGGCAGCGAGCTCCGGACAGCACGGCCAGCAACGCGCCCGTCGCGCGCCCCTGATCCGGAGGGCGCGGTTCAGCGCGCCCGCTGCCCGAACAGGACGGCCCGCACCGCGGGATCCTGCATGTCGTTCGCCTTGCGGTCGCCCGCGTTGACCGCGATCCCGCGCTGGACGGCCGGGCGTGCGGCGTTGGCGGCGAGCCAGCGCTGCATGTGCGGGAAGGCGGAAATGTCCTGGCCCTGGCGCTCCCAGAGCTTCGCCCAAGGGTAGCTCGCCATGTCCGCGATGGAATAGGCGCCGGCGATGTACTCGCGGTCGGCGAGGCGCTTGTTCAGCACGCCGTAGAGGCGGTTCGTCTCGTTCGTGTAGCGGTCGACCGCGTAGGGGATCGGCTCGGGCGCGTAGATCCGGAAGTGGTGCGTCTGGCCCGCCATCGGGCCGAGGCCGCCCATCTGCCAGAACAGCCACTGATCGACCTCGACGCGGCCGCGCTCGTCCGAGGGGTAGAACCGACCCGTCTTGCGGCCGAGATACTGCAAGATCGCACCCGACTCGAAGACGGAGATCGGCTGTCCGCCCGGGCCGTCGGGGTCGACGATCGCCGGCATCTTGTTGTTCGGCGAGATCGCCAGGAACTCCGGCTTGAACTGGTCGCCCTTGCCGATGTTGACGTTGATGGCGGTGTAGGGGAGCCCGCACTCCTCCAGCATGATCGAGATCTTCCAGCCGTTCGGGGTCGGCCAGTAATAGAGCTCGATCGGGTTCTGGGTCGCGGCCGCCATGGGTGCCCTCCGGACGGTGAAGATCGGCGCGATGCTTAGAGCAGATGCGGCCCGGTGCGAAGCGCGTGGGTCTCGCTCGGCCATTGCGCGCGGGACGGAGCGCCGTAGGATGCCCTCGGAGAGTCGGCCTGGACCGACCCGAGGGAGAACATCATGGTGCGTCCCGTCGTCCTCGCGCTCGCGGCCGCGTTCGGCCTCCTGCTCTCAGCCCCGGTGCCCGTCGCCGCCCAGGGTGCCGCTCCCGGCGCGACGACCTCGCCGCGAGCACCCCGGGCCGCGCGACCGAAGCGCGAGCCGACGGTCGGCCAGATGGCGGCACGCGAGCGTCAGAAGAAATGCGGCCTCGAGTGGCGCGAGGCGAAGAGCAAGAACACGACGGGCGGGCTCAAATGGCCGCAGTACTGGAGCAAGTGCAACGCGCGCCTGAAGGGCAACACGGCCTGAGCCGGCCGCCGTTCCGCCGATCGGCGGAACTGCCGTGGCCGACCCGGATTAGTCCCGGCGGAGCAGAGGCCTCGCCAGGAGGCGGATGGTGGCGGACAGGATCGAGCGGGAACGGCGCTACCTCCAGCAGGCGATCGGAGTGGCGGCGCTCGTACCCGTGACGGCGGGCCTCTACGGCATCCTGTTCGGGGCCGGCCTGACCGGCGATCGTCTGAGCGTCTCCGGCGACAGCCACTACCGATACCTGTCCGGGCTTCTGCTCGGCATCGGCTTCGTCGCCTGGTCGACCATCCCGGCCATCGAGACGAAGAGCGGCCGCATGCAGCTCATCACGGCCCTCGTGGTGACGGGTGGTCTCGGGCGCCTGCTCGGTTTCGCGATGACCGGCCTTCCGTCGCTGTCCATGCTGGGCGCGCTCGCGATGGAGCTCGTGGTGACGCCCGCCGCGTGCCTCTGGCAGTGGCGCGTCGCGCGCGCCTACGCGCAGCCGGCGCCGACCGTTGCCGTCGAGCCGCCCGCGGCGGCGGAGCCGGGGTTTCCCTGATCGCGATCGGTCCGTGCCGCCTGAAGCAAGCCCTCGAGAGCGCGCGCGGCGAGCGCGAGATTCTCACGCCGGATCGAAGTATCTTCGCAGGTGCAGCAAACAACGCGCTTGACGCTCGTAATGATGAGGCGCACGTTCTGTGGACGGAGCGGCATCGATGCTCGCATGCACCAAGCAGTCGAGCGGGAGCGCCGCTTGAGAAGGGAGATCTCATGACTCCACCTCAGCAGGATGCCGCCTAGATAGCCACGAGAGCACCTTCGAACCGTGGCCGAGCGGCTCGCACGAATGGCGAGACGGAAGCGATCCCAGGGGCCCGGAGCGGCTGTCAGCGCGCCTCCTAGAACGCACGCCCCACATCGATCGCTTCCGTTTCAGCGCGAGCGCCCAGGCAGAACTCCGGCGATCCCAACCGCTTTCGGCCATGCGAGGCGTATGGCACCTCCGGCCACAGACCTGAGGACCAGCAGGGTTGCGAGGCGGGCAGGAAGGCCCTAGACGGAGCAGGCCCAACGGGCCGTCGGAGCGTAGCGCAGCCCGGTTAGCGCACTAGTCTGGGGGACTAGGGGTCGGAGGTTCGAATCC
>CAXTKM010000099.1:0-1527 GCA_964244795.1 uncultured Enterovirga sp.
CAGCGCGAGCGCATGAACGGCTCCTTCGTGCCCTCGGTGAAGGAGTATTTCCGCTATTTCGGTCTCGATGCCGAGAAGCTCGCGGCCGCGAAGCCGGACGCGATCGTGATGCATCCCGGGCCGATGAACCGCGGCGTCGAGATCTCGTCCGAGGTCGCGGACGGCGCGCAATCCCTGATCCGCGAGCAGGTCGAGATGGGGGTCGCGGTCCGGATAGCGGTGCTGGAGGCGCTGGCCGAGCACCTGCCGAACGGATGACCGGCCGGCGCGCCTTGACCCTCTTCAGCTCTTGACGCCATTCCTGCCTGGCGCTCCCCTGACCGAAATCGGAGGACCATGTGCGGCTTGATCACGTCAATATCCACTGCCACGACCATGAGGCGGTCCGCGATTTTCTCGTCGCGCTGCTCGGGTTGATCGTAGGGCCGCGCCCGGCGTTTCCGGTGAATGGCTACTGGCTCTATCTTGATGGTCAGCCGGTGATCCATACGTGGCCGCGCAGTTCGGCGCCCGGGGCCGGCTGGGTCGATCATGTAGCCTTCAGCTTCTGCGGCGACCCGGAGGAGAAGCGCGCCGAACTCAAGCGGCTGGGCTTTTCGTTCAACGAACGCGGTCTGCCCGGCAGCGAGATCGTGCAGTTCTTCGTCAACGGCCCGGAGGGTATCCGCATCGAGTTGCAGTGCGGCCAAGCTCTCGACGTCTTATGCAATCCTCTCGCCGCCAGTCCCACTCCCGCCCCTCTCGGCGAGGCACCTTCTCCCGTGCAGGGCGGGAGGGTGTGATCTCCCGCCCCCTTCTTCTCACGAACGCCCATCTCGTCGATCCCTCCTCCGGCCGCGAGGGCCCGGGGTCCGTCCTCGTCCGCGACGGCCTGATCGCGGACGTCGCCTGGGGCGCAGCTCCGGCGGCGCCGGAGGGCACGACCCGGATCGACTGCCGTGGGCTCGTCGTCGCGCCGGGGCTCGTCGACATGCGGGCCTTCGTCGGCGAGCCCGGGGCTGAGCATCGCGAGACGCTGCGCTCGGCGAGCGAGGCCGCGGCCGCGGGCGGGGTCACGACGCTCGTCTCGATGCCCGACACGAACCCGATCGTGGACGATCCCGCGATCGTCGACTTCCTGCTGCGCCGCGCCCGCGACACGGCGGTCGTGACCATCCTTCCGGCCGCCGCCATCACCCGTCGGCTCGATGGCCGCGAGATGACCGAGCTCGGCCTTCTCGCCGAGGCCGGCGCGGTCGCCTTCACGGATGGCGCGCGCGCGATCGCGTCCGCCGCCGTGATGCGGCGCGCGCTCACCTACGGACGCGACGTCGACGTCCTCCTGATGCCGCACCTCGCCGAGGCGAGTCTCGTCGGCCAGGGGGTCATGAACGAGGGCGAGCTCGCCTCGCGGCTCGGTCTCGCCGGGATTCCGCGCGAGGCCGAGACCGTCATGCTGGAGCGCGATCTCCGGCTCGTGCGCCTGACGGGCGCCCGCTACCACGCCGCGATGATCTCCTGCGCCGACTCGGTCGAGATCATCCGCCG
>CAXTKM010000099.1:1537-13615 GCA_964244795.1 uncultured Enterovirga sp.
GAAGCAGGATGGCCTCCCGGTCACCTGCGGGGTGTCGGTCAACAACCTCGCCCTGAACGAGAACGACGTCGGCCCGTACCGGACCTTCTGCAAGCTGTCGCCGCCTCTCCGGGGCGAGGACGACCGGCAGGCGGTGGTCGAGGCGCTCGCGGACGGGATCATCGACGTCGTCGTATCCGATCACAATCCGCAGGACGTCGAGACGAAGCGGCTCACCTTCGCGGAGGCGGCCGACGGTGCCGTCGGGCTCGAGACGCTGCTGTCGGCGTCGCTCCGGCTCGTTCACGAGGGCCGGATCGGCCTGCCGGCGCTGCTGCGCGCCCTGTCGGCCCGTCCGGCCGCGATCCTGAGGCTCCCGGTCGGCCGCCTCGTGCCCGGCGCCCCGGCCGACATCGCCGTGATCGACATCGACGAGCCCTATGTGCTCGACAAGCGCCGCCTCCACTCGCTCTCGAAGAACTCGCCCTTCGACGAGGCCCGCCTCTCCGGCCGCGTGCAGAAGACGATGGTCGCGGGAACGATCGTCTTCGATCGCGACGCCGCCGCGGCTCCGGCAGCCGCCGCGGCTCTCGCGTCCGTGAGGGCGGCATGACGGCTTGGCCGTGGCTGGCGATCGTCGCCGGCTTCGCGCTCGGCTACGCCTCGGGCTCGATCCCGTTCGGGCTCCTGCTGACGCGCCAGGCCGGGCTCGGCGACATCCGAGGCGTCGGGTCGGGCAACATCGGGGCGACGAACGTTCTCCGGACCGGCCGGAAGGGCCTCGCCGCCCTCACGCTCCTGCTCGACGCCCTGAAAGGCACGGTTCCGGTCCTGGTCGCCCACCAGGTCTTCGGCCTTGAGGCCGGGCTCGCGGCCGCGATCGGCGCCTTCCTGGGCCATTGCTTCCCGGTGTGGCTCGGGTTCCGGGGCGGAAAAGGCGTTGCGACCTTCATCGGCTGCCTCCTCGCGCTGGACTGGCGCGCGCTCCTCGCCTTCGCGGCCGTGTGGCTCGCGGTCGCGGCTGCGAGCCGGTGGTCGTCGCTCGCCGGCCTCACCGCCTCGCTCACGGCGGCGCTCGTCCCGTGGTGGTTCGGGGAGCACGCGACGACGCTCGCGCTCCTCGCGATCGCGGCCGTGCTGTTCGCGAAGCATCACGCGAATATCGCTCGGCTGGTCGCCGGCCAGGAACCCAGGATCGGACGCCGGGGGTGACGGCGTCCGTCCGGCTCAGCGACGAGGAGCGCCTCGACCGGCTCCGGCTGATCCGCAGCGAGCGGATCGGACCGCGGACCTTCCGGGCCCTCCTCGCCCAGTTCGGCGATGCCGGCGAGGCGTTGCGGGCGCTGCCCGAGGTCGCCCGCCGGGCCGGGCGCGGGCACCTCAAGATCGCGGGCCGGGCAGAGGCCTTGCGCGAACTCGACGGACTGGCGCGCCTCGGCGCCCGCCTGATCGCTCAGGGCGAGCCGGATTACCCGAAGCCGCTCCTCGCGATCGAGTCCGGGCCACCGCTGATCTCGGTCCGGGGCGATGTCGCGGCCTTGCACCGGCCGATCGTCGCGATCGTCGGCTCCCGCAACGCCTCCGCCGCGGGCGCGACCTTCACCGAGCGGCTCGCGGCGGAGCTCGGCCGGGCGGGTTTCGTGATCGCGTCCGGCCTCGCGCGCGGGATCGACACGCGTGCCCACCGGGCCTCCGTCCCGACCGGGACCGTGGCCGTCCTCGCGGGCGGTCACGACCGCATCTACCCGGACGAGAACAGGCCGCTGCTCGACCGCATCCTGGGGGAGGGCGGTGCGGTCGTGACCGAGATGCCGCTCGGCTGGGAGCCGCGGGCGCGCGACTTTCCGCGCCGCAATCGCATCGTCTCCGGGCTGTCCTACGGAGTCGTGGTCGTCGAGGCGGCGCGCCGGTCCGGCTCCCTGATCACCGCCCGGTTCGCGCTGGAGCAGGGCCGGGAGGTGTTCGCGGTCCCGGGCTCGCCGCTCGACCCGCGGGCCGAGGGCACGAACGACCTGATCCGGGGCGGCGCGACCCTGTGCGGGTCGGCGGACCACGTCATCGCGGCCTTGGAGCCGTTGCTCGGTTCCGGTTTCGGCGACCCGCCGCCGGGAGGAACTCGCCAGCCGGGACACGACATCGACGGGACCTTTCGTGAGAGCGGGCCGGCGTTCTGGGACGAGCTGGAGACATCCGATGCCGGGTCGCAGGACGCCGGACCCGGCCACGACGAGCAGCCGGAGGCCGGCGACGGCGGCGAGCGCGGCCGGATCGAGGCCATGATGAGCGTGACCCCGGTGTCGGTGGACGACCTCGCCCGGCAGGCAGGGCTGCCGGTCCGAACGGTGCACCGGATCCTCGTCGATCTTGAGATCGAGGGCCGCCTCGAGCGGCACGGGAGTACCGTGGGGCTGGCTGGAAAGCTCGCGTAGAAGCCCGACATGCACGTCAGCGTCGTCATTCCGGGGCGGCGAAGCCGAGCCCTGAACCCATGGACGCCGACGTCTTCGAACACACGCTCACGCCGTCAGGGCCGGAGCCGTCAGCGTCTCTGGGTTCCGGGCTCTCGCTTCGCGAGCCACGGAATGACAGCCCGGAATGACAGCCTTGCCGCGTGCAAGAGCCTTCGGGATGAAGGCTTCATGATCGACTTTTCGGCCAGGCTTCGATGGTCCGCTGCAGGTCAGCTCTTGGAGCGCTCGGTCGTCAGGCGGTGCACGGCGGTTGCCGCCTCCGAGCGGGCGATGTCGAGCATGTAGGCCAGGAGCTCGAGGTTCGCGCTCCTGGCGAGCCGGACGAGCTCCTCCGCCATCTCGGCGACGTACTCGGCCGTGTCGCGCTGCAAAGCCGCTCGCGATCGAGGCGTGGCGCCGACGCTCGACGGATCTTGACGTTCGTCCTGACTCGATGTCGTCATGCCCTGCCGCCGATCGCAGGCGCCAGGATGTCGCAACTCTATATCGTTTTCAAGTCGATCGCACCGTCTTTTGGTTGCATCACTCCGTCTCGGGATTCGACGCCCAGTGGTCCATCCGGAGACGATCGAGCGCGCCTTGAAGGATGTACGCCGCCGCGAGCCTGTCGACGACGACGGCTCGGCGCGCGCGCGACGCGTCGGCCTCGATCAGCGTCCGGGTCACCGCCGCCGTGGAGAGCCGCTCGTCCCAGAACGCGACCGGCAGGGCGATCAGCCGAGACAGGTTCCGGGCGAAGGCCCGCGTCGCCTGGGCGCGCGGCCCCTCGCTGCCGTCCATGTTGAGCGGCAGGCCGATCACGAACCCGCCGACCGTGTAGCGCAGGACGAGCTGCTGCAGCCGCAGCGCTTCGGCCGTGAACCTCGTCCGGGCGATCGTCTCGAGCGGGCTCGCGAGGCTTCGCTCGACGTCCGACAGCGCGAGCCCGATCGTCTTCGTCCCGAGGTCGAAGCCGAGCAGGCGCTGGCCGCGCGCGAGCCCCGCCAGTGCCGCGACGTCGTTCGCGGCCATCGGAACGACGCGCTCCTTCGGCGGGTTTCGGTTCCGGGACGGCGGCGCTATGGCAGCGCCCTCGGCAACCGGAGAGGGTTCCTCATGCGCGTCATCTGGCACGGACATTCGGCGTTCCGCCTCGAGTTCGGGGACAAGGTCGTCCTCATGGATCCGTTCATCACCGGAAACCCCAGCTTCCGGGGAGACCCGGTCGAGGCCTCGGCCGGAGCGACCCATGTCCTGATCACGCACGGCCACAGCGACCACATCGGGGACGCGCTCGCGATCTCGGAGCGGACGGGCGCCAAGATCGTCGCGAATTTCGAGCTCTGCATGTACCTCGCCGGCAAGGGCGCGAAGAGCATCGACCCCATGAACACGGGCGGGACCACCGACCAGGGCGGCTTCGCGGTGACGTTCGTGCGCGCCGACCACTCGTCGACGGTGATCGAGGGCGACGTGTTCACGACGCTCGGCCTTCCGAACGGCATCGTGGTTCGGGCGCCCGGCGAGCCGACGGTCTACCACATGGGCGACACGGACGTCTTCGGCGACATGGCGCTGATCCAGGAGAGGTTCGCGCCCGATATCCTGATCGTCCCGATCGGCGACCGGTTCACGATGGGGGCCGAGGGCGCGGCCTTCGCGATCAGGCGCTTCTTCAAGCCGCGCGCGGTGATCCCCTGCCATTTCGGGACCTTTCCGATCATCGATCAGAGCCCGGACGCATTCCTGGCCGCGATGGAGGGAAGCGGGATCCAGGTCGTCACGCCGCACGTCGGCATGGGCGTCACTCTCTGACCGCCATTAACCGTCTCCGCAGGAGAGCGCGCCGGCTTCGTGGCGGGCCCAGCCGGGGCGTGCCATAACTCCGTTTACGGATTGTTAACCGTGCGGAGATCCCGATGAACCGAGACGCGTGGCCGACCCCGGACGCCTCGGTCACCCAGGAGGCCGTCGGCATCGTGCCGGTGCGCACGATGCGGGCCTATCCCGTGCGCCTCCATGCAGCGCGCGGCCATGCCTGGTTCGCCCGGCCGGAACGGTCCGACACCTACGCTGTCGGGCGTCCGATCTCGTCCCTTCCGGCGCTCCGGGACGCGGAACGCACGCTCTCGGGCCAGAACCGAGCGATCGCGAAGCGACCTCTCCGAATCCCGGCGGACGCCTTCGTGCCGGTGCGATCGCACCTCCCGCGGCCGACCGGTCCGCAACTCCTCCTCGCATCGCCGCGCGCCCCGGGAAGCGCCAACGACAACGGCGGCCCCGCATCCGCGACAGGCTGGATGACGGTGCGGCTGCGCGAGGGCTTCTTCCTCGCGCTCCTCGCCGCGCTCCTCGCCGCCACCTTCTACATCGGGCGGCAGAACGCGTTGCAGAACGTCATCGTCATCCCGGAACCGTGGTCGTCGCACTCGCGGCTGTCGTGATCGGCCGCGTTGTCCGCCCACCCGGCCGGTGATAGAGCGCCGAGGCTCACGAAGGGCTGAGGGCGCCATCCATGTCGGTTGACGAGAGCACGGTGAGGCGGATCGCCCACCTGTCGCGGATCGCGATCGCGGATGCGGACGTGCCGCGGATGCAGGGCGAGCTGAACGCCATCCTGGCCTTCGTCGAGCAGTTGGACGAGGTCGACGTCTCCGGCGTCGAGCCGATGACCGCGGTCACCCCGATGCACATGAAGAAGCGCGCCGACATCGTGACGGAAGGCGGGGACGTCGGGCCGATCGTCGCGAACGCGCCCGTGACCGAGGACGGCTTCTTCCTGGTCCCGAAGGTCGTCGAGTGAGCCTCCCGGCGCACGGCGCGGCGCCCTTGTGGCACCTCGCCCGATGTGAGAGGCCCGAACCCTTCCACGACACGGCCGGCTCGTGCCGGCGACGGCAGGCGGCATGACCGAGCTCACCCATCTCAGCCTCGCGGACGCGCGCGACGGTCTTCGCGCGCGCTCCTTCTCGGCGGCCGAGCTGACGCGCGCCCATCTCGACGCCATGGCCGCCGCGCGCGCGCTGAACGCCTACGTGCTCGAGACCCCGGAGATCGCGATCGCGATGGCGGAGGCGAGCGACGCGCGGCTTGCCCGAGGGGAGGGTGGCGCGCTCGAGGGACTCCCCCTCGGGATCAAGGACCTGTTCTGCACGAAGGGCGTCAGGACCACGGCCGGAAGCCGCATCCTCGGCGATTTCACGCCGGGCTACGAATCGACTGTCACGTCGCAGCTCTGGAGCGACGGGGCCGTGATGCTCGGCAAGCTGAACAACGACGAGTTCGCGATGGGCTCGTCGAACGAGACGTCGGCCTTCGGCCCGGTCGTCTCGCCCTGGCGCCGCGACGGGTCGAACGTCCATGCCGGAGGCGGTGAAGTCGCGGGAGCGCATCTCGTGCCGGGCGGCTCGTCGGGCGGCTCGGCCGCGGCGGTCTCGGCCCGGCTCTGCCTCGGGGCGACCGCGACCGACACCGGCGGCTCGATCCGGCAGCCGGCGGCCTTCACCGGGACGGTCGGCATCAAGCCGACCTATGGCCGCTGCTCGCGCTGGGGCATCGTCGCCTTCGCGTCCTCGCTGGATCAGGCCGGCCCGATCGCCCGCACGGTCCGAGACTGCGCGATCCTGCTCGGATCCATGGCCGGCCACGATCCGAAGGACACGACCTCGGTCGACCTGCCGGTGCCGGATTTCGAGGCTGCCGTCGGGCGCGGGGTCAAGGGGCTGACGATCGGCATCCCGAGCGAATACCGGATGCCCGGCATGTCCGCCGAGATCGAGGGCCTCTGGGACCAGGGCCGACGTTGGCTGGAAGCGGCCGGCGCCCGGATCGTCGAGATCTCGCTGCCGCACACGCGCTACGCCTTGCCGGCCTATTACATCGTCGCTCCGGCCGAGGCCTCGTCGAACCTCGCGCGCTACGACGGGGTCCGCTACGGCCTCCGGGCGCCCGGGCGCGACATCGCCGAGATGTACGAGAACACGCGGGCCGAAGGCTTCGGCCGCGAGGTCCAGCGCCGCATCATGATCGGAACCTACGTGCTCTCGGCCGGCTACTACGACGCCTATTACGTCAGGGCGCAGCAGATCAGGACGCTGATCAAACGTGACTTCGAGGCGGCCTACGCCAGCGGCGTCGACGCGATCCTCACGCCTGCGACGCCGTCCGCCGCCTTCGGAATCGGCGAAAAAGGCTCCGCCGACCCGGTCGAGATGTACCTGAACGACATCTTCACGGTCACGGTGAACATGGCGGGCCTGCCCGGCATCGCGGTCCCGGCCGGCCTCGACGGACAACGCCTGCCGCTCGGCCTCCAGCTCATCGGCCGCCCCTTCGACGAGGAGACGCTCTTCGCCGCAGCCCAGGTCATCGAGGAGGCCGCGGGTCCGGTCTCGCTGCCCGAGCCCTGGTGGTCGTGACCGTCCCGGTCATCCCGCTCTCGACCTGGATCTGGGCAGGGTTCGATCCGGTCCTGATCGCCATCGCGATCTACCTCGGCTGGCGCGCCGATCAGCCCGGGAAGATCTTCATCGCGGCGATCGCAGCGCTCGGCGGAGCGCTGCTCGTCGATGCCGCTCTCACGGCGCTCGGCATTCCGTGGATCGCTCCGCTCTCCCGCGACGGCCCGATGCTGATCCCCGTGCGGGCGGTCGCAGCGCTCGTCTGGGCCGCTGCCGGGTACGGGGCTCGCGTCATTCGGACGTAGCTGGCCCGGCGGGCCTGCTCAGCTCGCGGATATCACGGCCTGGGCTGGACCATGATGCTCGGGGACGCGGTCTCCCGACGTTCGACCGGAGCGAGGCTCCCGGTCGTCAAGCCGTAGCCCCGATCCGTCGCGCCGGAATCATAGTAGAGGAAGCCAAGCATTCCGCCCGCGATCACCACGCCTCCGAGAACGAAAGCGGCGAAGTTCGAATGCCCGGCATCGCCGTCGAACGGATGATCGCCTGTCAACCGATCGTCTCGGCGCGCCCGCATGGCGGGCGTCGGGTCAACCAACTCTGATTCTCTTCCCAGAGCCATGCCTGGCGCTCCTCTCAGACTGTGTCTGAAGACGAACGCCCGATCGTCGCAGAGGTTGCATCGGCTCGTTCAGACGCTCGGGACCGAGCCGCCGTCGATCCTCAGATTCGTGCCGAGGATGAAGCTCGCGTGTTCGGAGCACAGGAAGGCGACCGCGGCCCCGACCTCCTCGGCCCGGCCGCGACGGTGCAGCTCGATATGCGGCCGCTCTTCGGCCAAAAAGCTCTGGACGGCATCTTCGACCGAGGTGCCCTTCTCCTTCGCTCGCTTCTCCATCATGGCGTCGGTCATCGGCGAGGCCACGAAGGCAGGCGACACGGCGTTCACCAGGACGCCGTCCGGTCCGTAGGCCTTCGACAGCCCTTTGCCGAGGTTCAGGACGGCCGCCTTCGCGGCACAGTAGGGCAGCTCGTCCGGGTAGGGCACGATCGCGTCCTCGGAGCAGAACAGCACGATCCGGCCCCACTTCGCGCTCCGCATCCCGGGTATGAAGGTGCGGCAGATCCGGACGGCGGCCATCAGGTCGATCGCGAGGCAGGCCTCCCATTGCGCGTCGGTGATCGACAGGAAGTCGCCCTGCGGCCCAGTGATCCCGGCCGCGTTCACCAGGATGCCGGCCGGGCCGAACCGGGTTTCGGTCGCGGCCCGGAGAGCCTCGACCTCGGCGGGCATCGTCAGGTCGGCCGCGACGGGCAGGACCTCGCCGATGGCCGACAGCCGCGTCGCCGCCGCGTCGAGGTCGGGCCCGGCCTTGTCGCTCAGCACGACCCGCACGCCCTCGCGCAGCAGGAACTCCGCCGAGGAATAGCCCATGCCCGAATCGCCGCCGGTGACGACCGCGACCTTGCCCCTGATACCGAGATCCATCGTGATACCTCCGACCGAATGAGCGGCAACCGCTCGCGCGGGCTCCGGTCTCGGCGCCCCCGAGGACGTGAACGGAAGGCGCCGCACCGTGACGTAACGGCGCCGCAGCGCGGCCGGGACGGGCTGCAGCGCGGCCGGGAGTTGACCCCTGTCGGGTGCGGTCCCTACTCAGGGCCAGCATGTGCACATCGAGGACCCGGCCGGCATGAACGCCCCCGTCAACCCGAAGAAGCTGATCGCCGGCGCGCTCGGTGACTGGGAGGTCGTCATCGGCCTCGAGATCCACGCCCAGGTGACGAGCCGCTCGAAGCTCTTCTCCGGCGCCTCGACGACCTTCGGGGGGGCGCCGAACGACCACGTCTCGCTGGTCGATGCCGCGATGCCCGGCATGCTGCCCGTGATCAACGAGGAATGCGTCGCCCAGGCGGTCCGGACCGGGCTCGGCCTCAAGGCGAAGGTGAACCTGCGTTCGGTGTTCGACCGCAAGAACTACTTCTACCCGGACCTGCCCCAGGGCTACCAGATCAGCCAGTACAAGAGCCCGATCGTCGGCGAGGGCGAGGTCCTGGTCGACCTCGCCGAAGGCGAGACGATCCGGGTCGGGATCGAGCGGCTGCATCTCGAGCAGGACGCCGGGAAGTCGATCCACGACCTCTCGCCCGACCAGAGCTTCGTCGACCTGAACCGGTCGGGGATCGCGCTGATGGAGATCGTCTCGAAGCCGGACCTGCGCTCGTCCGAGGAGGCGAAGGCCTACGTCACGAAGCTCCGGACCATCCTGCGCTACCTCGGCACCTGCGACGGCGACATGGAGAAGGGCAGCCTGCGGGCCGACGTGAACGTCTCCGTCCGCCGCCCCGGCGAGCCGCTCGGCACGCGTTGCGAGATCAAGAACGTGAACTCGATCCGCTTCATCGGCCAGGCGATCGAGTACGAGGCCCGCCGTCAGATCGCGCTCGTCGAGGACGGCGGGACGGTGACCCAGGAGACGCGCCTCTTCGACCCCGGCCGGGGCGAGACCCGCTCCATGCGGTCGAAGGAGGAGGCGCACGACTACCGCTACTTCCCGGACCCCGACCTCCTGCCTCTCGTCTTCGACCAGGCCTATGTCGACGGGCTCGCGGCGGCGTTGCCGGAGCTGCCCGACGCCAAGAAGGCGCGGCTCGCCGCCGATTTCGGCCTCTCGCCCTATGACGCGGGGGTGCTCGTGGCCGAGCGGGCCACGGCCGACTATTTCGAGGCGGTCGCCGCCGGTCGGGACGGCAAGACGGCCGCGAACTGGGTCGTGAACGAGCTCTTCGGGCGGCTGAACAGGGAGGGGAGGGGGATCGAGGACAGCCCCGTCTCGACGGAGCAGCTCGGCCAGGTGATCGACCTGATCTCCGACGGCACCATCTCGGGCAAGATCGCCAAGGACCTGTTCGAGATCGTCTGGCAGGAGGGCGGCGATCCGCGCGCTCTGGTCGAGTCGCGGGGCATGCGCCAGGTCACGGACACGGGCGCGATCGAGGCCGCCGTCGATCAGGTCATCGCCGCGAACCCCGACAAGGCCGAGCAGGCGAAGGCGAAGCCGACCCTGGCCGGCTGGTTCGTCGGCCAGGTCATGAAGGCGACCGGCGGCAAGGCCGCCCCCGCCGCCGTGAACGCGCTCGTGCGCCGGAAGCTCGGGATCGAGTGAGCCTCGCGCCCGCCTCCCGTGACGTTGCGGCCCGCTCGCGACCTCGCCGTTGTGCGGCGCAGCGACAGCTTGTCACCTTAGAATCGCTGCGATAAGCCGGTCCCGTCGCTGTACGGTGCCGCTGGGCGGGACCATATGAGCGGTGTCGCCAACGAGAGCCGACGGTGCCGCGCCCCTCTCGGCTGGCGGGCTCGACGGCCGTCATCGGGTACGGGATGAACGACCTCATCGCGGCGTATCTGCCGCTCGTCATCTTCATCGGGGTGTCGCTGTTCATCGCGGGCGCGTTGCTCGTGCTGCCGTTCCTGGTCGCCTTCAGGCAGCCGGACTCGGAGAAGCTGTCGGCCTACGAATGCGGGTTCAACGCCTTCGACGACGCCAGGATGAAGTTCGACGTCAGGTTCTACCTGGTCGCGATCCTGTTCATCATCTTCGACCTCGAGGTCGCCTTCCTGTTTCCCTGGGCGATCACCTTCGGCGATCTGGGCTGGTTTGGGTTCTGGTCGATGATGGTGTTCCTCGGCGTGCTCACGATCGGCTTCGTCTACGAATGGAAGAAGGGGGCTCTCGAATGGGACTGACCGCCTCCACCACGGCCGTCGCGCCGGCGCCCCGCGGGATCCTCGATCCTGCGACCGGCCAGCCGATCGGGTCGAACGATCCCTACTTCCGGGAGGTCAACGCCGAGCTCGCTGACAAGGGGTTCCTGGTCACGACCGCGGACGACCTCGTCACGTGGGCCCGCACGGGCTCGCTCATGTGGATGACGTTCGGGCTCGCATGCTGCGCGGTCGAGATGATGCAGATGTCGATGCCGCGCTACGATGCCGAGCGGTTCGGTTTCGCGCCCCGGGCCTCGCCCCGGCAATCCGACGTGATGATCGTCGCCGGGACGCTGACGAACAAGATGGCACCCGCCCTCCGCAAGGTCTACGACCAGATGCCGGAGCCGCGCTACGTCATCTCCATGGGGAGCTGCGCCAACGGCGGCGGCTATTACCATTACAGCTACTCGGTCGTGCGGGGCTGCGACCGGGTTGTGCCGGTCGACATCTACGTGCCCGGGTGCCCGCCGACCGCGGAGGCGCTGCTCTACGGCGTGCTGATGCTGCAGCGCAGGATCCGCCGCACCGGGACGATCGAGCGCTAAGGCTGGCGATGCACATCCAGGGCATCCCGTTCGGCACGACCGACTGGTCGCAGATCGAGCCGACCGTCCATTCCGGCGAGACCGGTTCCGCCACGTGGCGGACGCGGCAGTTCGGCGAGATCCGGGTCAGGATGGTCGAGTACAGCGCGGGCTACCTCGCCGACCACTGGTGCGAGAAGGGACACATCCTTCTCTGCGTCGCGGGCGAGCTCGAGACCGAGCTTTCGGACGGGCGGACCTTCGTCCTCGCGCCGGGCATGAGCTACCAGGTGGCCGATGGCGCGGATCTGCACCGGTCGCGCACGAACGGGACAGGGGCCACCCTGTTCATCGTCGATTAGGGGGAGGCGCGACATGACCGATCTGCAGTCTCTCTCCGACCATGTGGCGGCCGGGCTCGGCGACGCCGTCACCGGGCGGGCGATCACGTTCGGCGAGCTCACGATCGCGGCCCGGGCCGCGAGCATCGTCGCGGTGCTGACGTTCCTCCGCGACGACCCGGCCTGCCGGTTCATCAGCTTCATCGATCTCTGCGGAGCTGATTATCCGGGCCGCGAGAAGCGGTTCGACGTCGTCTATCACCTGCTCTCGCCGCGCCATAACACCCGCATCCGGATCAAGATCGAGGCGGACGAGACGAACCCGGTCCCATCCACGATCCCGGTCTTCCCCTCTGCGGACTGGTATGAGCGCGAGGCCTATGATCTCTACGGCATCCTGTTCTCGGGCCACCCTGATCTCCGCCGGATCCTCACCGACTACGGCTTCGACGGGCACCCGCTCCGCAAGGACTTCCCACTGACGGGCTTCGTCGAGGTCCGCTACGACGAGGAGCAGAAGCGCGTGGTCTACGAGCGCGTGAAGCTGCAGCAGGAGTTCCGCAATTTCGACTTCCTGTCCCCCTGGGAGGGCACGGATTACGTGCTGCCCGG
>CAXTKM010000100.1:0-13326 GCA_964244795.1 uncultured Enterovirga sp.
CCCGCGGGTCATCGTCGCGCTTCGCGAGGAGCTGGCGGACCGCAGGAAAGGCCGGAAGGGGCGGTCGTTCTCGTTCCTGCCCTGGTCGCGGGCGGCATAAGCGAGCCGATCAGCCCGCCTGCAGGAACCCGGTCGGCGGTGCCCGGTCATCGGAGAAGATCGCGGCCGTGAGGCGGCCGCCATAGACCGCGCCGGTATCGAGGTTGACGCGGGTCCTGCGGATGTCGGGCGATCCGCCGCGCAGCCGCGTGTGGCCATGGACGACGTAGCGCCCGAAATCGTGGTCGGCATCGAGGAAGGTGCCGCGGATCCAGAGCCGGTCCTCGTCGCGCTGGTCGGCTCGATCCCGAGCAGGATCGAGACCGGCATGGACGAAGACGCGAAGGTCGTCTTCGAAGCTCGTCGGGCAGGCGGCGAGCCATTCCAGCACATCCGGAGGAAGCTCCGAGGCGCTCGCGGCGCCGTAGGACGTCAGGGTCTCCTGGCCGCCGTTCCTGATCCAGAGCGGCTCCCCCTCCGGCCGCAACCGGGCCGCGAGCAGCAAGTCCTCATGGTTGCCCTTCAGGCAGATCAGCTCCCCGTCCGCGAGATGCCGCTGGCGTGCGCGCAGCAGCGCGATCACGCCGGCGCTGTCCGGCCCGCGATCGACGTAGTCGCCGAGGCACACGATGCGGTGCGGTTCGACACCGGCCGACCGGCCGATCTGCGACAGGAGGTCGACCAGGAGGTCACGACAGCCGTGGATGTCGCCGATCGCGAAGGTGAGCATCGATTCCGGTCAAAACAGGTGTACGGCGTTCGGGGCGAAGAGGCCGATTCCGGTCATCACGATCCCGAAACCGCCGAGGCCGACCGCCGCCCAGGCGAGCGCCGCGACGCCACTGATCAGCATCGCCGACGCCAGCACGATCGCGATCTGGAACGCCGCCGACCCGATCTCGAAATGATGGTACTTCGCGAGGTTGGTCGCGGCCCGAGTCTCGGCGACCTTCGCCCGTGCCGCGAGCTCCTTGCGGCCCTCCCCCGTCTCTGGCTCCGTATCCCAGCGGGCCGCCGTCTGCTTCCAGCTCTCGAGGCGCTTCGCGAAGAGAGCCGACAGCGACGGCGGCGGCGAGACGGCCTGCGCCTGCTGCAGCTCGGCCGCCTCGGATGCCGTCCTGACGACGGTCATGCGGATCGTCTTCGCCTGAAAGAACGCCCAGAGATTCGAGGCCTCGATGTTGTCACCGAGTGCGCTCGTCTGAGCGCTCTTCCCGAGAGTCTCCGAAAGCGCGAGGAAGAGCGCCAGGACCGAGATCAGAAGGGCGACCTTCTTGTTCGATCCCTCGACGGCACCGTGACCGTGACCCGACATTCGACATTCCCTCCCCGACTCTGCCCGCCTTACGGCTTCTAGGTCGGATTGGGAACATTCGCGTGACGGGACGCGCCGATGACAGCACGCGAACCGACGACCGGAATCGGCCGTCCGTGTACAATTGTCGATCAAGCCGCCAAGTCAGCCTCTCAGGCGAGGATGCCTGCCGCCGAAAACGACCGACGACTCAGGCGTGCTTCAGGTCGTCCGGGACCTTGCCGCCATTCGCGGCGAGCTTCGTCATCACCTGCTTGTGCAGCCAGATGTTCATCGACGCCGAGTCGTTCGTATCCCCGGTGAAGTTCAGCTCCTTCGCGAGCTCTTTCCGATGCGACAGCGAGCTGTCGAGGCCCAGCAGCGTCATCAGGTCGACGATCGAGACGCGCCAGTTCGACGGACGACCGGACTTCTGGGCCATATCGGTCAGGATCGCCTCGACGTCGACGGCGCTGCCCGTCGTGGCGCCACCCGTGGGGGACGTGGATGCGGAGGTGGTCGAAGAGCCCGTCGTCGCGGCAGTGCCGGGTGCGGCGCTCGCCTCGGTTCCGAAGATCTTGGACATGATCGAGCCGAAAATGCTCATGGAAGCCTCCCTGGAATCAAGCGGCCGGTCGTTGACCGGCCCGCTATAAGCGCCAATCCGACCAAACGTTCCGGACGGACGGAGCTTTCGGCCCGGAGGAGTGACGCTAGCTCGCGATGGCCGGGACGGGCGACATCGGCGGCGCTCCAGGACGGCGGGCGCGGCGCGGATCGGGAACCCGCGGCTTCGGGCGCGGCAGCAGTCCTTCGCGCTGCATCTGCTTGCGGGCAAGCTTCCTGGCCCGGCGGATCGCCTCGGCGCGCTCGCGCGTCTTGCGCTCGGACGGCTTCTCGTAGGCCTTCCGCTGCTTCATCTCCCGGAAGACGCCCTCACGCTGCATCTTCTTCTTCAGCACACGCAAGGCTTGATCGACATTGTTATCCTTGACGAAAACCTGCAAGTGAACTCTCCTACTTGGATGCTTTGTTGTCGGGCGACGGAAGGTGTCGAAGATATGTCCGCTCGCGTTCGTCGCGATCGCGGATCATCTGTTCATAGGCCTGCCGCTCGTTCGCGGAAGGGACGACCGTCCGGCTCGCCTGCCGCTTGCGCGGAGGCGAGCGCTTGAAGGTGTCAGTCACGCGAGGAACCCTCCACGGCTAGGACACGTTCCGCCGCACCGTCTTGCGCGCGGCCCTGACGGGGGCGGGCTTCGCGGGGCCGCTCGCCTCCAGCTGCTCGCGATCCCGTTCGAGGCGAAGGGCGCGGAGACGCGCGGTCCGCTCGTCGACGACCGCGGCCGAGGTCTCGTACTCGACCCTGGCCTTCTCGCCCTCGATGGCGGTGCGCTTCATGCGGTCGGCACGTTTCTCCGCGGTGACGGAGGGAAAGGGACGCTCTTCTGACATGACGGCCTCCTAGGCGGGCCGGACCGGGACGCTCAGGAGCACCGAGCCCCTGGTGTCCGCGACCTCGACCACGCAGCCGGCGAACTGGACCTCGACCAAAGCATCGTCACCCTGGAGACGATCGGCAAGGTAGAGAGCGCATTGTTCAAGGTCGACATCGCTACCAAGCTCGATCCCTTCCGCATCCGGGAGCACGCGATCGCGGTAACGGATGGAGAAGAAATAACGCGCCACGGTGTCCCGATCTGAAACCGGGATCGTGCGAAGCGCGCGAGCGCTAGCGTCCGGCAAGATGTCAATTCTCGATAACGTTACGCCACTCCCGCGCACAAAGATAGCGTAAGCTGCCCCGGAGCGAGGATCGGCCAGCTAACCCGTCCGCCCATCCCCTGCTGGCATCAGCATCGTCGGCCGGGGCCGTCATAACCCTTTGAGGGGTATCCGGACCCGGTCGCTGGCTGACCTGCTCAGATGATGACGGCCCCTCCGGACGCGACGTGTTCCACGGAGAGCGCTCCCTCCATGTAGCCCAGGAAGGCCGGGTCGTACTCGTGCGCCCACCAGAAGATCTCGGGGCGCCCCGGCATCGGATCGAGCCCCAGGAGGTCGATCCTCCGGGCCCAGATCTGGACGCTGCCGGCCGGAACCCGGCGTCGCGGGATCGAACGTCCGAGGTGATCGCCCGGCTGGCGGAGACGGAGGGATTCGAACCCTCGATACGCCTTTTGAGCGTATAACGGTTTAGCAAACCGCCGCCTTCAGCCTCTCGGCCACGTCTCCGACGCTCGGCGCGCCTGAACCGGGGCGCGCGGGAGGCGCAAAAGACGCGAACGGGCCTCGTTCGTCAAGGCACGGTTGCTGGACGGGAGATCGGGCTCGGAGGCAGACGTGATCGGCCGGTGGGGATCCTTCGGGTCCGCGTTCCGGTGGTCCAGCGCGGCCTTCCCCCCCGCGGTGCGCCGGAGACCCGGCTCAGCGGGCCTCGCGCAGCCCGGCTCGGGCCGCCTCGAGAAGCTCCAGCAGCGTCGCCTCGATCTCGATGCGGGGCGACCAGCCCGTGACCGCCCTCATCAGGGCGGCATCGCCGCAGGCGACCGGCACGTCGACACGCCGCAGGCGCGCCGGATCGACGGCGATCTCGAACGGTACGGTTGCCATGCTCCGCAGCGACTCCAGGAGGTCGCCGAGCACACGGGTGCGGCCCGACGCGATGTTGACGACGAAGCGCCCCGGCAGGGTCTCCGCCGCGGCGAGCAGCGCGAGGTAGGCGTCGACGACGTCGCGGACGTTCAGGAAGTCCCGCGCGGCGGAGAGATTGCCGACCGCGAGCCGAGGCGGCTGGAGCCCGGCCTCGATCCGGGCGACCTGACCGGCGAAGGAGGGCAGGACGAAATCCTCGCGCTGGCCCGCGCCCGTGTGGTTGAACGGCCGCGCCAGGATGAGCCGCGCGGTCGAGGGCAGGATGTCCGCGAAGACGCGCTCGGCGCTCGCCTTCGACTTCGCGTAGGCGTTCATCGGCAGGAGCGCGCTCGCCTCCGAGACGGGGCCGCCGAGGAAGCTGCCGCCATAGACCTCGGCCGAGCTCGCGACCAGGATCGTGGCCTCCGGCGCGTGCCGGGCGACAGCGGTCGCGAGATGGATCGCCCCGCCGACATTGATGGGCCAGGTGAGGTCGCCCCCGGCGCTTTCGCCGGTCGCGACCGAGGACTGCCCGGCGAGGTGGATGACGACGTCCGGCTTCGTCGCCGCGACGGTCGCGTCGACCCCGGCCCGATCGAGCAGATCGAGCGCGACCAGGCCGTCGCCGGCCTTCGGACCCGGGCCGGCCGCTGTCCCGACGAGGCTCGCATCCGGCCGGCGCTGGGCCAGGGCCGCCCTCACGTATGTCCCGACGAACCCGCTCGCGCCGGTGAGGAGGATGCGTTGCTGCATGGGTCCGCTGCCGGATGGAGATCGGCGATCGGGGCTTTGTCGCGCGATCAGGCGGCCTCGCTCGCGCGCTGCCGCCGCAGCCTCGCGAGATCGGCATCGACCATCTCGACGATCATCGCCTCGAGGCCGATTTCCGGCACCCAGCCGAGCACGGCCTTCGCCTTCGCAGGGTTGCCCAGCAAGACATCGACCTCGGCTGGACGGTAGAGGTCCGGGTCGATCACGAGGTGCTCGCCGAGCGCGAGCCCGACATGCCCGAAGGCGATCTCGCACATCTCGCGGACGCTCGTCGTCCGGCCCGTCGCCACGACGTAGTCGTCCGCCACGTCCTGCTGCACCATCAGCCACATGGCCCGCACGTAATCGGCGGCGTGACCCCAGTCGCGCTTGGCCTCGATGTTGCCGAGCCGCAGCTCCGTCGCGAGACCGAGCTTGATCCGGGCGACGCCGTCCGTGACCTTCCTGGTCACGAATTCGAGGCCGCGCAGCGGGCTCTCGTGGTTGAACAGGATGCCGGACGAGGCGTGCAGGCCGAAGCTCTCCCGGTAGTTCACGGTGATCCAGTGCCCGTACAGCTTCGCGACCGCATAGGGCGAGCGCGGGTAGAAGGGCGTCGTCTCGGATTGGGCGGCCTCCTGGATCTTGCCGTACATCTCGGACGAGGAAGCCTGGTAGAAGCGGGCCTCGGGCCGGGCGATCCGGATGGCTTCCAGGACGTTCGTGACCGCGACGCCGGTCACGTTGGCCGTGAGGATCGGCTGCTGCCAGGAGGCCGTGACGAAGGATTGCGCCGCGAGGTTGTAGACCTCGTCCGGCCTGTGTTCCTGGACGATCCGGATGAGGCTCGAGAGATCGAGCAGGTCGCCGTCGATCAGCCGCACGTCCTTCAAGACGCCGAGCCAGCTCAGGCGGTGCTCCGCCAGGCCCGAGTGGGAGGAGCGCCGGAGAATGCCCGTGACCTCGTACCCCTCGGATACGAGCAGCCGCGCGAGGTAGGCGCCGTCCTGGCCCGAGATGCCTGTGATGAGAGCTCGCTTCGCCATTCGAGACTTAAACTCCGCTTCTTTGCCGCTGGCGGTCCGATCGGCGCGGGCGCTCCGGCCACGGCGTGATCATCCGCGACCGATGCCGGCGTGCCAAGACGGCCCGGAGACCCCGACTCTTGCTTGACCGAAGGTCCTTAGCGGAGGCGTCGGGAGAACAACAGCACCTGGCGTCGCCGTCCGGCTCGAAGCCCTCAGCGCCGCCGGCGTCGCTGCTCGTAGTGCTTCGCGAGCCGCATGTGGCGGGAGATCGCGTAGTTCATGGCCGTCAGGAAGCCGTAGGTGCCGCGCGCGGCGTGGCGTCGGCCGACATAGGCCTTGATGAAGGCCGCCGGGAACTCGACGAAGAGCCGCCACGTCGGGATCACGACGCCGCGCGCGTCGAGGTCGTCGGCCTGCTGGTCCGAGTAGCGATTCAGCTTCGCGATCTGGTCCCCAAGCGACCGGACCGAGAAGTGATGCAGGACGCCGGCGAGGGAGGCGACGGTCGCGCCCGGCTCCATATCGACCCGATCATGGACGGGCGACGGCGAGTAGCGACCCCGGCTTCGCCGGTACAGCCGCACGGGCTTCAGCGTGTAGGCGAGCGGATGGGGCTTCGTCTCCCCGGGAAAGATCTCGGCGATGCCGACCCGGTAGCCGTCGGCGGCCGGTCCGCCGGCCTGCGCGAAGAGCGACCGCAGCTCGGCCGCGAGGTCCTCGGGCACGACCTCGTCCGCATCGACGTTCAGCATCCAGTCGTGCCGGCATTGCTCCTCGGCGAAGCGTTTCTGTGCCCCATAACCCTCCCAGTCGCGATGCAGCACCCGGGCACCGAGTTCGCGCGACAGCGCGACCGTCTCGTCCCGCGAGCCGGAATCGACGACGAGGAGATCGTCCGTGAGCTCGCGTGCGGCCCGGATCGTGTCGCCGATCCGGTCGGCCTCGTCCCGCGCGATGATGAAGACGGAGAGCGGCAGCGGTCCCGTCATCGGGCGGCACGGGTCGCGTGGCAGGCCGTCAGCTCGCCATGCCGAGGAGGGACCTGGCCTCGGCGGGCGACGCGACCCGGCGCCCGTGGCGCCGGACGGCGTCGCCCGCGAGCGACACGAGCTCGGCGTTGCTGCCGGCCAGTCGCTCCTTCGAGACCCGCACGTTGTCCTCGAGCCCCGTCCTGACGCCGTCGGCGCCCCGGGCCAGCGCCCAGTCCATGACGACCGCCTGGTTGCGTCCGATCCCGGCCGCGGTCCAGGTCGCGTCGGGAAGGATTCGCTTCGATTCCGTGAGCAGGATGTCGAGCAGGCCCTCCTCGGCCGGCATCGCGTTCTTCACGCCGAGCACGAACTGGACGTGCGGGCGGGCATCCATCAGGCCCTCGTCGACCAGCCGGCGGGCGCCGTGCAGGTGGGAGAGGTCGAAGACCTCGATCTCGGGCCGGACGCCGAGGTCGCGCATCTTGGTCGCGAGATCGACGACCAGCGTCGGATGGTTCTCGTAGACGATGCTCGGAAAGTTGACGGAACCGGTCGAGAGCGACGCCATGTCGGGCCGAAGCGACAGGGAGGAGCCGCGGGCGGCCTGGTCGCGGCCGCGCCCGCCGGTCGAGAACTGCACGATCATGCCGGGGCAATGGCGCCGGATGCCGTCCTGGACCGCCGCGAAGCGTGCGGGGTCGGAGGACGGTGTCTCGTCGTCGTTCCGGACGTGGATATGGACCAGCGACGCTCCGGCCTCGAAGGCGGCATGGGTCGATTCGACCTGTTCGGCCGGGCTTGTCGGCACGGCCGGATTGTCGGCCTTGCGGGGCACGGAACCGGTGATCGCGACCGCGATGACGACGGGGTTCATGAAGAGTCTCCTGATCGGGCGCAGGCCGTCAGGCCTCGAAGAACACGGTCTCGCCTTCGCCCTGAAGCCGGATCGTGACCGTATGGACGACGCGGTCGCCGCGCATCGTGCGATCGCTGACGAGCGTGCCGCGCCGCCCCGGCGGGACGAGCGCCAGGATCGGGTCCTGCCCGTTCAGAGGCTCGCCGTCGAGATAGACGCGGGTGAACAATCGCTTGAGCAATCCGCGGGCGAAGATCCCGAGGTTGATGTGCGGCGCCTGGGGCGACCCGCCCGGACCTGGCACCGAACCCGGCTTCACCGTCTCGAAGGCGAAGAAGCCGTTCGCGTCGAGCTCCGTCCTGCCGAACCCGGTGAAGGCTCCGTTCGCCGTCCCGTCGGCCATCGCATAGCGACCATCTCCGTCCGCCTGCCAGATCTCCAGCATGGCATCCGGGACGGCGTCGCCGCCGCCGTCGATCACGTAGCCCTCGAGCCGGATCCGCTCGCCTGCGGCGTCCGGCGTCGCGACGACGTTCGTCGCGATCTCCGGATAGCCGTAGGCGGCCGGCGTCAGCACGTAGGCGAAGAACGGACCGACGGTCTGGGACGGGGTCACGCCCGCCGGCCGCGACGCGTCAATCGTCATGCGGCTCTTCCATCGGCGTCGCCTCGCGCCCTCGGAGCACGACGTCGAACCGGTAGCCGAGCGCCCATTCCGGCTCGGTCGTGTCGAGATCGAAGCGCGACACCAGGCGCTCGCGGGCCCGCTCGTCCGGGATCGCGTTGAAGATCGGGTCGTAGGCGAAGAGCGGATCGCCCGGGAAGTACATCTGGGTCACGAGCCGGGACAGGAAGGATGGCCCGAACAGCGACAGGTGGATATGCGCCGGCCGCCAGGCATTCGGGTGGTTGCGCCACGGATAGGCGCCCGGCTTGATGCTCGTGAAGCGATAGCGCCCCTCCCGGTCCGTCACGACCCGGCCGGCGCCCGAGAAGTTCGGATCGAGCGGAGCCGGGTGCTGGTCGGCGACGTGGATGTAGCGACCGGCCGCGTTCGCCTGCCAGATCTCGACGAGGGTGTTCGGGACGGGGCGGCCGTCCTCGTCGAGCACCCGACCCGAGACGACGATCCGCTCGCCGACCGGCTCTCCCGCGTGCTGCCGCGTGAGATCGCCGTCGCCCGGCCGGACCCGATCGTGCCCGAACACGGGTCCCGTCAGCTCGGACATCGTGTGCGGGATCGCGATCGGCGGCTGAAACGGAGCGCGCTTCCGGGTGGACGCGTAGTCCGGATAGCGAGAGGGAGGATCGGCCCGGAGGCTCTCGACGGGGTAGACCAGAGCCATCACATCACCGCCATCCTCATGCCGCGCGCCACGTCTGCCCGAACCGCCTCTGGCCGCTCAGGAATCCCGGCCCATTCGCGCACCGTGCTCGGCCGAACAGGTCTCGACCTCGACGGTGACGTGGCTGAGATTATGTATCCCGGCGAGGCGGCGCTTGTAGCTGGCCGGCGGCTGCGGATCGTCGCTGACGATCGACACGACGGCGGCGCGGTGGCCTGGACCGATCTGCCACAGGTGCAGGTCGGTCACGCGATCTCCGTTCGTCTCGAGACGCTGGCGAATGTCGTCCTCGACGGCATTTGCGGGAGCGGCATCCAGCAACACTGCGCCGGCCGACCGGATGAGGCTCACCGACCAAGCGGCGATGACGACGGTGCCGATCAGCCCCATGACAGGGTCGAGCCATGTCAGCCCGAGGTATCGTCCACCCAGAAGGGCGACGATGGCGAGAACCGAGGTCAGGGCGTCCGCGAGGACGTGGACGTAGGCCGCGCGGAAGTTGGTATCCTCTTGATGGTCGTGGTCGTGGTCATGGCCGTGATCGCGTGCGTGGCCGTGATGATCGTCATCGTGGAGAAGCCAAACGCTGCCGAGATTGACGAGCAGTCCGACGATCGCGATCGGGATCGCCTGCGAGAAGCCGATGACCACCGGATGCAGCAACCGGTCGATGCTCTCATACCCGATCAGAAGGGCAATCATTCCAAGGATGATCGCGCTTGCGAAAGCTGCCAGCTCTCCGAGCTTCCCCGTACCGAAGCTGAAGCGTCGGTCATGGGCGTGGGTGCGAGCGAATCGGTAGGCGAGCGCCGCGATCCCGAGAGCCGCCGCGTGCGTGGACATGTGCCATCCGTCCGCGACCAGTGCCATGGAGCCGAAGATGGTGCCGGCTCCGATCTCCACGATCATCATGGCCGCCGTCAGGACGACGACGAACCAGGTCCGGCGCTCGTGCCTGTCGTGCTTCTCGCCGAGGAAGACGTGCTCGTGCGTCCAGCTTTCAACGGTATGAGAATGCATCGGGAGGCTCCAGGCTGACCTGGCGAACGACGGGTTCACCGGACTTGGTGTCAGGGTCTGTCGTCGTCGCGCATCCGCTTCGGAGCGGCTCCCGGCGGATGCAGACGGTCGGGACGATCAGGATCAGCTTGGTGCCCAGGGGCGGAATCGAACCACCGACACTGCGATTTTCAGTCGCATGCTCTACCAACTGAGCTACCTGGGCATGCCGGCCGGGCCGGGCGATCGGCTGTATATCAGGACCTCGAACCATGTCCAGGGAGGGCGGGCTCGCCGCCTTGCTCGTCGGGCTCGTCGTCCTCGACCGGGATCGCGTAGCTGTCCGTGAGCCAGCGGCCAAGGTCGATATCGGCGCAGCGGGCCGAGCAGAACGGGCGGAAGCGCTGGATCGCGCCCCGTCCGCAGATCGGGCAGGACAGGACGTCGTCTCGCTTCATGCCTCGCTCCGTCCCGTCCAGCCGCGGCGCACCGGAAACCCCTCCCCTTCGAGAAGCGTCGCGGTCTCGTAGAGCGGCAGGCCGACGACGCCCGTATAGGAGCCGATGAGGCCGAGCACGAAGGCTGCGGCAAGGCCCTGGATCGCGTAGCCGCCGGCTTTCCCGCGCCATTCGCCGGACCCGATATAGGCCTCGATCTCCGGCTCTGCCAGCCGCTTCACCTTCACCCGCGTCTCGGTCAGGCGTTCGCGCATCCTGCCGGCGGGCGTCGCGAGCGCGATCGCCGTGTAGACGCGGTGCGATCGGCCGGAGAGCAGCGCGAGGCAGTGGCGCGCCTCGGCCTCGTCGAGGGATTTCGGAAGGATCCTCCGCCCGACCGCCACGACCGTGTCGGCCGCGAGCAGGAAGGTGCCCGCATGCTGGCCGGTCGAGAGGGCGGCCGCGGCCTTCTCGCGGGCGAGCCGACGGGCGAGCGCGTGCGGCAGCTCGGCCTTGCGGGGTCGCTCGTCGATCGCCGTCTCGATCACGGCATCGGGCCGGATTCCGATCTGGCGCAGCAGCGCCAGCCTCCGCGGCGAGGCGGATGCGAGAACGAGCGGGGGCGTCGCGCGGGTCTGCTCCTGCCCGCCCTTCACGGCCGTCCCGGCGCGCGCTGCGGTTCGACGGGCGTCAGCGGCTCACGTCCCCGGAGGGTCGCCCGGAACCCTCGCCCTTCGGGTCCGCCCCGGGCTCGGCCTCGCCCGTGAGCCCGTGCGCGGACTCGTCCGGCGCGGTGTCGCGCCGCCGACGCCGGTAGCGCGCGACGCTGAACGGGATCGTGCCGAGATACAGCACGCTACCCGCCGCGAGCGCCTCGAAGGGGAAGCTCACGGCCAGTCCGAACAGCGCCACCGTGAAGACGAAGAGAGGCATCACCCCCTCGCGCGGGATGCGCTTGCCCCAGGTCTTGCCGGAGAAGGTCGGGACCGTCGAGACCATCATGAGCGCGATCGCGAGCACGTAGGCGAGCGCGACCGGAGCAGCGGCCGTCACCGGAACGCCGAGGAAATGCAGATAGATCGGCAGCAGCACCGTGCCTGCGCCGGCCGGGGCCGGCATGCCGACGAAGAAGTCGTTCTTCCATTCCGGCTTGTCCGGATCGTCGAGCGCGACGTTGAACCGAGCCAGCCGGAGCGCGGCCCCGATCGCGAAGATCAGGGCCACGACCCAGCCGATCGCCTTCACCTCGTGCAGCACGAAGCTGTGCAGGACGAGCGCCGGCGCGACCCCGAAATTCAGGAAATCGGCCAGGGAATCGAGCTCGGCCCCGAACCGGGAGGTGCCCTTGAGGAGGCGCGCGACCCGGCCGTCGATCCCGTCCAGGACCGCCGCGCTCAAGATCGCGATCACGGCCGGCTCGAGCCGGCCCTCGACCACGAGCCGGATCGCGGTCAGCCCGAGGCAGAGCGCGAGCAGCGTGATGAGGTTCGGCGCGACCACCCGGAACGGCACCGGCCTGAACCGGCGCTTGCGCGGTTCCAGCGGATCGGGCGCGAAGGGCTGGAACAGGTCGCTCATGAGGCGCGACCGTAGGTAGGGAGGCGGATCGTCACAAGCCTGCCCTCAGGCGGCGACGAACTGGCGCGGCGCGACGCTGGGCTCGAGATCGGCCAGCACGGTCTCGCCCGCGATCGCCTTCTGGCCGACCCCGACCAGGATCTGCGCGTCGAGCGGAAGGTAGACATCGACCCGCGAGCCGAACCGGATCAGCCCGAAGCGCTGGCCTGCCTCCAGGGGCTGCCCCTCGGCCACCCATCCGACGATCCGGCGCGCGATGAGGCCGGCGATCTGGACGACGCCGATCGTGCGGCCGCCGGACTCGATCACGAGGGCGTTGCGCTCGTTGTGCTCGCTCGCCTTGTCGAGCTCGGCGTTGAGGAACAGGCCCGGCGTGTACACGATCCGCAGCAGACGCCCCGCGACCGGCGAGCGGTTCACGTGGCAGTCGAAGACGTTCATGAAGACCGAGATCCGCAGGAGCGGGGTCGCCGAGAGACCGGTCTCGACCGGCGGCACGACCGTCGTGATCAGGCTGATCCGGCCGTCCGCGGGCGAGACGATCAGGCCGTCGCGGACGGGTGTCACGCGGGCCGGATCGCGGAAGAAGTAGCAGACCCAGAGAGCGACGAGGACGAAGATCCAGAAGAGAGGCACCCAGGCGAAGGCGAGGAGGATCCCGATCCCGAGCGTGGCCGCGATGAACGGATAGCCTTCGGGCCGGATCGGCACGAAGACGCGCCGGATCGATTCGTAGAGGTCGGTCATGCCATCCTTCGGTCGTCGCGGGCGCCCATGGCCCGCCATCGCCGGCGCGAGGGGTCGCAAACCGGGCGTGCGGCGTCAATCGGCCATGCTGACCCGGAGCGAGGGTCCCTCGGCCGCCTCGGTCTGCCGAAGCGTGTCGCGGGCCTCGGCGGCCTTCCGCTGCCGATCCCACATGGCGGCGTAGACCTCGCCGTGAGCGAGGAGCGCGTCGTGCGTCCCGCGCTCGACGATCCGGCCGGCGTCGAGGACGATGATCTCGTCCGCCCCGATGACCGTCGAGAGCCGATGCGCGATCACGATCGTCGTTCGGCCACGCGCGACGAGATCCAGCGCGTCCTGGATCTCGCTCTCGGTGAAGCTGTCGAGTGCCGAGGTGGCCTCGTCGAGGACGAGGATCGGGGGCGCCTTGAGGATGGTCCGGGCGATCGCGACGCGCTGCTTCTCGCCGCCGGAGAGCTTCAGGCCGCGCTCGCCGACCGCGGTCTGGTACCCGTCCGGCAGGAGCCCGATGAAGCGGTCGGTGCGGGCGAGGCGCGCGGCCTCGCGAACCTCGTCCTCGCTCGCGTCCCAGCGGCCGTAGCGGATGTTGTAACCGATCGTGTCGTTGAACAGCACGGTGTCCTGCGGGACCATGCCGAGCGCCGCCC
>CAXTKM010000101.1:0-7071 GCA_964244795.1 uncultured Enterovirga sp.
AACCAGGATTGCGTGGAATCTGCCGCGATTGCTGCTGCCGAAGAACCGCGTGAAGCTCCTCCTGAACCTCGTCGTGCTCGCGGCCGGCGCGATCCCGCGCGGCGGCACGATCGCGGTCGAGGTCACGGGCGACGACGAAGCATCCGTCTTCACGCTCGCGGCCCAGGGCCAGAACGCCCGCATCCCGCCCCATGCCGCCGCGCTGCTCGCGGGAGAGCCCGAGGGCGGGACCGTCGATGCCCACGCCATCCAGCCGTACTACACCGGCGAGGTCGCGCGCGCGGCCGGCATGGCGGTGACCCTCAGCCTCGAGGGCGACGTCGTCACCGTGCGGGCCGCCAAGGGCTGACCCCGCAGCCTCGCTTCACCTGCGGTCACGTCCCTCTCATCCTGGAGACCGTTGCGCGAAGCTGAGCCCTCCCGTCATTGCGAGCGCAGCGAAGCAACCCAGAGGCCTGCGCGCCGACCCCTGGGTTGCTTCGTCGCTCGCGCTCCTCGCAATGACGAGGGTCAGGCTTTCGGCGCCATCGGGCATCGAGCCCTGCCCAGGTTCCTTCGGATTTCGACGCGGACCGCAACCGAACGGTAAGGGTCCTGCGATCATGGTCGGCTGGGATTCCGACGGGGAATCCGAGCGGGCCCGTGGTCGTCATGGACGATCTGTTGCGTGAGTTCCTGACCGAAGCCGGCGAGCATCTCGACACGGTGGACTCGGAGCTCGTCCGCTTCGAGCAGACCCCGGACGACGACGCGATCCTCCGCAACATCTTTCGGCTCGTCCACTCCATCAAGGGCACGTGCGGCTTCCTCGGCCTGCCCCGCCTCGAGGCCCTCGCGCACGCGGCCGAGACCCTCATGGGCCGGCTCCGGGACGGGATGCCGGCGACCGCCGACACGGTCAGCCTGATCCTCGCGACCGTCGACCGCATCAAGCTGATCCTGGCCGAGCTCGACCGCGTCCAGGCCGAGCCGGACGGGCAGGATGCCGACATCATCGGGGCGCTCGACCACGCTGCCGGGAGCACGTCCTCCGGGCGCCCGGGCGAAGCGCCCCTCTCGGATCTCGAACGGGCCTGGCAGGAGGCTCCCGGTCCCGACGAGCCGTCGTCCGCGACGGAGCTGCGGCCCGCCCGGATCGCCTCCCCGGCGGGGCCCGGCGCGACCCGGTCGCAGACGATCCGGGTCGCGGTCGGGACCCTCGAGCACCTGATGACGATGGTGTCGGAGCTCGTCCTCACCCGGAACCAGCTCCTCGACGTCGCGCGGCGGAGCGACGGCGACCTCGGCTTCAAGGTTCCGCTGCAGCGCCTGTCCCAGGTGACGGCCGAGCTGCAGGACGGGATCATGAAGACCCGGATGCAGCCGATCGGGTCGGTCTGGGCAAAGCTGCCCCGCCTCGTGCGCGACCTCGCGCCCGAGCTCGGCAAGCGCCTCGACCTCGCCATGACCGGAGCCGAGACCGAGCTCGACCGGCAACTGCTCGACCACATCCGGGATCCCATCACGCACCTCGTCCGGAACGCCGCCGACCATGGGATCGAGCCGCCGGAGGAGCGGCGGAGGCTCGGCAAGCCGGCCCACGGCACGATCCGGCTCCGCGCCTTCCAGGAGGGCGGCTCGATCACGATCGAGGTCGGCGACGACGGGCGCGGGATCGACCACGCGGCGATCCGTCGCCAGGCCGCCGAGCTCGGGACCGTCCTGCCCGAGGACCTCGCCCGCATGAGCGAGGACGAGGTCGCGCAGCTCATCTTCCACCCGGGGTTCTCGACGGCTCGGGCGCTCAGCACCATCTCGGGACGTGGCGTCGGGATGGACGTCGTCAAGACGAACATCGCGGCGATCGGCGGCACGGTCGAGATCGAGTCGGAGCCGGGCCACGGCGCGACCTTCGTGGTCAAGATCCCGCTGACCCTCGCGATCGTGGCGGCCCTGATCGTGTCGATCCGGGGCCAGCGCTTCGCCCTGCCCCAGATCGCGATCGTCGAGCTCGTCCGGGTCCGGCCCGGGTCGGATCACTCTCTCGAGCGGATGGGCGGCGCGGCACTGCTGCGGCTGCGGAACGAGCTCCTGCCGGTGATCGACATGGCGGCGCTTCTGCGGCTCGGCGGCCAGGAGCCCGAAGCCGACCGGGGCTACGTCGTGGTCGCCGAGGTCGGCCGGCGCCGCTTCGGCCTCCTGGTCGAGAGCGTGATCGAGACCGAGGAGATCGTCGTGAAGCCGATGTCCTCGCGGCTGAAGCACCTTGCGGTCTTCTCCGGAAACACCATCCTGGGCGACGGTGGCGTCGTCCTCATCGTGGACCTGAACGGCGTCGCGAGGACGATCGGGGCCGATCACCTGCGGGCCGCGGCGGACCACGCGGGCCCCACGGCCCGGACCGCCGCGAGGGGTGCCGAGACTACGACGCTGCTCCTGTTCCGGGGGGCCGACCGCACCGTCAAGGCCGTGCCGCTCTCGCTCGTGACGCGCCTCGAGGAGCTCGATGCGGCCACGATCGAGGAGACGGGTGGGCGCCCCTGCATCCAGTATCGCGGCCGCCTGATGCCGCTGGTCCCGCTCGCGGGCGTGCTGAAGCGCGAGGGTACCCAGCCCGTGATCGTGCTGCCTTTCGGAAACGGGCACGCGGGCCTCGCGGTCGAGGAGATCCTGGACGTGGTCGACGCGGCCCTCGAGATCGAGCCCATCCCGGGCCGGCCGGACCTCGTCGGCTCGGCCATCGTGCGCGACCGGGCGACCGAGATCCTCGATCTCGCGGCCATCCTGCCGGGCTTCGGGCAGCCGTCCGGAGACCTCGCCGGCATCGCGACGGGAGCGTCCGGGACGCTTCTGCTCGTCGACGACAACCCCTTCTTCCGCGACATGCTGGCCCCCGTCCTGAAAGCGGCCGGCTACCGGGTCCGGACGGCGGCCAGCGCGGCCGACGCTCTGGCGATGGCGGCCCAGGACAGGGTCGCGGTCGTGGTCGCGGATATCGGCCTGCCGGACCGGAGCGGTCTCGATCTCGTGGCCGAGCTCCGGCGCCGGCCGGGTTCCCGGGACGTCGTCGCGATCCTCCTCGGCTCCGCGCCGACCGCCGCGGCGCTGGAGCGCGCGCGGGCTCTCGACATCTACGACGTCGTCTCGAAATTCGACCGGAGCGGCCTGATGGCCGCGCTCGCGGAGATGAGCTGCGCCCTGGACTTGGCGGCATGAGCACCTTCGGGCCCACCGGGAACGACGTCGCGGAGCTCGCCTACGTCTCCGTGCGGGTCGGGTCCCAGCTCTTCGGCCTGCCGATCGAGAGGGTCCACGACGTGTTCGTCATCGGAGGCCTCACGCCGGTGCCGCTCGCGTCGCCGGAGGTCGCGGGCCTCCTGAACCTGCGCGGCCGGGTCGTCACGGCCGTCGACCTCCGGTGCCGGTTCGGCCTGCCCGCGTCCGTGACCCAGGACGCCAGGATGGCGGTCGGGATCGAGGCCGCGGGCGAGACGCTCTGTCTCGTGGTCGATTCCGTCGGCGAGGTCCTGCGGTTCCCTGCACGGGACCGCGACGACCTTCCCGCCCATCTCGGTGGCGGCTGGGCCTCGCTCGCCTCGGGCGTCCATCGGCTGGAGGACGAGCTTCTCGTCGTCCTCGACGTCGACCGCGTCCTCGATCTCGACACCTTGGCCCGGGCCGCCTGACGGCCCGCGGGAGCACGCCACCATGAAGCATTGCCTCATCGTCGACGATTCCGCCGTGATCCGGAAGGTCGCGAAGCGGATCATGGAAAGCCTGTCGCTCCGCATCACGGAGGCGGAGGACGGCGAGCAGGCGATGGCGGCCTGCCGCGAGCAGATGCCGGATGCCGTCCTGCTCGACTGGAACATGCCGGTCATGGACGGCTACGCGTTCCTGCGCGAGCTGCGCAAGATGCCGGGCGGGGACATCCCGAAGGTCCTGTTCTGCACGACGGAGAACGACGTGTCGGCGATCGCGCGCGCGATCCACGCCGGAGCCGACGAATACGTGATGAAGCCGTTCGACAAGGAGATCATGACCGCGAAGCTGGAAGAGGTCGGCATGATCTGAGGCGGTCCGGCCGAGAGCCGGCGCCATGGCGGAGGCCGGCGAGCCCCCTGTCCGGGTCATGGTCGTGGACGATTCCGTCGTCGTCCGGGGTCTCCTGTCGCGCTGGATCGGAGAGGCCCCGGGTTTCGAGATCGTGGCGACGGCGCCGGACGGGCGCGCCGCGCTCGACCTCGTCCGCCATGCGGCGCCGGACATCGTGCTGCTCGACCTCGACATGCCGAGGCTCGACGGCGTCGCGGCGCTGCCGCTGCTCCTGCGCGAGCGGCCGGGCGCCTCCGTCCTCGTGCTCTCGACGCTCACGCAGCGCAACGCGGAGATCTCGCTTCGCTGCCTCGCGCTCGGGGCGGTCGATTGCGTGCCGAAGCCGGGCAGCCTGCGCGATCTCAGCCTGTCGGCGGAGTTCCGGGCGGAGCTTCTGGCGAAGCTGGAGGGCCTGGCGGCGCGCCACCGCAGGGGAGCCGATCGCACGAACATCACGGCGATCCGCGCCACGAGGCCGACGCATCGTCGCGCTCCCGAGGCGGCCGTTCGGCCGCGCGCGCTCGTGATCGGCGCCTCGACCGGAGGACCCCGCGCCGTGATCGCGCTCCTGCGATCGGCCCGGAGGGTCGCCGGGCAGGTGCCGATCCTCCTCGTCCAGCACATGCCGCCGATTTTCACGGCCGTGCTCGCGCAGCAGATCTCCGTCGAGACGGGTCTTCCGGCCCGGGAGGGCCGGGACGGCGAGCGACTCGAGCGCGGCCGGATCTACGTCGCACCCGGCGGCCATCACATGGGAGTCAGGATCGACGAGGGCGGCGCGCCCTCGATCCGGATCGACGACGGCCCCGCTCGTCGGCACTGCCGGCCGGCCGTCGACGTGCTGTTCACGGACGCGGCCCGGATCTATGGCGGCGGCACGCTCGCCGTGGTCCTGACCGGGATGGGTCAGGACGGGCTCGACGGCGCGGCCGCGATCGCGAAGGCGCACGGCACCGTGCTGGTCCAGGACGAGGCGAGCTCCGTGGTCTGGGGCATGCCGGGCAGCATCGCGCGGGCCGGTCTCGCCCAGGCCGTCCTGCCCCTCGCCGAGCTCGGGGATGCGGTCGTGTCCCGGCTCGCGTCCCCGGAGCGCCGGTTCCTGAGCGCCGCGGCCGGAGCGGGTCCGTGACCCCGGAGGAGTTCGGCTTCCTGGCGGAACGTCTCCGGCACCTCTCCGGCCTCGACCTCGGGCCGGACAAGCTCTACCTCGCCGAGAGCCGCCTTCGGCCGGTCTGGCAGGCGGCCGGCCTCTCATCGTCCTCGGAGCTGGTCCGCGTCCTCATGGCGCGGCGGGACGGGCGCCTCGACCAGGCCGTGGTCGAGGCGATGGCCACGCACGAGACAACCTTCTTCCGTGACAGGCCGGTCTTCGACGCCCTGCGGGACATCGTGCTGCCCCGCCTCGCCGCCGCGCGGGCGCCGTCGCGGCGGCTTCGCGTCTGGTCGGCCGCGGCCTCCACCGGACAGGAGGCGTATTCCGTCGCGATGCTGCTCGCCGACGCGAAGGCGATGTCGGGCTGGGACGTCTCGGTTCTCGGCACCGACATCTCCGGCCCGGCGATCGAGCGTGCCCGGGCCGGCACCTACACGCAGTTCGAGGTCCAGCGCGGGCTGCCTGTCCTCTCCCTCTTGCGCCACTTCGCGCAGACGAAGGCCGGCTGGACGATCTCGGCCGAGATGCGCCGGGCCGTGTCGTTCAGGACGCTGAACCTGCTGGATCCCCTCGGCGGGCTCGCGCCTTTCGACCTGATCCTCTGCCGCAACCTCCTCATCTATCTCGACGGCCCGACCAGGATCGGGCTCCTGGAGAGGCTCGCGGCCCTGCTCTCGCCAGGGGGCGTCCTCTGCCTGGGAGCCTCCGAGACGGTGATCGGGCCGGGCCGGCTTCTCGCTCCGGACCCGGCCGCGCGCGGCTTCTGGGTCCGGGCGACCGCGCCCGCCCGGCCCGCACGGCTGGAGGTCGTCGCCTGAAGGCTGGCGCTCAGCCCGGGCCGTGCGCGAAGCCGTCGATCTGCCGCAGAGCCTCGCCGACGATCATCGCGGCCGCGACCGCGACGTTGAGGGAGCGCAGGCCGGGCCGCATCGGAACCAGGACGCGGGCGTCCGCCGCCGCGTGGACGGAATCCGGTACGCCGGCCGATTCGCGGCCGACCATCACGACGTCGTCCGGCAGGAAGCCGTGCCGGCCGTAGGGCGTCGAGCCCAGGGTCGTGGCCAGGACGAGGCGGCGACCCGAGGCCCGGCGATCCGCGTCGAAGGCCGCGAAGGTGACGTGGCGGACCAGGTCGAGATGGCCGAGATAGTCGAGGCCCGCGCGACGGAGGTTCCGGTCGGAGCTGTCGAAGCCGGCGGGCTCGATCAGGTCGACCGCGATCCCGAGGCAGGCCGCCATCCGCATGAGCGTGCCGGCATTCTGCGGAATGTCGGGCTGATACAGCGCGAGCCGCACGGCGGGCTCAGGGCCGGGGTGCGATCCGGGGCGCGATCCTTTGCGCGATCCTTGGAGCGGGACCGGCCGGACCCGGCCGCTCCGCTCGGGACGGAGCGGCCGGCCCGACGGAGTATTGGTCGGGCCCGAGGTCGATCACGCCGTCGCGGCTCTCGCGTTGCCGGACATGCGCCGCACCCCGCACCACCTGGACATTCGACGCGCCGAGCACGCGGCCGAGGAGCCAAGGGACCGACAGGATCAGGAGCGACACGAGGGCCCAGCCGACCAGGATCGCTCCCGTCGACAGGCTGTGCAGCGCGTTCAGGACGCGCCAGATGCCCTCGACCGTATTCGGGTCGGACGAGAACGCGTCGGCGTTCCGCATCGAGACGCGGCCCACGAGATCGAAGAGCCCGTAGGCCGCGGCGCAGACGAGCGACCAGAGCGCGACCCCGACCCAGCCGAGGCCCCAGACGAGACGGCTCACCTCGTCCGCTCCACGACCCGATACTCGGCGTCCACGACGCCGCCGGCGCGCCGGTCCTCGCGATCGAGGTGCTCGCGGA
>CAXTKM010000101.1:7081-8271 GCA_964244795.1 uncultured Enterovirga sp.
GGCTTCGGCCACTTTCACCATGCCCGGCGGTCTTTCCGTCCTGCTGCGCGGTCAGCAGTTGACACTTGTGGCCGCGATCGAGGTGCTCGCGGATGATCCGCATGTTGCGGCGGTTCGCCTTGAACAGGACGTCGACGGCATCCCCGACCAGCGGCACCACGCCGATGACGGTGTCGAACGCGACGTTGCCGACCATCCTGGCGATCTTCCAGCGCGGCAAGCCGAGCCGGCGCGCCTCGAAGATCAGGTAGGAGGAGAGCGCGGCGGACACGAGGTCGCCGATCCCGGGCACGAGCCCGATGATGCCGTCGAGCCCGAACCGGATGTTCGTTCCGGGGACCACGAAGGCGCTGTCGAGGAGGCGCGACAGCGCGTCGAGCCGCGCGAGCGTCTCGGCGCGACCGGCCGGAGGGGCCGCGAAGCTGCCGACATGGGCCGTGTGCGACGCGCGCATTCCCGGTGATCTCCTGCGCCGCGACGGGTGCGGCGACGAGGATGTGGCCCCGGCCCCGGGCGCGCGCAAGACGCCCGCCACCCGGGCGCTACTCGATCCGGACGACGACGGAATCGGTTGCGCCGTTCGCGTCCATGACGGAGACGCGCGCGAAGCCGGCGCCGTCCGGCTGCCAGGCCGATTGCCGGCGCGGATCCGGCTCGCCGAGAGGCGCGCCGTTCACGAGCCAGGTCATCGGCGGGACTCCGCCGGAGACCTTGAGCGCGAGCGGCATCTCGGGCCCGCCCGGCCGCGACGCCCCGAGGTCGACGCGCGAACCCTCCAGCGGGAACGCGATCTTCAGCGGCGCCTGCACGGTCGCGGCCAGCGTCTTCGGGATGTCCGCCCGGACGTGCCGCAGCGGCGGCGGCAGCGTCGCGGTGGTGGCCGCGAGCACGCCCTCGGGCATCGGGATCGGCTCCGGCTCGATCCCGAGCCGGGCGAAGGCGTCGAACAGGATCGGGGCCGCGGCGAGGCGGCCGACGAGCCCCGGCACGGAGCCGCCGTCCGGCCGGCCGAGCCAGACCCCGACCGTGACCCGGCGGTCGAACCCGATCGCCCAGGCGTCGCGGTAGCCGTAGGAGGTGCCGGTCTTGAACGCGATCCGGCCACCGAGCGCGCTTTCGGGCGGCGGCGCGCCGCGCAGGATGTCGGCCACGTACCAGGCCGCGACCGGATCGGTGACCCGCCCCTCCTG
>CAXTKM010000101.1:8281-13322 GCA_964244795.1 uncultured Enterovirga sp.
CCAGCCGCGTCACGAGTGCGGACGCCATGCCGCCGCGCGCGAAGGCGGCGGTCAGGCGGGTGAGGTCGACGAGGCTGATCCCGAGCCCGCCGAGCCCGATCGCGAGCCCGGGCGCGGCCTCGGCCGGCATCGCGAGCGCGCCGCCGCCGCCCCGCAGGCGGGCCGCGAACCGGGCCGGCCCGATCGCGGACAGGAGCTCGATCGCCGGCACGTTCAGCGAGAGCTGCAGCGCGCGGCGGGCAGTCACCGTGCCCTGGAACGTGAGATCGAAGTTCTCCGGCCCGTAGGCGCCGTATCGGGAGGGACGGTCGTCGACCAGCGTCTCCGGATGGGCGAGGCCGCTCTCGAAGGCCATCGCGTAGATGAACGGTTTCAGGGTCGAACCCGGGGACCGGAGCGCCGTCGTCATGTCGATCGCGCCGCGGCGCTCGGCCGAGAGCTTCGCCGGGCTGCCGACCCTCGCCCGGACCTCGCCGGTCCCGTTGTCGATCACGACGATCGCGCCCGACACGGCCGCGCCGTGCCGCTCGACCCGCTCCGCGAGGAGCGCTTCCAGCGCGGCCTGATGGCGGCGCTCGATCGTGAGCCGATGGACCGCGAGGTCGGGCCGCTCCGTCATGGCCCGCTCGGCCGCGTGCGCGGCCAGCATCGGGACCGGATGGCGGGTGGTCGGGATCCGCTCCGCCCGGCCCTCCTGCGCCTCGGCGGGCGTGAGCAGGCCCGCGGCGACGCCCCGGGCGAGGACGCGGTCGCGTGCGCGCCGGGCGGCCTCCGGCGAGCGGTCGGGGCGGCGGGTCTCCGGCGATTGCGGCAGCGCGACCAGCAGCGCCGCCTCGCCGAGGGAGAGCCGCCGGGGCTCCTTGCCGAAATAGGACAGCGACGCCGCCCGGACCCCCTCCAGCGTGCCGCCATAGGGCGCGAGCCGGAGGTAGAGCTCGAGGATGCCGGCCTTGCCGAGGCGCCGCTCCAGCTCCCAGGCCCGGAGACCCTGGGTGAGCTTCGCGGACAGCGACCGCTCGGATCTCGGCTCGACCAGCCGCGCCACCTGCATCGAGAGCGTGGACGCGCCGGACACGATCCGGCCGTGGCGCAGAAGCTGCCCGGCGGCCCGGGCGAGCGCCAGGAGGTCGACGCCGGAATGCCGGTCGAAGCGGCGATCCTCGTAGGCCTTGAGGAGGGAGAGGAAGCGCGGATCGACCTCCTGGACATCGGCGGGGAGCCGCCAGCGCCCCTCGGGCGTCGCGAAGGCCCGCAGCAGCCGGCCGTCGCGGTCCAGCACGACCGTCGAGCGATGGCCGGCCTCCGTGAGGTCGAGGGAGGGGAGGTTCGCGGCGACGCGCCAGAGGACGAGGGTAGCGAGGAGGAGACCCAGGAGCGATAAGCCGCCGGCGATGAGCGCGAAGCGAACGAACGGACTCCCTGCCCTCCCCCTTGCGGACCGGGCGATGCCCGGACCGCAAGGGGGAGGGCAGGGAGCGCTACGAGTGTCTCGCGACATCAGCCGCCCTACCGCTCCGTCACCTCGACCGACCCGAAGGCGGTGCGGCCGAAGCGGTCGGGGCGGTACATGTCCTCGACCGTTGCGGCCGGGTGGACGTAGCGGCCGGGCGCGACGGCCCGGACCGTATAGGCGACCTGCCAGCTCGCGGGCTGCTGCGGATTGCGGTCGAAGGCGGCGACGAACCGGTCGTCGCGATACTCGGATGCGGCCGGGGCGACCTCCGCCTTCAGCCAGTCCAGCGCCTTCACGGTCTCGGAATCGACGAGCTTCGGGTTGTCGATCTCGAGGCCCGCCGGAAGGCGGTCGACCAGGAGCACGCGGGCGTAGAGGGCCTGCGGCTCCGTGACCTTCAGCACCGCGACGAGCCGGTCGCCCTGGCGAAGCTGACCCGGATCGACCTTCGTGCCGTCGAGCCGATAATAGGTGCGCTCGACGGAATAGCCCCGGGACGCGGCCGGTTCCGGCCCGATCGGGTTGCCGGCGACCGAGACGACGAGCTCGGCCGGCGCCGTGCCGGCGTTGCCGACCCGGACCGGAGCCCGCTCCAGCGTCGCGGCCCGGAAGGTCCGGTAGAGCGAGCCCGGCACGTCCTGGCCGTCGAGCGTCACCCGGATGGCGCCGGCCCCGCGCGACATGGCGTCCGCGGCGAGCACCATCCAGGCGTTCTCCTGCGTCGACGTGTATCCTCGCCCGCCGCGCTCCTCCGTCACGACGCGAGCCACAGGCCCGATCGCATCGGCCCCCGCGCCCGTCTCGGACGCGAGCGCGATGAGCCCCGCCCCGTCGCGTAGCCGCGTTCCGTAATCGGACCGGCCGGTCGCGCCGTCGCGCTGCCCACGGAGGAGCTGGACCGCGGACGCGAACACCGTCGCGGCCCGGCCCCGGTCGCCGATCAGCCCGAGCGCGGCCGCGAGCTGCGCCCGCGACAGCGGCGTCTTGAAGGAGGCGAGCTTCGTGTCCGCGAGGTAGCGCAGGTCGCCCGCGACCGGGCGGCCGTTCCGGGCCAGCACGTAGGCCGCATAGGCGAGGTCGTTGCCGCGCTCGCCGACGTCGGACGTGTTCGCGACGAAGTTCCTCAGCCGTTCGAGCCCGAGCGTGAAGGCGAGCTGCGGGACCGCCACTTTCAGCTCGCGGGCCCGGGTCAGGAAGTCGAGCACGTAGGCGTCGAGCCAGATGTCGTCGCTCCCGCCCGCGCTCCAGAGCCCGAAGGCGCCGTTCGAATCCTGGCGCGACAGCACGCGCTCGATCGCGGTCCGGACGCGGCCGTCGAGGTCGGCGTCGAGGCCGAGGTTCTCGGCCGAGGCGAGCCGGTTCACGTAGAGCAGTGGCAGCGCGCGGCTCACGACCTGCTCTGTGCAGCCGTAGGGGTAGCGGTCGAGCGCCTGCAGCAGCCCCGGGACGTCGAGCGCGGCCAGCGGCGACACGGAGACCGAGACCGTCCCGGTGCCGGGCAGGATGTCGGCCAGGAGGTCCGGCGTCAGGGTCGCCGACCCGCCGGGCTCCAGCGGCCGCACCGTGCGGCGCACGAGCGAGCCCGTGCCGGGCTGGATCCGGAGCGCGAAGCGCTGGTCGAGCGCGACGTCCGGGCCCGACAGGCGAACGGTCAGCACGGCGTCGCCGAGGCCCGCGGCCGCGATCGGGACCGTGACGCTGCCCTTCTGGCCGGCCGCGAGCCGGACCGTCGATCGGAGCGCCGCCGCATCGGCCAGGATCGGCCCGCCGATATCGACCTCGACCGCGTAGTCGGAGGCCGCGCCCTCGACGTTGTCGAGATCGAGCCGGAGGCGCGAGCGGTCGCCGACGTTGAGGAAGCGAGGCAGGGTGCCGGTCACGACCACGGGATCGCGCACGACGACGTCCGCTTCCGCCGAGCCGACCCGGCCCTTGGTCCAGGCCGCGGCCGCGACCCGGACGGTGCCGTTGAAGGCCGGGATCTCGAAATCCACCCGCGCGGTGCCGTCGGGCCCGACCTTCACGACGCCCGAGTACCGGGAGAGCGGCTCCTGGGTCGGCGGGATGCCGTTGAGGTTGCCGGCGGCAGCGTCGCCGCCGGACCGGATCGCGCCGGCCACGCCCTGCATGCCGTCGATGAGGTAGCCGTAGAGGTCGCGGAACTCGACCCCGAGCAGCTTCTGGCCGAAGAAATACCCGGCCGGATCGGGCGTCGCGTAGCGGGTGAGGTTCAGGATGCCGAGGTCGACGGCCGAGACCGTGACGTAGGCCTCCTCCCCGGCCCCGAGGCCCGCGAGCCTGACCGGAACGGACATCTGCTGACGTGGCCGCATCTTCGCGGGCAGGTCGAGCGAGACCCCGAGCGTCCGCTCGGTCCTGTCGATCGCGAACCAGGCGACGCCGAGCGCCCGGCCCGGGATCCGGCGCGCGGCCTCGTCGAGGGGCCGGTAGGCCGTCGCGACGAGATAGGCCCCCGCGCCCCATTCCGCCTTGACCGGGATCGACACGGTCGCGCCCGCGGCCGGGAGATCGATGTCGCGCAGCTCCTGCACGCCGTCGGTCACGACCGCGAGCGTCGCCCGTCCGGCGAAGCGCGGCTTCAGGCGCGCCTGCATCGTGTCGCCGGACCGGTACGAAGCCCGGTCGAGCGAGACCTCGAGCAGGTCCGGCGTGTCGGCCGTCTGCTCGCCGGAATACCCGACCGTGAAGGTGAGCGAGGTGCGGGCGGTCCCGATCCCGTCCGCCGAGACGTCGAGCCGGTAGGTGCCCCAGGTCACGGGCGTCGCGATGCGGCCGGCCGTGTCGGCCGCGAGGTCGAGCTTGCCGTCCGCGACCCGGCGCGTCGCCTTGACGGGCTCGTAGCCCCAGCGCCCGTCCGAATTGAACCACTGATAGCTGCGCTCGACCCGGTACAGCGACCAGCCGACGTTGCCGCGCGCGAGCCGCGTGCCGTCCGGCTGGGCCAGGACCACGTCGAAGGTCGCGGTCGCGCCGTCCGCGAGATCGCCCCCGAACGTCTTCTTCACGCCGACGACCGGCCCCTCGGGCAGGATCGGCAGCGTCAGGCTGCGCTCGATCGCGCGGCCGCCCGGCTCCGAGACCCGGAGCGTCACGCGCGCCTCCGTCGGGCGCGGAGCCGGGACGGCCTGCACGGGCGCCGTGACCGTGACCGCGCCGTTCGGGCCCGTGGTCGCCTTCTCCTCGAGCTCCACGGTCGAGGACGTCACCTCCTCGTCGCCGAGCCCGACCGCGAAGCCCTCGAGGCCGCGCACCGCCGGGCCGGAGGCCGCCTGCACGACGACCTCGCCCGAGACCTCGAGGCCGGCACCGGGCGCGCCGTAGAGGTAGCGCGCCGAGAGGTCGATCCGGGCCGGCTCGCCCGGCCGCAGCGTCGGGGCCTTCGGGGCGAGCGTGAGCTCGAGCCGCTCCGGCACGTAATCCTCGACCAGGAAGGTCGTCTCGCCGAGCGGCTTCCCCTTCGGATCGAGATAGGCCTGGATGCGCCAGGTGCCGCGCTGGGCGCCGTTCAGCAGCGCGAGGCTGGTGGCGCGCCCGCCGAGGCCCTGGTCGGCCACCTGCTCGCGGCGG
>CAXTKM010000102.1:0-13225 GCA_964244795.1 uncultured Enterovirga sp.
CTTGAATCACAACCAACCCCGCATGAGAATCCCGAGAGTCCACAGGACCTAGCCCTTGAACTCCTTGTTCCAGAAATCGAGGATCCCGCCGCGCTCACGCTGCATGTAGGCGTAGTCGAGCGGGCGGAGCTTGGCCTGCTGGGTCTCCGTAAGGCTGATCTCCTTCGCGAGATCGTCCGGGAGCTTCGCGTCCTTGACGGTCGGCACGTAGCCCATCTTGTCCGCGAAGGCCGTCTGGGCGCCGGGGTCCAGCATGGCGTTGAGGTATTTCCAGGCCGCGTCCTTGGAGCGCGCGTTCTTCGGCACGCCCGCCTCGAACAGGATCGGCACCGCGCCCTCCTCCGGCACCGACCAGGCGATCGGGATGCCGCTCTTCTTCCACATGAAGCCGCGCGCGAGCCACATCGTGGTGATCCACACCTCCTCCGACTTCAGCGCGGCCGCGAGGGCCTCGTTCGACGGGTAGACCTTCGGGTCGCGCGCCTTCAGCTCCTTCAGGAGCTTGTTGCCGGCCGTGAAATCGTCGGCCTTGCCGCCGGCCGCGATGTTCGCGGCCGCCATGTTGAAGCTGTAGAGGATGTCGGAATAGCCGACCCGGCCCTTGTATCTCGGATCGAACAGGTCGGCGTAGCTCTTCGGCGGCGTCGTGATCTTGGCCGGATTGTAGAGGATCACCATGGCCGAATAGATGTGCGGGATGGTGTCCGGCTTCTTGAACACGGGCAGGACGGCCGCCATGCGGGGCACCTCGGAGACCGGCACCGCCTCCAGGATGCCGGCCTGGCTCAGCGTGTAGGAATCGATGTCGTTGATGCAGGCGACGTCCATGCTGGAGCGGCGCGAACCCTTCTCGGCGATGAGCTTCGTCCGGCGCGGGTCGTTGTTCGCGATGTCCTGCGACACAGAGATGCCGAGCGGCTTCAGGAGCGGCACGTCGATCGTCGATTGCAGCAACCCGCCGTAGTCGCCGCCCCATGTCCCGACCACGACCTCGCTCGATTGCGCGCCGGCCGGGAGGCCTGCGGTCGCGAGCGCGGCGGCTCCCCCGGCGAGGGCGATGCGGCGTGAGATCGTCATGATCGAGGTTCCTTCTTCTCGCGGTCGTTCAGGTGGCGGCGATGAGGCGGGCCGAGGCCGGGTCCCATAGGAGCCCGGCTCTGTCGCCGGGCGCAAGCCGCCTGAGCGGATCGTCCTCGGCGGGTGTCGGGCGGATCGCCAGAATGTCGGTGCCGCCGATGTCGAGATGGTACTCGATCTGCGCGCCGAGATAGGTCGCGGCCCGGACCGTCCCGACGAGGCCGGGCGCCTGGTCGCCGGGCGCGATCGCGATCCGCTCCGGCCGGAGCGCGACGAGGCGCGGCGCACCTGCGGGCGCCTCCGTCTCGTCGCGGCCGCAGGGGATCAGGGCGCCGCCCGCGAGCCGGAAGAAGCCGGGCGCCTCGGCTACGCCTTCGAGCACGTTGCAGCGGCCGACGAAGCCCGCCACGAACGCGTTCGCCGGGCGCTCGTAGAGGGCCTCCGCCGTGCCGACCTGCTGCACCCGGCCGCCGGCCAGGACGACGAGCCGGTCCGACATCGCGAGCGCCTCGTCCTGGTCGTGCGTCACGAAGAGCGTCGTGAGGCCGAGGCGCTGCTGCAGCTCGCGGATCTCGAGCCTCACCTCGGCCCGGAGCTTGGCGTCGAGGTTCGACAGGGGCTCGTCCAGCAGGAACACGGCCGGGTTCACGACGAGCGCCCGGGCGAGCGCGACCCGCTGCTGCTGGCCGCCGGACAGCTCGCGCGGCAGCCGGTCCGCCAGATGGTCGAGCTGCACGAGCCGGAGCGCGTCCCGGACCCGGGTCTCGCGCTCGGCCCGGCCGACGCGCCGCATCTCGAGCCCGAACCCGACGTTCCCGCCGACGCTCATATGCGGGAAGAGCGCGTAGGACTGGAACACCATGCCGGTGTCGCGCGCGTGCGGCGGGACGCGCGTGACGTCGCGCCCGGCGATCAGCACCCTGCCCTGGCTCGGCTCGATGAAGCCCGCGACCATCCGGAGCGTCGTGGTCTTGCCGCATCCGGAGGGGCCCAGCAGCGACACGAACTCGCCCTGCCGGACCTCGAGATCGACGCGCTCGACCGCGACCGAGTCGCCGTAGCGCTTGGCGAGGCCGTCGAGGGTGAGCGTGCCCATCAGACGATCCGGGACAGCTTCACGAACCGGTCCGTGACCAGCATCATGAGCGTGATCGCCGCGATCTGGACCGCGGCCACCGCCGCGAGGGTCGGATCCATCCTGAACTCGAGGTAGCTCAGCATCGCGACCGGGAGCGTCGTCCGGCCCGGGCCGACCAGGAGGAGGTTGAGCTCGAGGTTCTCGAAGCTCGCCACGAAGGAGAAGAGCGCCGCGGCCACGATCCCGGGCCGCATCATCGGCAGCGTGACGCGCCGGAAGACGGCCAGCGGCGTCGCGCCGAGATTGGCCGCGGCCTCCTCGGCCGAGCGGTCGAGCCCGGCGAGGCTCGCGGCCACGAGCCGGACCGTCCAGGGAATCGTCAGGAGCACGTTCGCGGCGATCAGGCCGCCGAGCGTGCCCTTGATGTCGAGGTCGAGGACGTTCTCGGCCGAGACGTAGAACAGGTAGAGCGCCGAGCCCGCGACGATCGCCGGCACGGCCAAGGGCGCGAGCAGGAACGTGTTCACGGCCTCCCGGCCCCGGAACGTGCTCCGGGCGAGCCCGAAGGCGGCCGCGGTCCCGAGCGGCACCCCGACCGCGGTCGCGGCGAGCGCGATCTGCAGAGAGGTCAGGAAGCCGCGCGCGAAATCCCGCTGCGCCCAGGCATTCGCGTACCAGCGCAGCGTCAGGCCGGGCGGCGGGACGCTGACGATCTCCTGGTCGAAGAACGACACGATCGCGACCGTGACCATGGGCGCGAAGATGATCGCGTAGGCGAGAACCAGCAGCGCCCGGAACGCCAGACGGCCGAACAGGGCGGCGGCGACGGGCGCGATGGGGCGCGCGGCGGGTCCGGCGGTCAGCGTCAGGGCGGGGCTCATCACGCGGTCTTTATCGGTGGCATGCTGCCCGGGAGCAAGACGGGGACCAAGCGGGCCGCTCGCGACGGAGATCCGACGCCGTCCGTCGCGAGACGGCGGCCCGGGGCGCGTCGGGGAGCCGACGTGGACAGGCCGCGCGGGGCCGGGCTACACGGCCTGGAGGCGATCGGGGGGGGCGGGATCGTGACGGGTCTGATGCAGGGACGGCGTGGGCTCGTGATGGGCGTCGCGAACGATCATTCCATCGCCTGGGGCATCGCCAAGGTCCTGGCCGCCGAGGGAGCCGAGCTCGCGTTCACCTACCAGGGCGAGGCGCTCGGCCGGCGGGTCGCCCCGCTCGCGCGCGGGATCGGGTCCGACATCGTCCTGCCCTGCGACGTCGAGGACCTCGCCTCGGTCGACCGCGCCTTCGCGACGCTCGACGCGCGCTGGGACGGGCTCGACTTCGTGGTCCACGCGATCGCGTTCTCCGACAAGAACGAGCTGAAGGGCCGCTATGCCGACACGAGCCGGGAGAACTTCGCCCGGACGATGATGATCTCGTGCTTCTCCTTCACGGAGATCGCGAAGCGAGCCGCGGCCCGCATGAGGCCCGGCGGCGCGATGCTGACGCTGACCTTCGGCGGGTCGAACAAGATCATGCCGAACTACAACGTGATGGGCGTCGCGAAGGCGGCGCTCGAGGCCTCGGTGCGCTACCTCGCCGGCGATTTCGGGCCGGACGGGATCCGGGTGAACGCGATCTCGGCCGGTCCCGTCCGGACGCTGGCCGGCGCCGGGATCGCGGATGCGCGCTACATGTTCAACTTCCAGAAGGCGAACGCGCCGCTCCGCCGCACCGTGACCACGCAGGAGATCGGGAACGCCGCGCTCTATCTCCTGTCCGGCCTGTCCAGCGGCGTCACGGGCGAGATCCACTATGTCGATTCGGGCTACAGCATCGTGTCGATGCCGCGCCCGGACCTGCCGAAGGCGTCGGAGGACGCCGGGTCCACCGACGGCTAGGCTCCCTCCGCCCGGGGGCGTTGCCCCTGCGGCGCCCCTGGGGCGTCGGGCCTCCCGAATCCCGGGGTCGGCTTCGCCGCCCCGGAATGGACCGACGGGCCTAGAAGAAGCCGTCGGCGAAGGACGAGCGACCCTCGAGCGCCCCGAACTGGAGGTAGTGCTGGAGCGGATCGACGCCCGCCGCGGCCACGTCCGGGTTGGCCGCGAGATAGGACGAGGTGTCGAAGTCGCGGGACGGGTCGCGGCCCTCCTTGAAGCCGAACAGGTCGTAGTGGGTGAGCGGGTTGATCCCGGACTTCGCCACGTCCTGGTTCGCCGCGAGGTAGCCGGCGGTGTCGAAGAACGCGTTCGGGTTGCGGCCTTCCTTCGCCCCGAACAGGTCGAAATGGGTCCGGGCATCGACCCCGGCCGCGCCGACGTCGGGGTTCGCGAGGAGGTAGTACTCCTTGTCGAAGCCGCGCGAGATCTCGCTCCGCGTGCCGATCGCGGCCGAAACCTGTCGTCCCTCGGCCTCGCCGAACTGGACGTAGTGCGCGAGCGGATCGACCCCCGCCGCCCGGACGTCCGGAGCGTTCTTGAGGTAGAGCTCGACGTCGAACTTGATCGAGGGATCGCGACCGTCCTTCCAGCCGACGGCATCGAACTGCTTCAGGGGGTCGACCCCGGCCTGCCTGACGTCCGGATTGGCCGACAGGTAGCCGTTGGTCGAGAAGAGCGCGTTCGGGTCGCGGCCCTCTCGGAAGCCGGACGCCCCGTAATGCGTGTCCGCATCGACGCCGGCCCTGAAGACGTCCTTGTTGCGGAGATTGTAGAAGAGGTCGTCGACGAGCGGGGAGCCGTCGGCGACCAGGAACGTCGCGTCGTTGAACTGGACCCGCTCGAACCCGACGACGGTGTCGCGGCCGCTCGGCCCGACCACGACGTCGAAGGGTCCGGAGGTCGCGACCGTGTTGTCGGCGACCACCGACCGGAACACGAGCGTATCGTTGAAGATGCCGGTTCCGCCGTTCAGCACGTCGTTGCCGATGCTTGCCTCGATCGTGTCGGCTGCCGTGTTGGAGCCGAAGACCGGAGCCGAGTTGAAGACGGCATCCGAGCGGAACGCGAGGTTCTCGATGCGGGTGTCGAGGGCCGGCGTCGTGTCGGCGAGGCCGAAGGCCGTGCCGGGCGCGCTGTACTTGGCCTTGAGGTATTCGGCCAAAGCGTCCTGCTCCGTGCCCTGCGCCGCGAAGGTCGCGGCGTTCGGGATCGTCGCGGTCGCGGTGCGAAGGTCGACCCGATCGCTGCCGAGCGCCGGGAAGGGATAGTTGTCGCCGCCGAGGCCGGGCGCGGTCACCGTGCCGACCGCCAGGAAGTCGAGCGTGACGACCCGGATGTCGCGGTTCGGATCGCCGACGACGCGCCCGTCCTGGACCAGGATGTCGATGACCTTGCCGTTCTCGTCGATGAGGGCCGCCGACTTGATGCGCTGGCCCTCGCGGGTCACCTGGCCCAGCGTGTTCGTGGTCTGCGCCTGCTGCGTCGCGTCGAACGAGAACTGGACGCCGCCGATTTGCGGGAACTGGCCGGGCGTCGCGCCGGCAGCCGTCGCCGAGACCGCATGCTCGAGGACGATCTCGAGCTCGGCCGCCGTGACGGTGATCAGAGACAGGCTGTTGTTGAACCGCAGCGAGTTCGTGACGTCGAGCTGGGAGATGTCTCCCGCGGCCTTGCCGGCGGCCGCGTTCGCGGCTGGAGGCAGCTCCGCGGTGCCGCCACCGGTGGACGCGAACGAGCCGATGGAGTCCCGGATCCCGCCGCCGTTCTTGATCGAGACCGCGACGCGGGAGTCGAACTGCTTGCCGTAGAAGAGGTTCGCGTCGGCCGACAGGTCGCCGAGGTTGCTCTCCTCCGTGCGGACTTCCGTGCGCCGGCCTTCGAGGTAGACGCTCGTGCGGCCGAGGATGTTGCCGTCCTGCTGACGGATGATGTCCGCGACGCCGAGCGTCTCCTGGACGCCGTCGTTGTTCGCGTCGAGACCTTCGATGATCTCCTGGACGAGGAAGCCTTTCGAGCCCGGGGCGAACGCGGCCGCGCGAGACCCGTAGAGCTGGTTGACCGTCGTCGCATCGACCGCGACGGCGCCGCTCGTGTTCACGTCGACGGATGACGGCACGACGATGCCGTTGTCATCGAAGGTTAGGGTGAGACGGCCGAGATAGGAATACTCGCCGTCCGTGTTGACGAGCGCGATCGGCTGCCCAGAGGCGTTGGTGTAGAAGGTCGGGTAGGCGCCCTGCGAGACATCCCCCGGCAGGAGTCGATCGTTCGCGTCGGACAGGCGGGTGTTGGAACCGCCGCCGATCAGGACGTCGACGTTCCGCAACAGAGGAGCAAGCGTCTGCTCGTTCGTGAGCTGCTGAAGGTGTGTGCCGACGATGACTTTGTTGATGCCGGGGTTCGCCGCGAGTGCGCGGTCGATTTCGGCGTTGATCTGTGTCGCGAGGAGCGGAATGTCGTCGCGACCGCTGAACCCTTCGACCGTCACGTTCCCGGTCGAGCTGATGAGCGGCAGAACCTGCGTCGTCGCACCCACGTAGAGGATGCGCTCGCCGTTCTCGGTGATGACCGTGGATTTCGCGATCTTGTCTTCCAGGACGCCGGTCCGGGTCGAGGTCGGGCCGGTAAGCGCGAAGGTCGCGGGGGGGGCTGTCAGCGGCGACACGAGGTCGTTCGTTCCCGACGTGCCGGTATCCAGCGAGAAATTCAGGTTGGTCGAAAGGTAGGGGAAGAAGGCGCCGACCCAGACGTCGTCGGCCGGACCCGCCGCGGCGCCCAGATTGGCGCCGATGATGTTGCGGATCTCGGTCGTGGTCGCGTCGAACTCGTGGTTCCCGAACACGTTCGCCTGGACGCCCAGGATGTTGAGGATCGTGATGTCGGCGCGGCCGGCGGATGCGGTCAGGGCCTGGTACGAGTTCGCGCCCGAGAGCCCGAAGAGCTGGTTGTAGACGCCCCGGTAGGTGGCATTGAGCTGCGGATCGCCGCCGGCGATGAAGAACGGGCTCGGGATGTAGCTGTCGCCGGACGTCAACGTGATCGAATTCGGAGTCGAGTCCTCCAGCCTGTCGACGATCGCGGCGAAATTCCCGGCGCGTTCCGTCGCGAGAAGCCCGGCCTCGAAGTCGGATGCGTGGAGGATCTGGAGGGTATACGGCACTGAGAAAGCTCCCTCGGCGTCGCGGCGGGTTCCGCGAGCGGCGTTCGTCGGGCAGCGGTAGCGGCCTCAAATCACATTCGGATGACATGACGAGGCCGGGCTGATGACGCCAGCCGCACCCTGGAGCCTCGCCCCGCATGCCTGAGGCGAAGCCCGTGGTCGCAGACGACCGACGGGTGCGAGGTCGTGCCTTCACGGCCGATCTCGGGCAGGCCGGACTCTGGGTGCACCGAGGGCTAAGGCCCTGGTTCCGAAGCCGTCGAAGCCGAAGCTCCGGCATTCTCGAATTCCGGGGTCGGCTTCCGCCGCCCCGGAATGGACCGACGGGCCTAGAAGAAGCCGTCGGCGAAGGACGAGCGACCCTCGAGCGCCCCGAACAGGAGGTAATGCTGGAGCGGATCGACACCCGCCGCGGCCACGTCCGGGTTCGCCGCGAGATAGGACGACGTGTCGAAGTCGCGGGACGGGTCGCGGCCCTCCTTGAAGCCGAACAGGTCGTAATGGGTCAGGGGGTTGATCCCCGACCGGGCGACGTCCGGGTTCGCCGCGAGGTAGCCCGCGGTGTCGAAGAACGCGTCCGGGTTGCGGCCCTCCTTCGCCCCGAACAGGTCGAAATGGGTCCGGGCGTCGATGCCGGCCGCGGCGACGTCGGGGTTCGAGAGCAGGTAGAACTCCTTGTCGAAGCCGCGCGAGACGTCGCCCTGCTTGCCGATGGCCGCGAAAACCTGGCGTCCCTCGGCCTCGCCGAACTGGAGGTAGTGCGCGAGCGGATCGACCCCTGCCGCCCGGACGTCAGGGGCGTTCTTGAGGTAGAGCTCGACGTCGAACTTGGCCGAGGGGTCGCGGCCCTCCTTCCAGCCGTACTCGTCGAATTGCCGCAACGGGTCGGCCCCGGCCGCCTGGACGTCCGGATTGGCCGCCAGGTAGCCCTTGGTCGAGAAGAGCGCGTCCGGGTCGCGGCCCTCGCGGATGCCGAATGCGCCAAAATGCGTATCCGGGTCCGATCCCGACCTGAGCACGTCCTTGTAGCTCGCGAGGTAGAAGAGGTCGTCGACGAGCGGCGAGCCGTCGGCCCGGTCGACATGGACGTCGCTGAACTCGAAATGCTCGAAGCCGCGGACCTGGTCCGACACGGCCGAGGTCCGGAGCGTCGTGACGCCGTTGACGAACGTGAACGACGAATCCGCGAGCTTGAAGTCCAGCACCGCCGTATCGTCACCCTGGCCTCCGTCGAGCACGTTCCGGGCCCCGGTCGAAACCACGGTATCGGCCCCCGCGCCGGCCGAGATCGCGTTGCCGCCGACGCCGGTGATGACGTTGTCGAGGGCGTTGCCGACCGCGCTGCCGGAATTGGTCAGAGCGAGGTTCTCGATGGTGCCCGGGAGGGTCACCGACCCGAATCCGTCATAGACGACCGTGTCGATGGCGGTGGTCCCGGCCGCGGCCGTGAGCGCGGCCGGGATCGTGAGGTCGATGACGTGCCCGCCCGTCGCGGCGTCGGTCTTGACGACGAAACCGGCGCTCGGAGCCCCGTATTGCGAATCGAGGAGCGCCGCCAGGGTCGCGTAGAGCGTGGCGTCGGTCCCGGCGTAGCTGCCGTCGAGCGGGCTGATGGTGATCTTGCCCGCGTTGAAGGCGACGCCCTCGGAATTGGCTCCGCCTGAGCCGACGGCGCCCGTGAAGGTGAACCGCGCCTGCGTGGCGTTGCCGGCAACCGAGAGGTTGGCGTCGGTCGCGGCGTCGATATTGGTGAAGGCGAAGTTCGTCTGGGCCGCGCCGGTCGGGACGTTGATGCTGAGCCCGATCCCGGCCGGCAGGATCGACGCCGCCGAGCCCTGCGTCGCCTGGAGGTTCGCGATCACCTTGGTGAGGAAGTCCGCGCTCGTCGCGAAATCCGTGGCCGACCCGCTGGCAGAGGTGAGCGCGATGGCCGGAACCCCGTAGTTGAAGAGCGCGGTCGCGGCGGCCGCGACCGTCGCGGAATGGCTGGCGTTCTCGATCCCGACCGCGCGGCCGGCATCGGCCCCCGCGACGACGAGATCCGGCTTCGGCATGCTGCGAAGGAGGCCGGCCGGATCGAGCGCGAGCGAGACGAGCGACGCCGGGGTGGCGTTGGCCGCGAAGCTCTTGGCGTCGTAGGTCGTCACCGTGACGGGGTTCAGGAACAGCGCCGACCCGACGCCGCTCTGGTCGGTCGTCGGCGCGAGCACCGTGACGTTGTAGCCCTGCGCGAGGAGGGCGTTGCGGGTCGCCGTGATGCCGGCGGCGCCATAGCCGTCCTCGTTCAGGAGCAGCACGTTCAGGGACTTGTGCGCGGGCGCGGCGGCCGCGAGGTTGACCCCTGCGAGTCGGACCGCGAGCGCGTCGCGGTCGGCCGGCGTGGCGCCGAACTCGCCGTCCACCGGCGAGACGGTGATGCGGTTCAGGATGAACTGCGAGCCCTCCGACGTCGTGCTGCCGGACGGCGTCGTGTTGACGATGAAGCCCTCGGCATACAGCCCGTTCGCCTGCTGGCTGTACGGGAAGAAGCTGCTGGCCTCCGGGGTGACCTGCGTGACCGCGACGCCGGCGAGGGTCGACGCGCCCGGGACGTTGATCGAGACGGCCTCTCCGGCCGGCAGGATCGGCGCGCCTGCGCTCCGGGTCGCCTGCAGCTTGGCGACGAAGTCGGCCGTGAAGGTCCCGGCATTGGCGAAGGCCGCGTCGTAGCTGCCGTTCGCGCCGGCACCGGCCGAGACCGCGATGCTGGGCACGCCCTCGAACAGGCCCTGGAGCGCTCCGTTGACGGTGCCCGAGATGTTCTCGCTCGGCCCGATGTTCTCGCCCCGGTTGGTTCCGGAGATCACGAGGTCGGGCGCCGCGCCACCGAACAGGTTGCGGCCGAAATCGTCGATCGCCACGAGCGCGGCCGTCGCCGGGCGTCCGTCGACGAAGTAGTTCCCCGGAGAGAACTGCGTGATGGCGATCGGGCTCGCGATCGCGGTCAGGCCGCCGAGCGAGCTGCCCTGCGCGCTCTGGTTCACGGCGGGCGCCACGATCCGGACAGTGTTCCCGGCCGCCACGAGCGCGTTGTACAGCGTCGTGATGCCGGGCGCGTTGTAGCCGTCGTCGTTGGTCAGGATGATGTTGAGGGGCTGCGTCGCCATGATGCTCTCCGGCTCGCGCCCCGATCACGCTCCGGGGCCTTGAAGGCGGCGCTGGTAAACCTGCGTTGTGACGGTCCGATAACGGTCTTGCGTCGCGCACGCCCCCGGGTCCGCGACCCGGGACACCGTGGAACAGGCGTTGGCGAGAGCGGACTTCGTCGCTGTCGACGCGTTGCGCCGCGCGCGCTCCGGCTGGTATGGCGCCTGTGCCGGCCGGAGCCCCCCATGTCCGAAACGAAACCCGTGAAGAAGGTCGTGCTCGCCTATTCGGGCGGGCTCGACACCTCGATCATCCTGAAATGGCTGCAGACGACCTACGGGTGCGAGGTCGTGACCTTCACGGCCGATCTCGGGCAGGGCGAGGAGCTCGAGCCCGCGCGCCGCAAGGCGGAGCTGCTGGGCATCGACCCCAAGAACATCTTCATCGAGGACCTGCGCGAGGAGTTCGTCCGGGACTACGTGTTCCCGATGTTCCGGGCGAACGCGCAGTACGAGGGCGTCTATCTCCTCGGGACCTCGATCGCCCGCCCCTTGATCGCGAAGAGGCAGATCGAGATCGCGGAGCGGCTCGGCGCGGACGCCGTCTGCCACGGGGCGACCGGCAAGGGGAACGATCAGGTCCGCTTCGAGCTCGCCTATTACGCGCTGAAGCCGGACGTGACCGTGATCGCGCCCTGGCGCGAATGGGACCTGCGCTCGCGCGAGCAGCTCATCGACTTCGCCGAGAAGAACCAGATCCCGATCGCGAAGGACAAGCGTGGCGAGGCCCCGTTCTCGGTCGACGCGAACCTCCTGCACGCGTCATCGGAGGGCAAGGTGCTGGAGGACCCCGCGGTCGAGGTGCCGGACCACGTCTTCTCCCGGACGATCTCGCCCGAGGACGCGCCGGACCGCGCGACCGTGATCCGGATCGGGTTCGAGCGCGGCGACGCCGTCTCGATCGACGGCGAGGCGCTCTCGCCCGCGACCCTGCTCGCACGGCTGAACGAGCTCGGCCGGGCGAACGGCATCGGCAGGCTCGACCTCGTCGAGAACCGCTTCGTCGGCATGAAGAGCCGGGGCATGTACGAGACGCCGGGCGGCACGATCCTGGCCGTGGCCCACCGGGCGATCGAGTCGATCACGCTCGACCGCGGCGCGGCCCATCTCAAGGACGAGCTGATGCCGAAATACGCGGAGCTCATCTACAACGGCTTCTGGTTCTCGCCCGAGCGCGAGATGCTGCAGGTGCTGATCGACAAGAGCCAGGAGATGGTCGCCGGCGAGGTGACCCTGAAGCTCTACAAGGGCGGCACCCACGTGGTCGGCCGCACCTCGCCGTACTCGCTCTACGACCAGGACCTCGTGACCTTCGAGGAGGGCGCGGTCGCCTACGACCACCGCGATGCTGCGGGCTTCATCAAGCTGAACGCGCTGAGGTTGCGCACGCTGGCGCAGAGGAAGAGGAAGCTCGGGGGCTGAGTCGGGATCATCCCGGTTTCGTCGTGCCGAGCAGGCGCGGCGGCCGCGCGTCGAAGCACGCGCCACGCATATTTCTTCGAGACGTCGGCGCGCCGGCCGTCTGAGCGGAAGAGCCTGCCACCAACCGCAAGCTCGATTTCTCCCTTATAAGAGAATTACTTTACCTTATAAGGCGGGGCGGTTCGATGCGATCCGATCGAGCTGGAGCGGCCCGGAGTCGCATCTGCCCTTTCCGGATCGACGTCTCGGCGACGCCCCGCCCCCTCGAGCAGAGCATCGGCGTGGTGCCGATACGCGATGATCGCCGGCCTGGAGGAAGTCCAAGTTTCGGGCCGAAGACATCGCCATGGCTCGTTGACGACAGCATCGGGTCCGTTCAAGTGAGGTCATGCGGCGCGCATCCACCTGGACGGTGACGGCCCGCGCGATCATCGGGGTGATCGCGCTCTATGGGCTGTTGCTGCAGGGATTCCTCGCGGCCGCGATGCCGGCCGGGATGCTCGACCTTGCCGGGGTGATCTGCGCCCCGCATGACGGGGCGGGTTCGAACTCGCCGGACAAGCCGCTCCGGCATCAGCACGATTGCTGCACGGCCGCGCAGGTCGGACCCATCGGGCCCCCGCCTGCGTCTCCGGCTGCCCTCGCGTGGGCCTTCCCGGTTTCGCAGGCCGTCATCTGGCGTGCCGAAGCCTCGATCCCGAAGACGGGGCCGCCGACTCACGCCCACTCCGCCCGAGGTCCACCGTCCGCCTGATCGATCGCCTCCGCCTTTCGATCCCGCCAGACCAGGACCTTCGTCATGACCCGTCATTCGCTGGGCGCCGCGCTCGGCGCGCTCGCATGCGCGACCCTATCCACCTCCGCCTCCGCCCACGCCGTGCTCGAACGCCCCGAGGCGGCCGAGGGCGGCTCCTATCGCGGCGTGATCCAGATCACCCACGGCTGCAAGGGCTCGCCGACCACCTCGGTGACCGTCACCATCCCGGAGGGAGCGATCGGCGCGCGCCCCCTCGTGAAGTCCGGCTGGACCATCTCCACCCGGCGCGGGCCCTACGCGCGCTCCTACCCGTATGTCCACGCTCCCGTCTCGGAAGGCGTCCAGGAGATCACCTGGACGGGAGGCCGCGTGCCGAACGACCAGTTCGACGAGTTCGTCTTCGCGGTCCGCATGTCGGACGCTTTCAAGGCCGGCGACACCGTCCGCTTTCCGGTGGTGCAGACCTGCGATAGCGGCGCGCATCGCTGGGTCGAGGTACCGAAGCCAGGGCAGGACGCGCACGCGCTCGCAGAACCCGCACCCTCCGTCCGGATCGTGGCCGCGTCGCGCATGGCCGGGACCGCGGCGGCGCTGAAGGTCGGCACGCTGACCATCGAGCAG
>CAXTKM010000103.1:0-13204 GCA_964244795.1 uncultured Enterovirga sp.
TCACGTCGTCGTCTGCGCCGCCGTCGATGACGTCGTTCCCGGCTCCGGCCTGGATGAGGTCGTCGCCGAGGTCGCCGAAGAGCGTGTCGTCGCCGAGCCCGCCATCGATGCGGTCGTCGCCGATGCCGGCATCGATCTTGAGGTCGGTCGCGATGCTCGGCGCCGCCAACAGCACATCGTCGCCGGCGCCGAGCAGGATCTGGCCCTCGATGTGCGAACCGCCGTCGAGGGTGACCGTGTCGTTGCCGTCGCCCATGGACAAGGCCGATCCGCCGGTCGCGGTGATCGAACCGGAGTTCACGAAGACGTCGTCGCCGCCGTCCATCCGGACGCCGCCGATGATGGCGCCGCTGTTCGTCAGCGTATCGGCGAAGGTGCCGACGATGTTGATGGCCTCGCCGCCGTTGATCACCGAGGCGTAGTCCGTAGCCTCGCTGAAAGGCGGAACACTACCTGTGAACCGCAAAGGCAGGTTGCCATAGCCGTGGATGGTGCCGGCATTGTCGATGGTCACCGCAGCGAAGGCGCCGCCCTCGCTGGAATTGTCCACCTGGATGGCGCGGCCGTAGCCCGCAATCGTGCCGCCTTCGTGGTTGGTGATGCTGCCGCCACCGCTGGCGATGCCTTCGGACACGTTCAGCCCGCCATTGTGGCTGCCGCTGTGGCCGAGGCCTTCGATCGTGCCCCAGTTCTCGACGGTCGCGAGACCATCGGTGTCGATGGCGTCGCCGTCGCTGTCGATGGTGTTGGCCGATCGGCCCTGCATGAGGCCGTGATTGATGACCGTGACGGTCTGATCGACGGTCGCGAAGTTGTCGATGTTCACCGCCGAGCCGTTGCGGCCGATCAGCGTGCCGCCCGCCTCGTTCGTGACGAGGACGGCTCCGTTGCCCGTCACCGCGTGATGCTGGCCATCGATGAGGCCGCCCGCGAGGTTGTTCACCACGACATTCTGACCGTTATACTCGATGCCTTCCCGCGTGCCGACATAGGTGATGATCGTACCGGCATTGTTGATGGTTGCATTCCCGAGGAGTTCCATCCCCGATCTGAAGCTGGTGCTGCCGATGACGCCGCCGGCCTCGTTGTTGATGGTGATGGTCGAATAGTTGGGGCTCTGCCTGGCACCGAAGGAACCGACCTGACCGGCATTGTCGAGGACGAACTCGAGGCTACCGGCGGTCGGGTAGTTCGGCAGGGTGATGCCGTTCACGACACCGGTGGCTTCGTTGTCGAAGGTGATCTTGCCATTGCCGGGCTGGGCGCCGACGAGGCCGGTGCCGCCGAAGCCGAAGCGTCCGGCATTGATGATCGTGGCGTCGAAATTCTCGCCGACCACGCTGAGGTTGGTGAGGGTGCCGCCTTGTTCGATCGTCAGGCTCGCCTGTCCGCTGAGACCGATGCTGTCGAACGTCTCACCGGATCGGACCACAGCCGGGCCATCATCGTTGAGGATGTAGGCGTTCGCGAACTGGACCCCGAGCGCGACATTCTCCGCCGCCGGATTGGTCGCGGAGGTTAGGAAGAAGCCAAAGGTCTCGTTCCCTTCAGCCAGTTGGTCACCCGCGATGGTGACGGTGAGCGTTGCCGACGTCTGACCGGCGAGAATGGTGCCGCTGAAGCTAGAGGGCGGGAGCGGCCCGCCATAATCGGCCGCATTCGTGTTGCCGTAATTGTAGAAACCCGAGAAGGCGACGTCACCATCCTGGCCGCCGCCGCCGCTGCGCTCGACCGTGAAGGTGACGGTTTTCGTGCCGTCGTTGCCCTCTTCCACCAGGACGCTGGTCGAATCGGCTGCAAAGCCGATGACCTGCTGCGTGTCGTCGGCGACGATCGTGCCGGTCGCCTCGGTCTCGGCGGCGTTCGGGCTCAGATACGCCGTCGCGCCGTCGTTGCTGACCGACGTGAGCACCACTTTGAAGGTTTCGTCGGCCTCGAAGGCATGGTCGCCGTTCACCGTAATGGTGAGGGTCCCAGAAGTCTGACCTTCGGGGATCATGCCGGAGATCTCCGACCATGCGGTCTCGCCGGGGTAGTCGTCCGGGTACGTCGTGTCGGTGTTCAGGTAGCCTCTGAAATCGACCGTGCCCGTCGTGCCGTTGGTACGTTCGACGACGAAGGTATAGGTCACCGTGCCGGTGTCGCCTTCCTCATGCGAGACCGTGCGGGTGCCTTCCGAAAAGGTGATCTTCTGCGCGTTCGGATCCACGGTGAACGGCGTAGACGGCAAAGGAGCGTCAGGATTCGTGCCGTCGTTCGAATCGTCGGCCGCTGTGTTTTGTGTCGCCCAGTTGGTGGGGTCGTTGATGACCTTCAGGAGATTGGCGAGGTTCTCACCCGTGGCACGCGGACCATTGTAGACGGCGATATCCGTATCGTAATCGGTGTTCTCGAAAGCCACCGCATTGACCCCGACTTCCAGCCCGGTGTTGTTCAACACCCCGCTCTCTTCATAGTAGCTCACGCCGTTGGCGATGGCCGTCAGGAATGTCGGCGCCGAAGCATCGCCCACATAGGCGTAGACCATCTCGATCGCGTCATCGATGTTGCGGTTTGTCTCCTCGCTGAAGGCGATGGCGCCGGTATTGCTCGTCGCCGTCTGGCCTGCCGCGAGGTTGTCCATGGTGACCACGGTGCCGGCGACGAGATCGTTCGCTGCGGTCCAGGTCCAGGTCGACTCGCCGTTGGCGAAGGCCGTGCCGTCCCACTCGTTGTCGGTGAAGGTGATCACCGTGCCGGCCTTGATGGGTTCGAGGGCGACGAAGGCGAGATTGTCTTTGCCGTCGGCATTGAAGCCGGTGAAAGCGATGGAACCAGGACCGAAAGCCATCTGATATTCTCCGAGGATTGAAACAGGGGCGAGGACAGCCGGGCTCTGGCCCCGCCCTTCCCGCGACGCGGGAGGGCGGGGTGGAACGCGGCGGGGATCGGCGTCAGATCAGGAAGCTGTGGTCGGCGAGCATGCCGTTCGTGAGGCTGCCGTCGAGGACCGCGATGGTCTCGAAGCCGTTGCCCCCGCCGTCGTGGTCGATCTGGATCGACGTCCCGTTCTCGCCGGCGACCGCCCGCAGGAAACCCGAACCGATCAGATCGAAGACATCGTCGCCCGCGAAATTCGTGAACAGCGACGAGGACAGCCCGATCTGATCCGCGGACGAACCGGACAGCCGGAAGTCGGCGATCGTGTCGATGCCGTCCCCGAGGTTCGCGAACACGAAGGTGTCCTGGCCGGCTCCCCCGGTGAGGACGTCGTCGCCCGCACCGCCCGCGAGGACGTCGTTGCCGGCCCCACCCTGCAGGTCGTCGTTGTCGAGACCGCCGGACAGCCGGTCGTTGCCCGCGCCGCCGCGGATCAGGTCGTCGCCGGCGTTGCCCGTGAGCGCGTTGTCGCCCGCGTTGCCGGTCAGCATATCGGCCGCCTGGCCGCCGACGACGTTCTCGACGTTCTCGATCTTGTCCGTCGCGAAGGTCGTGACGCCGTCCCGCAGGGTCAGGCTCACGGCCGACGTGAAGGCGCTGAAATCGAGCGTGTCGAGGCCGGCGCCGCCGTCGTAGCTGTCGCGGCCGTCGGCCGTCGTCGCGACGACGAAGACGTCGTCGCCGGCATTGCCCCGGACCAGGTCGTCGCCGAGACCGCCGGTGACGATGTCCGCGCCGTCGTCGCCGAAGATCACGTCGTCGTCTGCGCCGCCGTCGATGACGTCGTTCCCGGCTCCGGCCTGGATCAGGTCGTCGCCGAGGTCGCCGAAGAGCGTGTCGTTCCCGGCGCCACCCTCAATACGGTCGTCGCCGGCGCCCGCGTAGATGAAATCGTTGCCGCCGTCGCCGCTCAGGACGTCGTCGCTGGCACCCATCGCCATCGTGTCGCTGCCGTCACCGCCTTCGACGACGAAGTGGCCGGACGAGGTGGCGAGCGCCACGTCGTCGCCGGTCCCGAGCAGGATCGTGCCCTCGACCGTCGCGCCGACGTAGAGGTTCACCTGGTCGTTGCCGGCGCCCATGTCGATGGCCGAGCCGCCGGTCGCCACGATGGATCCGGAATTGTTCAGCGTGTCGCGCGCGCCGCCCATCGCGATGCCGCCGACGATCCGGCCGGTGCTGTTGTTGCCGACGAAGTCTTCGTAGTCGCCGACGAGGTTGATCGCCTCGTTGCCGCGCAGGTCGAACCGCGCCGCGTCCTCCGGGGCGACGCCTTCCGGCCCGTTGCCGTCACCTTGGATCAGGCCGTCATTGACGATGGTCGAGACGCCGAGCGCTGCTCCGTTGCTGGAATCGTCCACCTGGATGGCGCGGCCATAGCCGTAGATCTCGCCGCCGGCGCTGTTGACGATCTCGCCGCCCCCGATCGCGATGCCTTCCGACACGTTGGGCTCGCCGTTGTGGTAGCCCTCGGCGCCGAGACCGGCGACGCGGCCGTCATTCAGGAGCTGCATCAGGCCGTCGACGTCGATCGCGTCGCCGTCGGAATCGTCCAGTTCGGCCGATCGACCCTCCATCGTTCCACGGTTGGTGATGAAGGCCTTCTCTTCGAGCGTGCCGTTGTTGTCCATGTTCACCGCCGAGCCGTTGAGCCCGATCATCGTGGCGCCGGCGGCGTTGCTGACGGTGATGCCGGCCTCGCCGGTGACGGCGTGGCGCGCGGCCTCGATGTGGCCGCCCGCGAGGTTGTTGAAGGTCACGGCGAAGCCGCGCGCATCGAATCCATCGTTGCCGCCTTCGATCATGCCGGCATTGTTGACCGTGGTGATGTTGCCGCGCAGCGTCGCCTCGGTTCCTTCAGTGCCGCGGATGACGCCGCCCGACCCGTTGTTGAGGACGAAGGACTCGCCTCGGAAGTCGTTCGCCTGGAACACGCGGCCTGGACCTTCGAGCAAGCCGTCATTGTCGAAGACGAGCTTGGCGTCGCCGCCGCCGGACACGTAGATCAGGCCCGCGCTCCCGGTCCCGTCCGGGCTGCTCGCCCTGATGACGCCGGTCTCGCGGTTCGCGACCGTGACCGTGCTGTCGTCCTCGCCGAGATAGAGATTGATGGCCTGGCCGTAGGCCGTCTTGTCGATGGTTCCGGCATTGTCGAGCGCGACGCTGGTGACGGTGTTGCGGACCTCGAGCGTACCGGTCAGCGTCCCGCCCTGCTCGATCACCAGCGTGTCGGCGCCGTCGCGACGGATCGCGCTCGTGACCGTCGCGCCGTCCTCGATGGTGATGGCGTCGAAGGCGTCGCTGCCGGCAACCGACCAAGCGCCCTCCTCCACGGCCAGCGTCTCGAAACCGTCCGACGCGCCGAACGCCCCGACGGCGGACGGATCCGCTGCCGCGAGGCGGACCGTATCCTGGCCCTCGCCGCCTGCGACCGCGCCGCCGACCGTCGAGCCCGCGACGGCGACGGCCGTATCGTCGCCGAGACCGAGATCGACGCCGCCCGTGACGGCGCCGTCATTGGTGAACGTGTCGTCGCCGCCGCCCATGTCGAGCGCGACGCCAGAGCCGCTGATCGTGCCGCGGTTCGTGACCTCGTCGTTCCAGGTGCCGATCATCCGGATGGCCGACCCGAGCGCGGAGGAGATCGTCCCGTCGTTCTCGACGGTCGCCGCCGCGAACGCGCCGCCGAGGTTGCTGTCGTCGAACAGGATGGCGCGGCTCTCGCCGTAGATCTCGCCACCGGCGAAATTGAAGACCGAACCGCCCCCGGCCGCGATGCCGTCGGCGAAGTTTCCGACCTGGTCGGCGCCGTTTCCTTCGATGCGGCCGTAGTTGAGGATCGTCGCGGTGTAGTCGATGTCGACGCCGTCACCGTCCCCATTGCCGGTGCCGACGTAGTTTCCGCTGATCAGGCCGTAATTGACGACCAAGGTGTCGCCGTCGTTGGCCTTCGTGTCGAAATTGACGCCGGATCCATTGCGTCCGACGAGCTCTGCCCCGGCCTCGTTCGTGACCGTCGTCGCGAAGTTGCCGGTCACGCCGTGACGACCACCCTCGATGCGTCCTCCGGCGAGGTTGTTGAGGGTGCTCCCATCCCCGAACATCTCCAGCCCGTCGCGGGCGCCCGTGTTCAGGATCGTGCCCGAATTGTTGGCCGTGCCGGACACGGTCACGGCGCTCCCGCTCGCGCTGTTCGCCTCGATCGTGCCGGTCGCGGAGTTGTTCAGCGTCCCGGTCATATTGACCGCCTTGGCGCGCACATCCGCGGAGATCAGGCCGGCGTTGTTGACGGTTCCGCCCAGCGACACCGTCGCGAAGCTCCCGCCCGAGATGACGCCGCCCGCTCTGTTCCACCCCGTGATATCGGCGGATTGCTCGCCGAAGACGCCAACCGAGCCCGCACCGTCGATGATCCCGGAATTGTCGATCCCGGCCCTCGCGTCTTCGCCCGTCACCGTCACCGCGGAGGTCCCTCCGTCATCCGTGTCGAGGCGGCCATTCGCCTGCACGAAGAGCCGGTCGAGTGACGCCAGCGTCACCGGGTTGGTGGCGGTCTGGTTCGGACGCACGAAGATATTCGCCATGTCGATTAGCTCTCCCGAAAATATGAGGAAGAGGCTAGAGGCGCTTTATGACAGAGAATTGACAATCGATTAACCGATTCAGATTCGCCGATTTCAAGATAGTTCCGTCACCGAAGTCCGTTAGGAAAAAACGACTGCCTTGACGACATCATCATCGGACGAGGCAGGGATCGACGAATGGTCAAGCTTGATGATTTTACGAGATGTCGATGGCGTTCTCTACTTCTGCATTGCCGGACAGTGCTTCGTCGCTCACTGAAGCCAGGGCTCGACAGCCCGATCGTCGGCAGCGTCCCGCTTTCAGCGGGGGGCCTCGGCCTAGCAATTTCGAAGAGGTTCGCGGCCGCGGCAGAGGCGTCCGGCCGTGCGGTCCGGATGTCGTCCGGCAGGCCGGCACCTCGGCGTCGAAGGCCTGACCTCGTCAGCCTCCCGGCCCGGCGCCGGGCGGTCATGAGACGACCCGGCTACTGCAGCGACTGCGCCTCGCAGCGGGCGTAATCGGAGGTCGCCTTCACGTAGTCGTTCAGCCGGCCGACATAGGCGTTCGCCGCGGCCTGGAACGCCGGGACCTTGGCGTTGAACGCCTTGACCGCGTCGTTGTAGGCGAAGCTCTCCCAGCCGAGGCAGCCCGCCGTGCCGGGTTTCGCGTCGGTGCAGGCGGTCTTCGCGGGCACGACCGGCTTCTCGGGCTTGCCGGCCGGATCGGGGGGCGTGGGCGCGAGGCAGGCTCCCAATGCCGGGCCGGCAGCCAAGAGGGCCACCGCGATCGCGGTGGCCCAGACGCGGCGCCCGCCCGACGCCCGTCGCGCGTCACGCCGCATTGCGGCCCCGCCAGTGCTCGATCTGCTCGATGCAGGCCTCGGCATCGACGACGTCGACGTAGCGCCGGCCGATGTCGCGCAGGTTGTCGCGGTGCGGTCCCTCCTCGTGATCGCCGACGCAATCCTCAGGCACGATCGTCCGGAAGCGCCAGCTGAAGCTGTCGATCGCGGTCGCCCGGATGCAGCCGCTCGTCGTGCAGCCGGTCACGATGACGGTGTCGACGCCCTCCTTGATGAAGTAGGGCGCGGCGCCGGTCTGGAAGAAGATCGACGGACCGGACTTCGTGACCGCGAGATCGTAGGCCGGGTCATAGATCTCGGGGTCGATCTCCGTTCCCGGCGAGCCGTGCAGGAAGGTCTCGCGCACGGCGCTGATCTTCCAGTGCGGCATCTCGCGCTCGTTCAGGTAGGCCGTGTTGCAGGTCGCGACCGGCACGCCGGCCCGCCGGGCCGCCTCGAGCAGGCGGCGCGTGTTCGCGACGGCCCGCATGATGAGCGGCGCGCCGCCCAGCGGATACCGGGCATCCGTGAAGCCGGTCTGGAAATCGACCACCACGATGCCGGGCTTCCGGCCGAAGCCGACCGGCGTGTCGCCGTAGGAGCGGCGGGCGTAGTCGTCCATGGCTGTCCTCCCTGGCCCGAAGTCGGCGCGACTGCGCGCCATCCGCCTGACGCTTGTCTACCCCAACAACTCCCTCTTGGGGCAGCCAGTCGTCGATGTTGACGGAGAGAGAGGGAGGATCCAGCGTCAGCATCCCCCGTGTGACAATCCGCGTCGCGATGAGATCGCCGCGATCTCGACGGTGGTGGATCACGAGGCGCCGATCTCCATCGACGATCAGGTAGTGGTGGACGGCCGGCACCCTGAAATACCCGTTCAGCTTCGCGCTCGCATCCCGATAGGCTGTCGACGGCGAGAGCACCTCGACCGCGATGACGGCCGCGCGAGTCTCGCGCTCATCGCCGCCAAGCCTCTCGCCGCAGTGCAGGACGACGTCCGGCACGTAGGACGTCGTCGGGTCGATCGGGACCGCGATGCTGTCCGTGAACGCCTCGCAACTCGATCCAGACGCCAGCACGGCGTCTGCGAGGGATCGGTGGATGGCCGTTTTCAGGCGGGCGTGCAGAGCCCGTTCCGGAGCCGTGGCCAAGACGCGCCCGCCCTCGAGCTCGAACTTGCCGTCCCGCCCGTCCGTCCAGTCGTAGAACTCCTCGACGGACATCGGCGGCAGCGCTGCCTCGGCGCTCATCGGCGGACCTCGCGCGTGATTGCGATACGCAATCTAGCACGACGTCCCCGCCCCTACTCCATCGTCGGGATCACGAACTCCGCCCCCTCCTTCACGCCCGAGGGCCAGCGCGAGGTCACCGTCTTCGTCTTCGTGTAGAAGCGCACCGAATCCGGGCCGTGCTGGTTCAGGTCGCCGAAGCCGGACGCCTTCCAGCCGCCGAAGGTGTAGTAGGCGATCGGGACCGGGATCGGCACGTTGATGCCGACCATGCCGACCTCGACCTTGGCCGCGAAATCCCGCGCCGCGTCGCCGTCGCGGGTGAAGATCGCGACGCCGTTGCCGTATTCATGCTCGGAGGGCAGCCGGAGCGCCTCCTCGTAGTCCTTGGCCCGCACGACGCAGAGGACCGGGCCGAAGATCTCCTCCTTGTAGATCCGCATGTCGGACGTGACCTCGTCGAAGAGGCAGCCGCCCATGTAGAACCCCTTCTCGTAGCCCTGCATCGAGAAGCCCCGGCCGTCCACGACGAGCTTCGCGCCCTCCTGGATGCCGAGGTCGACGTAACCCTTGATCTTGTCGAGGGCGGCCTGGGTCACGACCGGGCCGAAATCGGCGGACGGGTCGGTCGAGGGGCCGACCTTCAGGTTCTCGACGCGCGGGATCAGCTTTTCCATCAGGCGGTCGGCGGTGCCCCGGCCGACCGGGACCGCGACCGAGATCGCCATGCAGCGCTCGCCGGCCGAGCCGTAGCCGGCCCCGATGAGGGCATCGACCGTCTGGTCCATGTCCGCGTCCGGCATGATGATCATGTGGTTCTTCGCGCCGCCGAAGCATTGCGCGCGCTTGCCGGTCGCGGCGGCTCGCTCGTAGATGTACTGCGCGATCGGCGAGGAGCCGACGAAGCCGATCGCCTTCACGTCGCGGTCGTCGAGGAGCGCGTCGACCGCCTCCTTGTCGCCGTTCACGACGTTCAGGATCCCGGGCGGGAGCCCTGCCTCGATCATCAGCTCGGCGAGCCGCATCGGCACGCCCGGGTCGCGCTCGGAGGGTTTCAGCACGAAGGCATTGCCGCAGGCGATCGCGGGCGCGAACTTCCACATCGGGATCATGGCCGGGAAGTTGAACGGCGTGATGCCGGCGACCACGCCGAGAGGCTGGCGCATCGAGTAGATGTCGATGTTCGGGCCGGCGCCTTCCGTGTACTCGCCCTTCATCAGGTGCGGGATGCCGCAGGCGAATTCCGCGACCTCGAGGCCGCGCTGGATGTCGCCCTTCGCGTCCGGGACGGTCTTGCCGTGCTCGCGGGCGAGGATGTCGGCGAGCTGGTCGTAGTTCTTCGTCACGAGGTCGACGAAGCGCATCATCACGCGCGCCCTGCGCTGCGGGTTGGTCGCGCCCCAGGCGACCTGTGAGGCCTTCGCGTTCTCGACCGCCGCCCGGACCTCGGCCTTCGAGGCCAGCGCGACGCTCGCCCGGACGTCGCCGGTCATCGGCTCGAACACCTCGCCGGTGCGGCCGGACCGGCCCTCGACGTGCTGGCCGCCGATGAAATGCCCATAGCTCAACATGAGACCCGTCCTTTTCCTGATTCCTGCCCTGAAGACGTCAGCGCGCCCGTTCAGGCTTCGCGTTCCCGGTCGAACTGCCCGGCCCGGCGGAAGCGCTCGAGGTAGCCCGGCACGATCGCCTCGAGGGCTCGCGGCACGATCCCGATGCCCTCCAGCGTCCGGCCTTCCGCAGTCGCCTCCTCTGAGACGACGTTGTCGACCCGCAGGAGCTCGACCTGGTCGCGCGTCAGCTTCAGGCCGGCCGGCAGGAGGCCGAAGAGGAGCGCGTCCGCGATCTCGAGCATCCGGGCCTGGACCATGGCCGCCCCGAAGGGAAGCTCGACCACCATCCGGCGGCGCTCCGTGACCTTGAGCACGTAGTCTACGAGCTCGCGGAGCGTCCGGACCTCCGGCCCGCCGAGCTCGTAGACGCGCCCGCCCGCGACCCGGCCCTCGGCCGCCAAGGCCACGGCCTCCGCGACGTCGCCGACGAAGACGGGCTGGAAGCGGGTCTCGGCGCCGGCGAGCGGAAGCACCGGCAGGCCGCGGGCCAGCGCCCCGAAGCGGTTGAAGAAGCTGTCGCCCGGCCCGAACAGCAGCGACGGTCGCAGGATGGTGGCATCCGGTCTCGCGGACAGCAGAGCCGCCTCGCCGCGCGCCTTCGAGCGGGCATATTGCGAGGGCGACCGGAGGGCCGCCCCGATCGCCGAGACATGGACGATCGGGATGCCGGCCGGGGCCGATTGCGCGATCGCGGCAGGGCCGTCGGCCTGAACCACGTCGAAGCGCTGGCGGCCGCTCTCGCCCAGGATCCCGACGAGGTTGATCGCGGCGTCCACGCCCTCGAGCGCGGCCGCGACCGACGCGTCGTAGCGCAGGTTCGCCTGCACGAGCTCGATCTGGCCCACGACCCCGAGCGGCTGGAGGAAAAGGGCGAGGTTCGGCCGCCGCACCGCGACCCGGATCCGATAGCCCCGCTTCGCGAGAGCCCGGACGACGTGGCGGCCGAGGAAGCCCGAGCCGCCGAACACGGTCACGCGCTTCGGGGCTTGACGCATCGCGTCCATGACGAACCTCCGGCCGGCACCTCGAGCCGACCCTTCCTCGTCCCACCCCTTACCCGAAGGGCGCCGAGGCTGTGAAGCCGCGTCCGCGACTGGCCCGAGCGTTGCCAGGCCGGTGGGCGGGACGACGCAGGCGCGTGAACACGTCTTCGGCATCGCCCGATGCGCGGTCGCCCGCTCGCTTGCCCGGCCCGCACGAAGATGCAGAGTGAGCGAGCCAGGAGGCGGCCCGATGAGAGCTTCACCGAGATCGTGGCGTGGGCTCGCCGCCGTGCTGGGCGTCGTGACCGCCCTGTTCGGAGCGGGTCTCCTCGGGGACGCGATCGCGGCGGAGGAGAGCTGTCCGGGCCTCGTGGCCCGGAGGACGCTCCCGATCGTCCCGGCGGCCCTCGCCCCGGACGAGGTCCAGCTCAGCTACATCGGGCACGCGACCTTCCTGTTCGAGACGCCCTCCGGCGTGAAGGTCGCGACCGACTACAACGACTACGTCCGGCCCTCCGTCGTGCCGGACATCGCGACCATGAACCGCGCCCACTCGACGCATTACTCGAACAATCCCGATCCCGGGATCAAGGAGATCCTGCGCGGCTGGAACCCGGCCGGCGGCGCGGCGAAGCACGACCTGCAGATGGCCGACATCCGCATCCGGAACGTCGTCACGAACATCCGGCAATGGGGCGGAGAGACGACGATCCCGGACGGCAACTCGATCTTCGTCTTCGAGACGGCGGACCTCTGCATCGCCCATCTCGGGCATCTGCACCACACGCTCACCCCGGAGCATCTCCGGCAGCTCGGCCGCATCGACGTGCTGCTCGTCCCGGTCGACGGCAGCTACACGCTCGACCTCGACGGGATGATGGAGGTAATCGCGAGCATCAATCCGAGGATCGCGATCCCGATGCACTTCTTCGGGACCTCGACCCTGAACCGGTTCCTCGCCCGGGCCGAAGGCCAGGGCTTCACGGTCGAACGGCGCAGCCTGCCGACGCTGACGCTCAGCCGCGCGACCCTGCCCGGGAGACCACAGGTGATCGCGCTGCCGGGGCATTGAGCCGAACTCGGCTTTGCCGTGCCGAAGGCCCGGGACGAACTCTCCCGGACGTCATCCTGAGAGCCTGGCCGAGACATCTCGATCCACCCCCTTCGTCATGCTGAGGAGCGGGGTGGATCGATGGTGACGGAGGTCAGTCGAGCGGGTTCTCGCCGAATGCGATCTCACTCCGAATCCAGCAACCCGAGCCGCTCCACCTCCGCGAGCTGCCAGCCGACGAGCTTGTCGCCGATGTCGCGCCGGTAGCGCACGTTCGGGATCACGGCCCGGTCGGCCAGCGCATAGGCGGCGCGCTGGGCGGCCGCGACGGTCGCGCCGGTTCCCGTGATCACCATCGTCCAGCCGTGATAGCCGGCCGTCACGAGCTGCCCGTCGGCCAGCCCGACCTCGCCGTAATGGATGTTCGCCCGATCCTCGTCCGAGAGATCGCCCTCGAACAGGACGGGCAGGCCGATCGGCTCCTCGACATGGGTCCGGATGTAGGGAAAGGGCCGCGTCGTCATGACGATCCCGACCGCGTAGCCGGGCCGCGTCGCGAAGGCGTCGCCCGACCCCGTGACCATGGTCCGGAACAGGGCGGACCAGGACGTTTCCTGCAGCGGATCCAGGATCGCGAAGCCCGGGTAGCCGAAGCGGCAAGTGAACTCGAGCGGCCAGATCCCGGCCTCGTTCACGATGGTGTTCAGGTTGATGTAGCCGAGATAGCCGTTGTCGCGGAGCAGCGGCGCCATGCGGCCGAGCGTGCGGTCGAAGAACGCCTTCGTGCGCCGGTACGTCACGACCGTCCCCATCTCGCCGGTGAGCTCGCCGAGATCGCCCGGGAAGAAGTGCTTGTGCTCCCAGTCGAGGCAGGCGGGCTCCAGGAAGCGCTCGCCGTCGAAATAGGCGCCGACGCCCACCTCGACACCCTCCAGATGCTCCATGAGGATGAAGCGGGTCGGCTTTCCCTCGCGAGCCCGGAGCTTCGCCCGCAGCACCGCGGC
>CAXTKM010000104.1:0-9860 GCA_964244795.1 uncultured Enterovirga sp.
AGGCGTGGATCGGCTGCGGGATGTTCTTGACCTGCCGGGCCCCGAGCTCCTGGAAGGTGACGGAGAGCTTGTTCGCGACCGCCTCGTGCACCGAGCGCGACACGCAGATCCCGCCCGGAGGCGCCATCCCCTCGAGCCGGGCCGCGATGTTCACGCCGTCGCCGAGGAGGTCCTGGCCGCGCTCGACCACGTCCCCGATTGTCAGGCCCATCCGGAACTCGAGCCGGCGGGAGGCCGCGACCCCGATGTTGCGCGAGCGCATCGCCTCCTGGATGTCGACCGCGGCCCGGACGGCCTCCACGGCCGAATCGAACTCGCACATGACCGAATCGCCGGCCGTGTTGAAGATGCGGCCGCCGGCGCGGGCGACCAGCGCGTCGAAGACCTCGCGGGCTCCCGCGAACTCCGTCAGCGTGCGCTCCTCGTCCTCGGCGACCAGGCGCGAGTAGCCGACCACGTCCGCGGCCAGGATCGCGGCGATCTTGCGTTTCATCGGGAAGGTCGTCGCGCGCCCGGCGAGCGGCGCGGATGAGGCGTTCATGGCGTCACTCCTGCACATCGCTGCGCGGCAACATGAAGGCAACCGGCGGCTTTTTATGCTCCCGGAGCGATGAACCGCGGCTTGCCGCGGGCTTTGTCAGCGGGGGCCGTGTCGCGGCCCGAAGGGGGCAGGAATGACCATGGGCGCGCTGACGACGGTCGGCCGGGACGGAGGCGACCTCGTCTCGCCGGGCACGAGCCTGCCCGCCTACCCCCCGATGGCGGAGCCCGATCGCGCGGCGCTGCGGCGCGCCGTCGTGGCGCTGGAGCGCCAGACCCTCGCGGGCCGGCTCAGTACGATGGCCGGCCGGCCGCTCGAGGCGATCGGCCACGCGCTGCCCGAATCCGCCCGCGCCGTGATCGCGGACGCCGTCGAGGCTGCGCTCAGGACGGCGCTCCGGGTCGCTCTCCGGACCTTGCCGAAGATCGTGGACGCGCCCCCGGCCCGCGGCATCACGGGGCGACTGAGGCGGTCTGGCCGGCTGCACACCGTTCTGGCGGCCGCGAGCGGCGCGTTCGGCGGCGCGCTCGGCTTCGTCACGCTGCCGGTCGAGCTTCCCGTCTCGACGACGCTCGTGCTCCGGGCGATCGCCGAGATCGCCCGCCAGGAGGGCGAGGACCTCGCCTTGCCGGAGACATCGCTCGCCTGCATGCAGGTCTTCGCGCTGGGTTCCAGGACGGAGTCGGACGATCTCGCCTCGAGCGGCTATTTCGCGGTCCGGGGAGCGCTCGCGAAGTCGATCTCGGAGGCCGCGAAGCTCGCGGCCGGGCGCGGCTTCTCGGAGCGGAGCGCCCCGGCGCTCGTGCGGTTCATCGGCCAGATCGCGAGCCGGTTCGGGATCGTGGTGTCCCAGAAGGTCGCGGCCGGAGCGATCCCGATCGTCGGCGCGATCGGGGGCGCCGCCGTCAACGCGGCTTTCATGGAGCATTTCAGGACCGTGGCCCGCGCCCATTTCACGGTGCGCCGTCTCGAGCGGGAATACGGGCAGGAGGCGGTCCGTGGTTCCTACGAGGCGATCCGGACGGAGGTCGCCTGAAACCCGTTTCAGGGCGCGGTCGACCGCGCCGGGGCGCGGTTCAGCGCAGGCCGACGCCGTCCGCGATCACGTCCCCGAGCGACGACACCCCGTCTCCGACAGCGGATGCCGTCGCGGTCACGAAGCTTGCGGTTCCCGTCCCGATCGCCACGGCCTTGCCGCCGATCGTGTTCGCGGTCCTGACCGCGTCGCGGCGGGTCGGCAGATACTCCGTCCCCGGCAGCCCGACGCCCAGCAGGCGGAGCGGGGTCCGGGCCGGCTCGGGATCCTCCCAGGCCATGACCTTCGGCGACGGAGAGACGGCGGGCCCGACCGCCGCGAGGCGGGCCGGCCGGACCGGAGGCACCTCGGGCATCCGGCGGGCGACGCTCGCCTCGGCCGCCACCATGCGGGGCGTGGACGAGGCACGCGGAACCGTCGGCCCGATCCCGGTCTCTGCCGCGGTCGCGACGACCCTCGGGGCCTCGCTCCAGGCCCCGGCCTCGGCCTGCGGCAGGGCGAACATCGCCAGCGTGTCGTAGATCCGGGTCTCCCGCACGAGCGCATCGCTCTCGTCCGCCACGAAGGCGAGCCGGTCGGAGGCCTTGCCGTCCTGCTGGGCGGGCCGCGCGGTCGCGACCGGCTCGCTCGCGAGGGCGAAGAGGCCGGCGGCCAGCGCCGCCCCGATGATGCCGAGGCAGGCCCCGATGCGGATGTCCGCGGTCAGGTGGGCGACACGGGCGGCGCGCGATGACAGGGCCATGATCCGTCCTCGGAAGTCAGGATCGGAGCTTGACTGTACTATTGCGGCAAGTCTGCGGCGCCGCAGACGCGCGGTTCGAGCCTCATGTGCGCTGGAGCACGTCCTCTTACGACCGGCCGACGAGGCAGCTCTTCGGGAGCATGCAGTGGATGCCGTTGTTGCCGTTCACGAGCTGCGTCACCCGGAGATCGGCCGCGAGGCTGCAGAGCATGTAGGCCTCGTGCCGGGCGAGGCCGGTGCGGGCGACCACGAGGTCGATCATCGACCGGAGCGCGATCCGGGCGGCGTCGTCGAGGTCGGGGTCGAAGGCCATCGTCATGACGTGCGTCGGGGTCTCGGCCTGCGGCCAGTCGAGCCGGAGGTCGTCCCGGGCCGTGAGCGTGAAGGTGCCGACGAGGCCGGTCTCGATCGCGGTCACGCAGACCTCGCCGTCGCCCTGGACGCCGTGCCCGTCGCCGACGGAGAAGTTCGCGCCGTCGACATGCACCGGGAGATACAGCACCGTGCCGGCGACGAGCTCCTTGTTGTCGAGGTTGCCGCCGTTGCGGCGCGGCGGAAGGGTCGAGACCATCCCCCAGCCGGCCGGTGGCGCGACCGCCATGACGCCGAAGAACGGCCGGAGCGGCAGGTCGAGCCCCCAGGGCAGACGGCCGGTCATCCGGTCGCGGTCGAGCGGGATATGGATGAGGTGGCGTTCCGACACCTCCTCGGGCAGCGCGCCCTTCAGGGGCGCCGCGAAGGTGTAGCCCCAGTCGTAATGAAGCTCGATCGCCTCGATCCTGACCTCGAGGACCTGGCCGGCCTTCGCGCCCCGCACGGCCACCGGGCCGGTGCACATGTGGCCCGGCAGCCGATTCGGCACCCGCTCCTGCACGGCCCTCAAGGCGTCCGGCACGACGAGCGGCGGCGGCGGCATCACGTCGCCTCCGCCCGAGACGGTCGAGATCGTGATGGCGTCGCCGCTCTCGATCGTGAGGACCGGCGGCAACGCCGCGTCGAAGTAGCCCCAATGGACGGTGTCCGGGCCGGCTTCGAGCCGGTGCTGGGTCATGTGCGGTGATCTCCTGCCTGTCGCAGGTGTCGTCCGATGCGGGCCGGGCCGCAAGCATCTCCTCGCGGGGTGGCCGCGCGTCGGCGCCGCCGCGGCGCGGCCCGACGCGCGAAGGGTCTTGCCGCCAGCGTCAGGCCGCTCCCCGGAGCCTCTGCGTCTTCCGTTTCGGGGCGAGGCCCTTCACGAAGGCCGGCACCTGCAAGGCACCCATCGGGCGGCCGTAGAGGTAGCCCTGGGCGAAGTCGCACCCGTGGCGAACCAGGAACGCCGCCTGCGCCTCGGTCTCGATCCCCTCCGCGGTCACCTGCACGTTCAGGCTGCGGCCGAGCCCGATCACGGCCGCGACGATCGCCTCGTCGCCGCGGTCGAGCGTGAGGCCCGAGATGAAGCTGCGGTCGATCTTCACGTTGTCGACCGGGAACTGCTTCAGGTGCGTCAGGGACGCGAAGCCGGTGCCGAAATCGTCGAGCGCGACCGTGACGCCGGCTTGGTGAAGCCGCTGCAGCTCGGCCAGCACCTCGTCCGACCTGCGCCCGAGAAACACGCTCTCGGTCACCTCGACCTCCAGGCTCTCGGGCCCGACGCCCGCGCTCTCGAGCGTGGCCAGGATGCGGTCCGCGAGGCCGCTGAGATGGAACTCGGCCGAGGAGAAGTTCACGGCAATCCGGCCGCACGCGATCCCACGGTCGCGCCACGTCCGGATGTCGCGGACGACCTCGCGCATCATCCTGACACCGATCGCGCGCGCGATCTGCGGATCGTCGAAGACCGCCCCGAACACGCCGGGCGTGAGCACGCCCCTGTCGGGATGACGCCAACGGGCCAACGCCTCGAACCCCGCCGCCTTCCCGGTCCGAAGGCAGATCTTCGGCTGGTAGAAGGGAACGATGAGATCGTTCGCGAGCGCGTCGCGGATCTCCTGCGCCAGGAGAAACGCGGCCTCCCGGCTCGCGCGGAACTCAGGCCGATACACGACGACGGTGTCGCGGCCCTCGGACTTGGCGCGATAGAGCGCGATGTCCGCGTCCTTCATCAGCTCGGACGAGCGCCGATCGTGAACGGGAAAGGTCGCGATTCCGGCGCTCGCGCGACGCTCGAGGCAATGGCCCTCGTACCAGAACGGTGTCCGCAGCGCGTCCAGGATGTCGCGCGTCCGGCCTGCCGCGCCCTCGATGCCGCCCGGCGACAGGAGCGTGATCGCGAACTCGTCGCCCCCGAGCCTCGCGACCGTCTCCCCGGCCTGGAGATGCTCGCGCAGGACCGCGGCGGTCCGGGACAGAACATGATCGCCCGCTTCGTGGCCGAGCGTGTCGTTCACGTCCTTGAAATCGTCGAGGTCGATGAGGACCAGGGAGCCGTTCCGCCCGAGCCCGTCGACGTCGGCGATGGCCCGGTCGAGGCAGTGCAGGAAGAGCTTGCGGTTCGGCAGGCCGGTCAGCGAATCGTGGTTCGCGACGCGCCAGATCTCCGCCTCCGCTGCCTTCCTGGCCGTGATGTCGGAGGTCAGGCCGACCACGCGCTCGCGGCCGAACTCGTCCAGCCTCGTGGCGCCGCGAGCCGATAGCCAGATCACGTCCCGGCCGGGCGGCCGGTAGCGAACCTCGACGGCGCTCCAGTCCGTGTCCCGCGGTTCCATCGCGGCGCGATCGTCCGGATGGATCCGTTCGAGGAAGTCGGAGAACGTGCCGGACCCGATGCCGAGGACGTCGATGGAGTTGTCGGACCGCACCACCCATCCGGACGAGACGTCCCGCTCCCACGCGACCGTGCGGCCGGCGTGCAAGGCCTGGTGGAGGCGCTCCTCGCGATCGGCGAGGGCACGGGCCTTCCGGTTTCTCTCGGTCACGTCCTGCACGGTTCCGATGACACGACGGGCTCCTGAGCCCCGCTCGAACGAGCGGCCGTTCATCGCGATCCAGCGCTCTGCCCCGTCCGAGGGACGCACGACCCGGAAATCGGCATGGATCGAACGTTCGCCCTCCATCGTCGCTCGCAGGAGAAGCGTGCGGACGCCGTGCCGGTCGTCCTTGTGGACGCAGTCCAGGATCGATCTTCGGTCGACCGGCTCGCTTTCGCCGAAGCCGAGGATCGCCCGGGCGGAGGCCGAGAGGTCCGGCATGCTGTCCGGGCCGGCGAGGTCCCAGGTCCCCAACCCGGTCGCGTCCGCCGCAAGCTGGAGCGTCTCCCGCCCGACCACCAGCGCCTCCGCGCGCTCCTCGGATACGATCCTCGCCCGATGCAGCTCGATCTGCCCGACAAGGATATCGGCGAGGTCGCGCAACTGGCGCTGCTCCTGGGCCGTGAACACCCGCGGCTTCCGGTCGATCAGGCAGAGGGTGCCGACCCGCAGACCCGGGTCGAGCGCCAGGGGAGCGCCGGCGTAGAACCTCACTCCGAGGTCGCCGGTGACGAGCGGGTTCTCCGAGAACCGCGGATCGTTCAGAGCTTCCGGCACCACCAGGAGATCGTCGCTCAGGATCGTATGGTTGCAGAACGCGACGTCGCGCGACGTGCCGGCGAGGTCGATCCCGACCTTCGCCTTGAACCACTGCTCGTCGCGCCCGATCACCGATACGACGCTGATCGGCACGGAGAACATCTCGCTCGCGAGGCTGCAGATGCGATCGATGATGGGGTCCGGACGGGATCCTATGATCTGGAGCGCATCGACAGCCGCGAGCCGCTCCGGCTCGTTCTCGGCTCTGGGGAACATGGACCTGGACCTCGATCACGGGAACGTTACCGAAACGCGACCGATATTACGAAAATGTTAACGTCCCTCGAGGCGTCGACATCAATGAAACGTCTGAAATTTACTTATAGTTCCCACGAAAATCAAATAAATACCCTGTCTTCGCATCATTCGTCTTCGCCGGATTAATGTTTTTGTATTTGCGAGTTTATCATGTGTTAGAAAGGGTTTGCATCGCTTTTTTTGCCAGTTCGAGATCGCGGCCTCGATTTGTTTGTACCCAGTCGTCGGCCGCACGACTGAACCGTTCGGTCGGACGACGGCCGCAGATCGGCTCCTGCCGTGCCGGGCGGGCCGTGGCGCGACGCCGTCTCCCGGTCCGGATGGCCGGTGCCGGAGCGGGAGCCGGCCATCGGAGGCTGCCCGGGAAAGCGGCCTCGGTTTGACTTCGTGAGGTGATTGACCGACACGGCGCGGCTCTTCCCGCGAGGACCCGATCGTCCCGATGCCCGGCATCGCAGCGGCTCGCCCGCTATCTCCCGGTCGGCAGCTCTCCCTGGCCGAGCGCCTGCTCGCTTTCGTCGAGGCTTCGCACGGCCGGGCGGCCGCGATGCTGCTCGCGTTGTCGCTCGTCTGCTTCCTGCCGGGCTTCGCGTCGCTCCAGCCGATGGACCGGGACGAACCGCGCTTCGCCCAGGCCTCGAAGCAGATGGTCGAGAGCGGCGACTACGTCGACATCCGGTTCCAGGACGAGCCGCGCTACAAGAAGCCGATCGGCATCCACTGGCTGCAGGCAGCGACCGTCCGGATCGCCGAGGCGGCCGGCGTCCCGGAGGCGCGCGCGACGATCGCGGTCTATCGCCTCCCCTCGCTTCTCGGCGCGCTCGCGGCCGTGCTCCTGACCTACTGGGCGGCGCTCGCCTTCGCGGGCCGGCGCGAGGCCTTCGTGGCCGCGGCCCTGATGGCGTCGTCGCTGATCCTGATGGTCGAGGCCCGGCTCGCGAAGACCGATGCCGTGCTCCTCGCCTGCTCGGTCGCCGCGATGGGGGCGCTCGCCCGGGTCTGGCTCGCCAGGGGCCTCGCCCGGCAGCCCGTCGCGGTCCTGGCGATCTTCTGGGCCGCGGTCGCGGCCGGCATCCTGATCAAGGGCCCGATGATCGTGATGTTCACGGGGCTGGCTGCGCTGGTCCTGTCGATCCGCGAGCGCTCCGGACGTTGGCTGTCCGGCTTCCGGCCCGGCCTCGGGCTCCTCTTCGTGCTGCTCGCGGTGACGCCCTGGTTCGCGGCGATCGCCTGGAAGAGCGGGGGCGAATTCTACCGGCTCGCGGTCGGGGACGACATGCTGGGCAAGGTCGCGACCGGGCAGCAGAACCACTTCGCGCCGCCCGGCTTCTACCTCGTCGCGTTCTTCGCGACGTTCTGGCCGGGCGCCATCCTGGCGGCCGCCGCCGTCCCGCTCGCCTGGCGTCACCGGCGCGAGGACTGGGCCCTGTTCCTGATCGCCTGGACCGTGCCGGCCTGGCTCGTGTTCGAGGCGGTGCCGACGAAGCTGCCGCACTACGTGATGCCGCTCTATCCCGCCTTCGCGATCCTGGCCGCGCTCGGGATCGCGCGGGGCTTCGTCGGGCCGTGGCGCCCCGGCGCGCGGCTCGGCTTCGGGGCGATGCCGCTCGTCGCGATCGGGCTCGCGCTCGCGATCACGCTCGCGGCCCGCACCCTCGAGGGCGTGCTGCCCGTCGCGGCGCTTCCCGTCATGCTGGCCTCGGTCGGGATCGCGCTCGCGGCCTGGGTTCTCTTCAACCGCGGCGAGGTCACGCGCGCGCTTCTCGGCGGGATCGCGGCCGCGTCCGTGATGGGCGTCGCCGTGTTCGGGCTCGCCCAGCCCGTCCTCTCGTCGCTCCGGCTGTCCGGACGCCTCGCCGCGATGGCCCGCACGGCGCCGTGCCGCGATCCCGCCGTCGCGACTCTCGGCTACCGCGAGCCGAGCCTCGTGTTCCTGGTCGGGACGGGGCTCGACATGGTCGAGACTCCGGACGAAGCCGCGTCCTTCGTGACGGGACCGGGCTGCCGGGTCGCGATCGTGGCCGAGCGGTTCGCGCCCGCGTTCCGGGACGCGCTTCTCGCCCGGCAGACGAACCTCGACACGCTCGGGCACGTCCGGGGCTTCAACATCAACAGCGGGCGCTCGGCCGATCTCGGCGTCTACCGGGTCTCGCGCTGACGACCATGACCTCGTTCGAAGAACACGGACCGCTCCGCCTCTCCGTCGTGATCCCGGCCAAGAACGAGGCCGGCTCGATCGCGTCCCAGATGAGCGAGATCGAGCGCGTGCTGGCGCCGCTCGCGCCCTTCGAGGTGGTCTACGTGGTCGACGGCTCGACCGACGGCACCGAGGCCGAGCTCGCGAAGGCCGCGAGGCCCTGGCTCCGCGTGATCCGGCACGTCGAGAGCTGCGGCAAGAGCGCCGCGCTGCTGACCGGCATCCGGGCGGCCCGTGCCGCGATCGTGTCCACCCTCGACGGCGACGGCCAGAACGACCCGGCCTACGTGCTGCCGCTGGTCGCAGCCCTCGAGGCCGGCGGGCCCGCGGTCGGGCTCGCGGTCGGGCAGCGGCTTCGGCGCGGAGACGGCGGGTTCAAGAAGCTGCAGTCGCGGGTCGCGAACCGGGTCCGGCGCGCGGTGCTGGGCGACGGCACGCGGGACACCGCCTGCGGCCACAAGGTGATCCGCCGCGACCTGTTCCTCGCGCTGCCGTTCTTCGACGCGCTGCACCGCTTCCTGCCGGCGCTCGTCACCCGCGAGGGTTTCCGGGTCGTCCATGTGGACGTGGTCGACCGGCCGCGCACGGCCGGCGCCTCGCATTACGGCTTCCTCGACCGGCTCTCGGGCGGGATCCTCGATCTCGCCGGCGTCTGGTGGCTGCTGCGCCGCCGGCGCCGGCTGCCGGTCGTGCGGGACGGCCGGCCATGATCGTCCAGCTCTCGCGCGACGTCGGCGACTATCTGTACGACGTGTTCGTGGCCCGGTTCGATCTCTGGCTCCTGTTCGGGATCGGGGCGCAGATCCTGTTCGCGATGCGGTTCGTCGTGCAGTGGATCGCGAGCGAGCGGGCCGGGCGCTCGGTCATGCCAGTCGCGTTCTGGTTCTTCTCGGTCGCCGGCGGCCTCCTGACGCTGGTCTACGGGCTCGTGCGGCGCGAGCCGATCATCATCGTCGGGCAGGCGCTGTCGCTCTTCATCTACGCCCGCAACCTTCGGCTGATCTTCCGGCCGCGGCCCTCCGGTTCCTCGCCCAAGGACGACCGCGGCTAACCCCGCTCACATCGGCGAAAGCCGGTGCCTGGCGTTCGCGATCCAACGCACGTTTGGCCAAGATATTCTCGATCCACCAGCCTCCTCATCCTGAGGTGCCGACGGAAGGTCGGCCTCGAAGGACGCACCACGGTCGAGCGTGCTTCGAGGGCCGGCTTCGCCAGCCACCTCAGCATGAGGACCGCAACGGCGCGTAAAACGAGCTAAGCGCTTAAACAGTCGCCCGCAGCCGGTCGAAGCCCGCGTCGAGATCGGCCTGCAGGTCGTCCAGCTCCTCGAGCCCGATGTGGAACCGGAGCGCCGGGCCGGCGCCGGTCCAGGTCGTGGCCGTCCGGTAGGTCGCGGGGTCGAAGGGCAGGACGAGGCTTTCGAACCCGCCCCAGGAGGCCCCGATCCCGAACAGCGCGAGCCCGTCGATCAGGGCCGCGACGGCGGCCGGCGAGGCGGGATTCAGGACGACCGAGAAGAGGCCCGACGAGCCCGAGAA
>CAXTKM010000104.1:9870-13123 GCA_964244795.1 uncultured Enterovirga sp.
AGTCGCGCCGCCAGATCGCGTGGCCCGGATCTCTCTCGAGCCCCGGCTGCAGGACGCGATCGACCTCGGGGCGGGCCTCGAACCAGCGCGCCATCGCGATCGCCTGCCGCTCGTGCTCGCGCAGCCGGAGCGACATCGTCCGGAGGCCGCGCAGGCCGAGGAAGACGTCCTCGGGCCCGGCGCACATCGCGAAGCTGTCGAAGGTGTCGCGCAGGCGCTTGAACCAGCGCTCGTTCGCGGAGGTGAGGCCGAGCAGCAGGTCCGAGCCGCCGGACAGGTACTTGGTCCCGGCCTCGATGCAGATGTCGACGCCGCGCTCGTGCGGCGGGAACATGAGCGGCGTCGCCCAGGTGTTGTCCATCAGCACGCAGGCGCCCCGCGCATGCGCCTCGGCCGCGATCGCCGGGACGTCCTGCATCTCGAAGGTCTGCGAGCCCGGCGCCTCCGTGAACACGGCTTTCGTGTTCGGCCGCATCATGTCCGCGATCCCGGCCCCGACCAAGGGATCGTAATACGTCGTCTCGACGCCGAAGCGCTTCAGCACGCCGTCGCAGAAGTGACGGGTCGGGCGGTACACGGAATCCGGCACGAGCAGGTGGTCGCCCGCCGACACGGCGGCCATCAGGCCGACCGTCACGGCCGCGAGGCCCGACGGGGTCAGAACCGTTCCGGCCGCGCCTGCCAACTCGCTCCAGGCGCGCTCGAGCGATGCGATCGTCGGCGTCCCGCGCGTCCCGTAGGTGAAGCGCGCGCGGCGGTGCATGAAGTCGTCCGTGTTCGCGTAGAGCACCGTCGAGCCGCGATAGATCGGCGTGTTGACGAAGCCGTGCTGCTCGAACGGGTCGCGGCCGGCATGGACGAGCCGCGTGCGCTCGCCGTAGCGGCCGGGATGCTGTGAGGGCTTGTCGGGCATGGAGGAACCGGTGCGAGGGATCGCATCGTGTTCGCCCGCGGGGCCGGGCCGGGTCAAGGCGGGGGGCTGGCCTCTGTCGAGGCGAAGGTCGAAGCCGGTTCCGCTTGACCGTCGTGCGATTGTCGCATCGGATGGCGTCGATATTGCGAGCCGATATCCAAGGCATTCATCCAAGGCATCGGTCGTCTCGGCGATCGAGCAGGCAAGCGATCGGCACGACCGATCCGGGGAGTTGGAGATCTCATGACGACAGGTATGCGCCCACTCGCGCTCGGGCTCGGGGCCGCCCTTCTCGGGGCGTGCGTCGCGGCGACCGGAGCCGCGGCCCAGACGACTCTCGCCAACGTGAAATCGAAGGGCCTCGTGCAATGCGGCTCGAACCCGAGCCTCCCGGGCTTCGGGGTCCCGGACGCCCAGGGCAAGTGGAGCGGGCTCGACGTCGATTACTGCCGGGCGATCGCGGCGGCGGTGTTCAACGACGCGACGAAGACGCGCTTCATCCCGCTGACCACCAAGGACCGCTTCACGGCGCTGCAGTCCGGCGAGGTCGACATCCTGGTCCGCAACTCGACCTGGACCATGTCGCGCGACACCCAGCTCGGCCTCGATTTCCCGGCCGTCAATTACTACGACGGGCAGGGCTTCATCGTCAGGAAGAAGCTCGGCGTCTCCTCCGCGAAGGAGCTGAACGGCGCCTCCATCTGCACCCAGCAGGGCACCACGACCGAGCTGAACCTCGCGGACTACTTCCGCACGAACAATATGAAATACGAGGTCGTCGCCTTCAACACGGGCGAGGAGACCTTCAAGGCCTACGACACCGGCCGCTGCGACGCCTTCACGACGGACGCGTCCGGCCTCTACGCGCAGCGCCTCGTCGCCGCGACCCCGGACGATCACCTGGTCCTGCCCGAGGTCATCTCGAAGGAGCCGCTCGGGCCCGCGGTCCGGCACGGCGACAACCAATGGGCCGACATCGCCCGCTGGGTCCACTACGCGATGGTCAATGCCGAGGAGTACGGCGTCACGTCGAAGAACGTCGACGAGATGCTGAAGTCCAACAACCCCGAGATCAAGCGGCTGCTCGGCGTCGAGGGCAATTACGGCGAGGCCGTCGGGCTCACGAAGGATTGGGCCTACCGGATCGTCAAGCTCGTCGGGAATTACGGCGAGAGCTTCGATCGGAACGTCGGCGATGGCTCGCCGCTGAAGATCAAGCGCGGCCTGAACGCGCTCTGGTCGAAGGGCGGCCTTCAATACGGCGTGCCGATCCGCTGACCGCCTGGCCCGGGGTGAGCCGGCCGGCTCTCCCCGGGCACCTGCCGAGACGGCACGTGGCTCCGGCCTGACCGGGTGCCGGCCGCGAGAGATCGAGGGTCCATGTCGACGGTCGCACAATCTCGAGAGCCGACCCGCGCGTCGTGGCTCTACGATCCGAAGGTCCGGGGCCTCGCCTATCAGGCGATCCTCGCCGCCCTCGTGGTCTTCCTGATCTACGGTGCCGCCTCGAACGTCATCGAGAACCTCCGGGCCGCGAAGATCGCGTCCGGCTTCGGGTTCTTGGAGACGACCTCCGGCTTTGACGTCAACCAGACGCTCGTGCCCTACGGGGCCACCTCGACCTACGGCCGCGCCTTCGTGGTCGGGCTTCTGAATACGCTGCTGGTCGGTGCGATCGGGATCGTGCTGGCGACGTTCCTCGGCTTCTTCATCGGGGTCGCCCGGCTGTCGCCGAACTGGATCGTCCGCAAGGTGGCGATGTGCTACGTCGAGCTGATCCGGAACGTGCCGCTGCTGCTGCAGCTCCTGTTCTGGTACATCGCCGTGCTGCGGCCCCTGCCCGAGCCGCGCAACTCCGTCTCGGTCGGGGCCGGCATCTTCCTCAACAACCGCGGCCTGTTCCTGCCGAAGCCGCTCGTCGACGGCGACGCCTGGCTCGTCGTGATCGCGCTCGCGGTCGGGATCCTGGCCTCGCTCGCGACCGCGACCTGGGCCCGGCGCGAGCAGACGAGGACGGGCCGCCAGTTCCCGGTCGCCTGGACGTCGGTCGCCCTGATACTCGGGCTTCCGGCGCTGACCTGGCTCGTGGTCGGCGTGCTCGCCGGCAACCCGATCGCCTTCGAGCTGCCCGAGCAGCAGCGCTTCAACCTGCGCGGCGGACTGCAGGTCTTCCCCGAGTTCGTGGCGCTGACGCTCGGCCTCGTGATCTATACGGCGGCCTTCATCGCCGAGATCGTGCGGGCCGGCATCATGGCCGTCTCGAAGGGCCAGACCGAGGCCTCGAGCGCGCTCGGCCTCCGGCCCGGCCCGACGCTGAAGCTCGTCGTCATCCCGCAGGCG
>CAXTKM010000105.1:0-13106 GCA_964244795.1 uncultured Enterovirga sp.
GTCGTCACCATCGCAGCCATCGTTCTATGGTTGCGATGAGTGTCCACAGAACCTAAGCCCTCGTCGGCGGGCCGATGTTCGCTCGCGCACCGGGGCGGATCGGCAGCGCGGCCGGCGAAACCGAGCGTTCGACGGCTCGTTGAGGGACCGACGGCGCCCTCGCGGGCGTCCAGCGGAGGCCCCGATGCGCGATTACCCGAAGCCGCCTTTTCCCGACCAGCCCCAGTCGATGCCGGGCACGACCGGCAGGATGGACCCTGTTCCGGACCACGGCGAGACGAGCTACCGCGGCCATGATCGGCTCGCCGGCAAGGCGGCCCTGATCACGGGCGCGGATAGCGGCATCGGGCGCGCGGTCGCGATCGCCTTCGCCCGCGAGGGGGCGGACGTCGCGATCGCCTATCTCGACGAGCACGAGGACGCGAAGGAGACGGCGCGTCATGTCGAGGAGGCGGGTCGCAAGGCGATCCTGCTTCCCGGCGACATCAGCCGCCCCGAGACCTGCCGGGAGATCGTCGCGAAAACGGTCGAGGTCTTCGGCCGGATCGACATCCTCGTGAACAACGCCGCGCACCAGAGCTCGGTCGAGCGGTTCGAGGACCTGACCGACGACGAGATCATCCTGACCTTCGAGACGAACATCATCGCGATGTTCATCATCACGAAGGCGGCGCTGCCGCACATGAAGCCGGGCTCCGCGATCATCAACACGGCGTCCGTGAACGCGGACGACCCGAGCCCGCAGCTCATCCACTACGCGGCCACCAAGGGCGCGATCCAGAACTTCACGGCGAGCCTGTCCCAGTCCCTCGCGGAGCGCGGCATCCGGGCGAACTCCGTCGCGCCTGGGCCGATCTGGACGCCGCTCATCCCCTCCACCATGCCGGCCGCGAAGGTGCGGAGCTTCGGCACCCAGACACCGATGAAGCGGCCCGGCCAGCCGGCCGAGCTCGCGCCGGTCTATGTCCTCCTCGCGTCCGACGAGGCGAGCTACGTCTCCGGCACGATGGTCGCCGTGACGGGAGGGAAGCCGATCATCTAGGGCCGCCGGGTCCTCTCCACCCGCTCATGCCGGCGGCATGAGCGGGACTGAGAAGGCGGCCGTATCAAGCCGCCTTCTTCCGGGTCCGCAGCAGTCCCTGGCGGATCATCGTCTCGGCGATCTGGATCGTGTTCAGGGCGGCGCCCTTCCTGAGATTGTCGGACACGCACCAGAACGCGAGGCCGTTGTCGACCGTCGGGTCGTCGCGCAGGCGCGAGACGTAGACCGCGTCCTCGCCCGCGCATTCGTGCGGGGTCATGTAGCCGCCGTCCTCGCGCTTGTCGTCCACGATGATGCCGGGCGAGGCCCGCAGCAGCTCCCGCGCCTCGTCGGACGAGAGCGGCCGCTCGAGCTCGACGTTCACGGCCTCCGAATGGCCGACGAAGACCGGGACCCTGACGCAGGTCGCGACGACCTTGATCTTCGGGTCGAGGATCTTCTTGGTCTCGACCACCATCTTCCACTCTTCCTTGGTGAACCCGTCCTCCATGAACACGTCGATCTGCGGGATGACGTTGAAGGCGATCCGCTTCGGGAACTTCTTCATCTGCATCTGGCTGAGGGAGTAGACGGTCTTCGTCTGCGCGAAGAGCTCGTCCATGCCCTCCTTCCCGGCGCCGGACACGGATTGGTAGGTCGACACCACGACCCGCAGGATCTTCGCCGCGTCGTGGAGAGGCTTCAGCGCGACCACGAGCTGCGCGGTGGAGCAGTTCGGGTTCGCGACGATGTTCTTCTTCGCGAAGCTTCGGAGCGCCTCCGGGTTCACCTCCGGCACGACGAGCGGCACGTCGGGATCGGTCCGCCAGGCGGAGGAGTTGTCGATCACGACGCAGCCCTGCTGGCCGATGCGGGGCGACCACGCCTTCGATACCTCCCCGCCGGCCGACATCAGGCAGATGTCCGTGTCCGAGAAGTCATAGTCGTCGAGCGAGCGGCACTTCAGGATCTTGTCGCCGAACGAGACCTCCGACCCCTGGCTGCGACGCGAGGCGAGGGCCACGACCTCGCGGACCGGGAAGGCCCGCTCGGCCAGGATCCCCAGCATCTCGCGACCGACATTGCCGGTCGCGCCGACCACGGCAACCTTGAAGCTCATCGTTCTCTCCCGGATGGAAACCCATGTCGCACTCAAGGAGAGCGCTCGATCCTGGCTCGCCCGTGGGCAAGCGCACCTCGTCAGCCGCCGGTGCGTTTCGGCGTGTGGTTCACCGCGATGACTTGGCGACTAGGCTGAGGATGCGTGATCGTGGACATAGTCGTCTCGGGACCAACACCTAAGGCTCGTCGCTGTCAAGGACAGGCGTTCGCGACAGCGTCGTGCTCGTCCTCGCCCCAGGGCAAGGCGCGCCCGCGGAGCCGCTGCCGACGCACCGCACGTCCAGGCAGAAAGACGCCGTGACGTCCAAAACAAGCGCTGCGAGCGCCTCCAGCTCTCCCGCCCCTTCATCGGCCGACTTGCCGGTTCTCGACACGGCCTGCCCCGACTTACAGCATGCCGGCTTTTCAGGGAAACGCCAGCATTCTCTAAGCTCTTGAAACGCATGCTCCTTTCAGGAAGCCGGGCTCCACTTTCCCGCAGCATGCTCTAAGTGCCTTATAAGATCGTGCCTTATAAGGCACGATCGGTCCCCTTGCCCGATAGGGCTGTCGAGTCGCCGGACGCTTGATCGGGGGGAGGGGGGATGGCTGACGTCGCACGATCGGCGCGCGCGCTCGTCGCGACGGCGTCTCGACCTGCAAGCGTGGCTGTTGATCCGACTTCGCACCGCCTTATACACGAGCGATGCACGATCTTCTGTTCGACATCGCGCTCTGCACGATCGCGGCCTGGGTCCTCGGCGTCGTCGCCCAGTTCGCCCGGCAGCCCGTGATCCTGGCCTATCTGGTCGGAGGGTTCCTGATCGGGCCGTCCGCCCTGAAGCTGATCCGCTCGCAGGATTCGATCGAGACGATCTCCGAGCTCGGCCTGATCTTCCTCCTGTTCATGATCGGGCTCGAGATCGACCTGAAGAAGATCGTGCGGTCGGGGAAGACCATCCTGGCCAGCGCCGGCTCGCAGATCGTCGGCGGAGCGGTGCTCGGCGTCCTGTTCTTCCTGCTGATCGGCTTCCCGATGGGGGGAGGGCGCTGGGACGCGCTCTATCTCGGGATCGCGGCGGCGCTGTCGTCGACGGTCATCATCGTCAAGGTCCTCTACGACAAGCGCGAGCTGGACACGCTGCCGGGCCGCATCACGCTCGGCCTCCTGGTGCTCCAGGACCTCTTCGTCATCCTGTTCCTGGCCGTGCAGCCGAGCCTGAACGATCTGAGGTTCAGCGTGCTGCTCCTCTCGATCGGCCGGGTCGCGGTCCTCGTCCTCACGCTGTTCCTCGTCAGCCGGTACGTGCTGCCGGCTCTGTTCAAGTCGATCGCGCGTCTGCCCGAGCTCGTTCTCGTCGGGGCTCTCGCCTGGTGCTTCTTCGGCTGCGAGTTCGCCGAGTGGCTTCACCTGTCGCGCGAGATGGGTGCGCTCGTCGCCGGCGTCGCGCTGTCGACCTTTCCTTACGCGCTCGACGTCACCGCCAAGGTGACGAGCCTTCGCGACTTCTTCGTCACCCTGTTCTTCGTCGGGCTCGGGATGACCATCCCGGTCCCGACCGGCGGCGTGATCGGCCTCGCGCTCGTCTTCGCGGCCTTCCTGGTCGCGAGCCGGGTGCTGACCACGGTTCCCGCCCTCTACGGAATGCGGCAGGGCATCAGGGCCAGCATCCTGCCGGCGCTGAACCTCGGCCAGGTCAGCGAGTTCGCGCTCGTCCTGATGCAGCTCGGGGTCGCGGCGGGGCACACCTCGCCGGAGACGAAGAGCGCCGTCTCCTTCGCCTTCGTGCTGCTCGCCGTCTTGTCCACCTTCGCGATGTCGAATTCCGACCCGATCGCCCGCTGGACGGTGCACCGGCTGAAGGCGCTCGGGCTGCGCGACCTCGACGACGCGGTCCACCCGCAGGAAGGTCACGGCCATGGCCACGGCGCCCGCGTCCTGCTGCTCGGGTTCTTCCGGACGGCGAGCTCCCTCATCGCGGATCTCGAACGCGACGACCCGGAGCTCCTGCGGGACATCGCGGTCGTGGACTTCAACCCCGTCGTCTTCGCGAACCTCACGTCCCGGGGCATCCGGGTGCAGTACGGCGACATCAGCCAGCGCGAGACGCTCGTGCATGCCGGGATCGAGCACGCCGAGGTCCTGGTCTCGTCGATCCCCGACTACCTCCTGAAGGGGATCACGAACGAGCGGCTCGTGCGGCAGCTCCGCTCCATCAACCCGACGGCCACGATCATCGCACCCGCCGACACCGTCGCCGACGTGGACCTCCTCTACGCCGCCGGCGCGAACTACGTGACGCTCGCCCGCCTGACGGAGGCCCGGGATCTCCGCGAGGCGCTGGCGGCCGCGCATGGCGGCCAGATCGACCAGAAGCGCGCGGAGCTCGACCGCCGCCTCAGCGGCCGAACCGAGGTCCTCGCCTGATCGACGAGACGCTGAGACATGGTGGACGAGATCTTAGGGAACTTTTGACATCGTCCAGACCTTAGAGTTTGAAGGCCGGCTCGATGCTCGGTCGAGCCAGATGGCAAGGATGATCATCATGCGCCGCGCTGCCGCTCTCGCGTCCGTTGCCGCTCTCCTGACCTTCGGGGCGGACTTGGCACAGGCCCAGGAATCGTACCGCGTGAACGGTCCGCTCCGGCTGAGCGTCCGGGCGCGCAGCTTCCTCGAGCCCGGCAACACGGTCGCGCCGTACAGCCAGGTCAACCCGGCCAGCGCCTATGGCCAGACCGTCTCGTATCTGCTGAACCCGCCCTACCAGAATTACCGCGACCGGTTCGGCGAAGGCACTCTCCCCGACCCGATCACGAACGGCCCGTTCGCCGGCGCGACGAACCCGTTCGGGCCGATCGACTACAACGGCCTCTTCCTCCGCTGAGCGGCTCCTAGCGGTCAGCCGAGGAGCATCTTCAGCTCCGAGGCGACCGCGTCGCCCATCTCGGACGTTCCGATAGCGTTCGTGCCCGTCGGCGCAATGTCTCTTGTCCGGGCCCCGGACGCCAGCACGGCCGCGATCGCGGCATCGATGTGGTTCCCGGCCTCGACCATCCCGAACGAGTAGCGAAGCGCCATCGCGAAGGACCCGATCATCGCGATCGGGTTCGCGACGCCTTGGCCCGAGATATCGGGTGCCGAGCCGTGAACCGGCTCGTACAGGGAGGCCCGGCGCCCCGTCGCATCCGGCGCTCCGAGAGACGCCGACGGCAGCATTCCGAGAGACCCCGTCAGCATTGCGGCCACGTCCGACAGGATGTCGCCGAACAGGTTGTCCGTGACGATCACGTCGAACTGCTTCGGTCGCCGGACGAGCTGCATCGCGCAGTTGTCGGCGAGGACGTGTTCGAGCTCGACGTCTGGATAGGTTTCGGCTCCGATCCGGCTCACGACCTCGTTCCAGAGGACGCCAGATTTCATCACGTTGCGCTTATCCGCGGAGGCCACGCGCGAGGTCCTGGTCCGGGCGAGGTCGAACGCCACGCGGGCGATCCGGTCGATCTCGCCCGTCGTGTAGACCTGGGTGTCGACGGCTCGCTTCTCGCCCGACTCGAGTGTCACGATCTCCTTCGGCTCGCCGAAATAGACGCCTCCGGTCAGCTCGCGGACGATCAGGATGTCCAGGCCCTCGACGGCCTCGCGCTTCAGCGACGAGGCATCGGCGAGAGCCGGGTAGCAGATCGCGGGTCGGAGGTTCGCGAAGAGCCCGAGGTCCCGTCGCAGCCGCAGGAGCCCTGCTTCCGGGCGGTGCTCGTAGGGCACCCGGTCCCAGGCTGGGCCGCCGACCGCGCCGAACAGGACCGCGTCGGCATCCCTCGCAAGCCTCACGGTCGTGTCCGAGACCGGCTTCCCGTGCGCCTCGAAGGCCGCCCCGCCGACGAGGTCGTGCTCGGTCTCGAACGAGGCGACGCCCGCGGACGAGAGGACCCGAACGATCTTCTCGACCTCGCGGGCGACCTCGGGACCGATGCCGTCGCCGGGCAGGAGCAGGAGCTTGTAGGTGGCCATGGCGCCCTCGTGCGGGGCGCCGACCCTGGCGACCGCGGGGCGCGGTTTAGGCGGCCCGGCGCCATCTTGGCAAGCGCGTGGGATGCAGCCCGGTCCGCCGTGAAGGGCTCACGATGCAGATATCTGCATCAGCGCTTCGGTGTCATTCCGGGGCTCGCAAAGCGAGAGCCCGGAACCCATAAACGCCGACGTTTGCATCCAGCCGTGACGGTGGATGGCGTCGAGATTTCCAGCGCTGAGGTCTATGGGTTCCGGGCTCGGCTTCGCCGCCCCGGAATGACATTCCGCGCCGAGACCGAACGTCCAGACGGCTCGCGTCAGCCCTGGCGGGCCTTGTAGCGCTTCTGCGTCTTGTTGATGATGTAGACCCGGCCCTTGCGACGCACGAGCTGGTTGTCGCGATGCCGGTCCCGGATCGACTTGAGAGAATTGCGAATCTTCATGGCGCCTGTCTCCGGCCGAGCTTTTAGGGCTCGGGGACGTCTCTCCGTCGGTGTCGGAATCGATGCTCGGCCCTTGCGGGCCTCGCCTCATGCGGTCTCCATAATGGGACTCCCCCGTCTCGGCAACCCCGATCGTCGCGAGCGATGGCCTTGCCGACGGGTTTCGGCTATGGCGCGCTCTGACCTGAGAGAAAGCCCGAATGACCTACGTGATCGACCCGCCGGCCGTCGTCTCCCTGGGAATCGAGGGGGAAAGCGGCCGCTTTCCCGTGCGGCGCATCTACTGCATCGGCCGCAACTACGCCGAGCACGCCCGCGAGATGGGCCATGATCCGGACCGCGAGCCGCCCTTCTTCTTCATGAAGCCGGCCGACACGATCCTGCCTGCAGGCCGGGATTTTCCCTATCCGCCGGGCACGAAGGACGTGCACCACGAGATCGAGATGGTGGCCGCGCTGAAGTCGGGCGGACGCGACATCGCCGAGGCCGACGCGCTCGGGCACGTCTACGGCTACGCGGTCGGGCTCGACATGACCCGCCGCGACCTCCAGGGCGAGGCGAAGAAGATGGGCCGGCCCTGGGAGGTCGGCAAAGGCTTCGACCATTCCGCGCCCTGCACCGACCTGAAGCCGGCGTCCGCGATCGGGCATCCCGGAAAGGGGCGCGTCTGGCTGAACGTCAACGGCACGCTCCGGCAGCAGGGCGATCTCGCCGACCTGATCTGGTCGATCCCGGAGATGATCGCCTACCTGTCGCGGCTCTTCGAGCTGAAGGCGGGCGATCTCATCATGACCGGGACTCCGGCTGGCGTCGCGGCCGTGAAGCCGGGCGACCTGCTGGAGGGCGGCGTCGACGGCGTCGCGACGCTCACCGTGAAAGTGGCCTGAGGCTGCTGCCCGCTCGGTCCGAGCTGCCGAGGACGAAGGCCTGAATGCAAACGACCTTCTCCCCGGCGCAGCTCGCCGATCCGCACATGGCGGCGTCGGAGGGAATCCTGCGGACCTGCGTCCATTGCGGGTTCTGCACGGCGACCTGCCCGACCTATGTGCTGCTCGGCGACGAGCTCGATTCGCCGCGCGGCCGAATCTACCTGATCAAGGACATGCTGGAGGGCGGGAAACCGGCCTCGGCGCAGGTGGTGAAGCACGTCGATCGCTGCCTCTCCTGCCTGTCCTGCATGACGACCTGTCCGTCCGGCGTGCACTACATGCACCTCGTCGATCACGCCCGGGCCTATATCGAGGAGACGCACGGGCGGCCGCTTCACGACAGGCTGATCCGCCGCCTCCTCGCCGCGATCCTGCCCTACCCGAACCGGTTCCGGCTCGCGATGCTGGCGGCCTCACTCGGCCGTCCCCTGAAGCCGCTCGTCGGGCTTCTGCCGCGCGTCGGCAACCGGCTCGCCGCGATGCTGGAGCTCGCGCCGGCGTCGCTGCCGAACCGGTCGCCAGGCGACGCGCCCGGCACCTTCCCGGCCCTCGGCCCGCGACGCGGCCGCGTCGCGATGCTGAAGGGCTGCGCGCAGTCGGTGCTCGCGCCGCATTACAACGAGGCCGCGATCCGGCTTCTGAACCGGCACGGCGTCGAGGTCGTGCAGGCGGAGGAGGGCTGTTGCGGCTCGCTCGTCCATCACATGGGCCGGGAGGCCGACGCCAAGGCCTTCGCACGGGTGGCGATCGACCGATGGCTCGCCGAGGCCGACCGGAGCGGGCTCGACGCCATCCTGGTCACGGCGTCGGGCTGTGGCACGACCATCAAGGATTACGGCTTCATGTTCCGGGACGAGCCGGCCTATGCCGAGAGGGCGGCCCGCGTCTCGGCGCTCGCGAAGGACATTGTCGAGTACGTCCTCGAGATCGGCCTCTCGGCGCCCGTGCGGGAGAGCGACCTCGTGGTCGCCTACCATTCGGCCTGCTCGATGCAGCACGGACAGCAGATCAGGACCGAGCCGAAGACGCTCCTGAAACAGGCCGGCTACAGCGTGCGGGACGTGCCGGAAGGGCACATCTGCTGCGGCTCGGCGGGCACCTACAACATCCTCCAGCCGGAGATCGCGACGCGTCTCCGGGCCCGCAAGGTCGCGAACATCGAGCGCGTCCGGCCCGACGTCGTCGCGACCGGAAACATCGGCTGCATCACGCAGATCGGACGCGGCACGACGATCCCCGTCGTCCATACGGTCGAGCTCCTCGACTGGGCGACCGGCGGCCCGAGGCCGCTCGGTCTCGGCGAGGCTCCGGCGATCGCCTGACCGGCCGCGCCAGAATGCCGGCCGAAGGGGCTTGCAACGCCCGATCGATACACATAAACATATCTTTATGTCTTCGAACCAAAGCCGGATGTCGCCCGGCTCCGTCGGGCTCGCCCCCGCGATGTCGGCCCTGCGGGCCATCGCCGAGGAGACGCGGCTCCGCATCCTGATGCTCCTCTCCGAAGGCGAGCTCTCGGTCTCCGATCTGACCGACATCCTGGGCCAGTCGCAGCCGCGTATCTCGCGCCACCTCAAGGTGCTGGCGGAGGCGGACCTGATCGAGCGCCATCGAGAGGGTGCCTGGGCGTTCTTCCGGCTGACCGAGGGCGGAACGAGCGGCCTCCCGCAGGCCCTGCTCGGCTCGATCGACCGTCAGGATCCGCGCCTGTCGGAGGATCGCGAGCGCCTGGCCTCCGTCCGGGCGCGCCGATCCGAGGCGGCTCAGGTGTTCTTCGCCCGCCAGGCTCCGCGCTGGGACGAGCTGCGCTCGCTGCACGTCTCGGAGGAGGCCGTCGAGGCCGCGATCCTGGACGTGGTCGGGCCGGAGCCGGTCGGATCGCTCCTCGATCTCGGGACCGGAACGGGCCGGATGCTGCAGCTCCTCGCGCCCCGCGCCGAGCGTGCGGTCGGGCTCGACGCGAGCCACGCCATGCTGTCCGTCGCCCGCGCGAGCCTCGCCCGGGCCGGGCTGCCGCGCGTGGAGCTCCGCCAGGGCGACCTGCACGCGCCGCCGCTCGCGCGCGGCGGCTACGACCTCGTGGTGATGCACCAGGTGCTCCATTATCTCGACGATCCGGCTCGCGCCCTCGGGCAGGCGGCCCGTCTGCTCGCGCCCGGCGGCCGTCTCCTGGTGGTCGATTTCGCTCCGCACGGGCTCGAGTTCCTGCGCGAGACGCAGGCGCATCGGCGCCTCGGCTTCTCGCGCGAGCAGGTCGAGGCCTGGCTCGACGAGGCTGGGCTCGCGCCGGAGCGGACGCGCGATCTCGCGCCGCCCGGGGCCGACCGGGACCAGCTCACCGTGTCGCTATGGCTCGGGCGCGACCGCCGGCAGGCTGCGGCCTGGGCTCCAGCGGCGGCGCTCAGCCGGGAGGTCGCCTGATGTCATCCTCAGCCTTTCGCCCGAGCCGCCACTCCACGCGGCCGATCCGGGTCTCCTGCGAGTTCTTCCCGCCGAAGACGGCCGAGATGGAAGCGACGCTCTGGTCGTCGATCGAGCGGCTCGCGCCGCTCGGGCCCGATTTCGTCTCCGTGACCTACGGGGCGGGCGGCTCGACCCGCGAGCGGACGCACAAGACCGTGCAGCGCATCCTCGCCGAGACCGACCTGCATCCGGCCGCGCACCTGACCTGCGTCGCCGCGACCCGGGGCGAGATCGACGAGGTCGTTCGGGATTACCACGCGATCGGGGTCCGGCACATCGTGGCGCTCCGGGGCGATCCGGTCGCCGGCATCGGCACGGCCTACGAGGCGCATCCGGGCGGCTACGCGCAGACCTGTGATCTCGTGGCCGGCATCAAGCGCATCGGCGACTTCGAGGTGTCGGTCTCTGCCTATCCGGAGGGGCACCCGGAGACCGCGACCGTCGAGGCCGACATCGACGCGCTGCAGACCAAGGTCGACGCCGGCGCGGACCGGGCGATCACCCAGTTCTTCTTCGACAACGACGTGTACCTCCGCTACCTCGACAAAGTGCGGGCGCGCGGGATCACGATCCCGATCGTGCCCGGCATCCTGCCGGTCCAGAACTTCAAGCAGGCGAAGAGCTTCGCGGAGCGCGCCGGCGCGACCGTGCCCGACTGGCTTGGGCAGCGCTTCGAAGGCCTCGACCACGATCCGGAGACCCGCAAGCTCATCGCGGCAGCGGTCGCGGCCGAGCAGGTGCTGGACCTCGTCGACCGTGGCGTGTCCGAGTTCCATTTCTACACGATGAACCGGGCCGACCTCGTCTACGCGGTCTGCCACTTGCTGGGATTGAGGGCGGAGCCCAGCTCGGCGCGAGAGCGGGCGGCTGCGTAGCCGCCTAGGTCATGGCCGGGCGTGTCCCGGCCATCCCGATTCGAGAGCACCATTCATCGAGATGGCCGGGACGAGCCCGGCCATGACGGCGAGGTAAGATGAGACAGGTCACCGAGGGTTCCGTCCCCGTCACCGCCCTCCGGGCCGCCGCCCGCGAGCGCATCCTCGTCATGGACGGAGCGATGGGGACGGAAATCCAGAACCTGAAGCTCTCGGAGGCGGATTTCCGCGGCGATCGGTTTCGCGATCACGGGCACGATCAGCGCGGCAACAACGACCTCCTGATCCTGACGCAGCCGGACGCGGTCCGAGACATCCATCTCGACTACTTCATGGCCGGCGCCGACATCGTCGAGACGAACACCTTCTCGTCGACCGTGATCGCGCAAGGAGATTACGGCCTCGAATCGGCCGTGCACGACCTGAACGTCGAGGGCGCGCGGCTCGCCCGCGCGGCGGCCGAGATCGCGCAAGGGCGCGACGGGCGCAGGCGGTTCGTCGCGGGCGCGGTCGGGCCCACGAACCGGACGCTGTCGATCTCGCCGGACGTGAACGACCCGGGCTTCCGGGCGGTCACCTTCGATCAGGTCCGCGACGCCTATGCCGAGCAGATCCGCGGCCTGATCGAGGGCGGCGCCGACCTCATCCTGATCGAGACGATCTTCGACACGCTGAACGCGAAGGCCGGGATCCTGGCCGCACGCCGGGTCTTCGTCGAGGTCGGCCGCGTCCTTCCGATCATGATCTCCGGAACGATCACCGATCTGTCCGGCCGCACCCTGTCCGGTCAGACCCCGACAGCGTTCTGGCATTCCGTCCGGCATGCGGACCCTGTCACGATCGGCCTGAACTGTGCCCTCGGGGCGCGCGAGATGCGGGCCCATATCCAGGAGATCGGACGGGTCGCGGACACGCTCGTCTGCGCCTATCCGAATGCCGGCCTGCCGAACGAGTTCGGGCTTTACGACGAGAGCCCGGCCGCGACGGCTGCGCTCATCGCCGAATTCGCGGAGAGCGGCCTCGTCAACGTCGTCGGCGGCTGCTGCGGCACGACTCCGGCCCATATCCGGGCCATCGCCGAGGCCGTCGCCGGCAAGCGTCCGCGCGAGATCCCCGTTCTCGCACCAGCGATGAAGCTCGCCGGGCTCGAGCCGTTCACGCTGACGAAGGACATCCCCTTCGTGAACGTCGGCGAGCGCACGAACGTCACGGGATCGGCCAAGTTCCGGAAGCTCGTCACGAACGGCGACTTCGCGGCAGCGCTCGACGTCGCCCGGGATCAGGTGGCGGGCGGCGCGCAGATCATCGATGTGAACATGGACGAGGGCCTGCTCGATTCCGAGCGCGCCATGGTCGACTTCCTGAACCTCGTCGCGGCCGAGCCCGATATCGCGCGGGTCCCCGTGATGGTCGATTCGTCCAAGTTCGCCGTGATCGAGGCCGGCCTGAAATGCGTCCAGGGCAAGCCGATCGTGAACTCGATCTCGATGAAGGAGGGCGTGGACAGCTTCAAGGCACAGGCCACGATCTGCCGCGACTACGGCGCGGCCGTCGTGGTGATGGCCTTCGACGAGCAGGGCCAGGCCGACACGCAGGCCCGCAAGGTCGAGATCTGCACGCGGGCCTACCGGGTCCTCGTCGACGAGCTCGGCTTCCCGCCGGAGGACATCATCTTCGATCCGAACGTCTTCGCGGTCGCGACGGGGATCGAGGAGCACGACAACTACGGCGTCGACTTCATCGAGGCGACCCGGGAGATCACCCGGACGCTGCCGCACGCCCACATCTCGGGCGGCGTCTCGAACCTCTCCTTCTCGTTCCGGGGCAACGAGCCCGTCCGAGAGGCGATGCACGCGGTCTTCCTGTACCACGCGATCCAGGCCGGGATGGACATGGGGATCGTGAACGCGGGGCAGCTCGCGATCTACGAGAACATCCCCGAAGACATGCGCCGGCTCTGCGAGGACGTCGTCCTCAACCGGAACCCGGACGCGACCGAGCGCCTGCTCGAGGAGGCCGAGCGCTTCAAGAGCGGCGGCGGCGTCCAGGCCCGGGTGCAGGACCTTGCCTGGCGCGAATGGCCGGTCGCGAAGCGGCTCGAGCACGCGCTCGTGAACGGGCTCACGGACTACATCGCCGTCGACACGGAGGAGGCGCGCCTCTCCGTCGCCCGGCCGCTGCACGTCATCGAGGGGCCGCTGATGAGCGGCATGAACGTCGTCGGCGACCTGTTCGGCTCGGGCAAGATGTTCCTGCCGCAGGTGG
>CAXTKM010000106.1:0-13099 GCA_964244795.1 uncultured Enterovirga sp.
TGGGCCTGGACGCGCCAGGTGCCCCGCATCGCTCCGTTCAGCAGCGCGAGGCTGTAGGCGCGGCCGCCGAGGCCCTGGTCGGCGACCTGCTCGCGGCGATGCTCGACCCCGTCCGGCCGGCGCACGATCAGCGTCAGCGGCGGCCCGGAGACCGCGACGCCCTTCGTGTCGCGGAGCAGCGCCGTCATGTTCACGGTCTCGCCGGACCGATAGACGCCGCGCTCGGTGTAGAGGAACGCGTCGAGGCCGGCCGTCACGGCCCGGCCCTTCACGCCGCGGTCGCTGAGATCGAAGGGCGCGCCGCCCATGTCCAGGAAGCCGTAATCGAGGCTCGCGCCGGAGGCGCCCGAACCTGTCTGGCCCGCGGGGCCGGTCCCGGCGGTCGCCACTACGAGGCCCGGCGCGAGACCGCCCTCGCCGCGCGCGAGGCCGGGATCGAAGGTGGCCCGGCCGGCGGCGTCCGTGCGCCGGGTCGCCAGCACCTCGTTGTTGCGGGCGACGAGCCGGAGCTCGACGTCGCGCAGCGGCTCGCCGCTCGCCAGCGACCGCACCGCGACCGTGATGCCGTCGGAACCCTTCAGCGCGGTCAGGCCGAGATCGGAGACCACGAACCACTGCGTCGCCCGGCGCGAGGATTCGTACTCGTCCTCGCCGCCGCCATCGGCCGGATCGGTCGCGGCGGCGCGCGTCCCGGCCGCCGCGGTCATGACGTAGATGCCGGGCTCGAGCTTGCCCACGGCCTGCAGGACCGGGAAGGCCGTGACGACGTCGCGGTTCAGGTCGTTCGCGGTCGCGAGCGTGCCGGACCACACCTTGATGCCCTTCTCGCGCGCGATCTGGGCCGCCTGGTAGCGCGAGAGCTGGGTCAGGAAATCGTCCGCCCTCACGGTCGGCAGGAGATTCCGGTCGCCGATCCGGTAGATGTCGACCGCGACCTCCCGGGTGTTCACGGAGATCACCGGCACCCCCTGCTGGCCGGTCCGGGGCAGGACGTAGTTCCGGCCCGTGAACCGGACCTGGGGCGAGCGATCGCGGACGTAGAGGTCGTAATCCGCGGAGCGGAGCAGGCTCTCGCCGACCCCGGACGGCAGGCCCTGCCGGAGCACGACAGCGTATTTCTGGCCGTGCCGGAGCCCATCGACGCAGAGCTGCTGCCCTTCCGTCGTGACGGCGGCGTTCGACGCGCCGGAGACCGTCACGTAGGGCGTGAAATCGGTCGCCCCGCCGGCCAGCGCCTCCGAGAACTGGAAGCACGCGCGCGGCGACGGCGAATCGGAATCGACCTTGTAGTCCAGGATCCGGAAGCCGTGCTTCGCCCGCATCTCCTCGTAGGCGGTCCGGACGGGCACGTCGTCGGACAGCGCGAGGCTCGCCCGGTAGCTGTCGAGCGCCGGCCGCCAGATCTCGCGGAGGCCATAGACCTCGCCGAGCAGCGCCAGGTAGGCCGCCTCCTCGGTCCGGGTCGTGGCCCGGACATAGGCCATGTAGGCCGCGCCGGTCGCGCGCTCCTGGAGGACGTAGCGCTCGCCGTAATCCTTGCCCTCGATCTCCTTCGCGGCGCGGGCGTAGCCGGCCCAGCCGGCCGCGACCCGCGGCTCGGCCGCGATCGCGGATGCGAACAGCGCGAGCGCCCGGCGGGCATCGCCGCGCTCCAGCGCCGCCGCGCCGTCGCGCCGCGCCTGCGGGGCAGCGGCGTTCCGGCCGCCCGCCTCGCGCCGCAGCGTCTCCTCGAGCCGGATCCCCTCGCTCGCGAGATCGTCGCGCACGAAGCTCTTCTGCGCGAGCGCGGCGCTGCCTCCGGCGATCAGGGCGGCCAGGACGGCGAGCACGCGGAGGACGGGAGAGATCATCGGCGATGGTTCCGGGCCCGACGGATCCTGCGGCGCAGGATTCGCGGGGCCGGGACGGTATCACCGGCCAAGATGGCCGCAACTTGGCTGTTTGGTTACAGGGGTGTTTCGGGGGGATGTTCGGGAGATGGAACCTCGGAGGGGGGCTGTCTCGTTCCGTGCCGGAGATCTGCCCCGGGACATTCACCCTGCTTCGTCATTCCGGGGCTCGCGGAGCGAGAGCCCGAAACCCATAAGCGCTGACGAACCCGGACGTAACACGGGCTGAGTCATCGATCGGACGTGGGCGTTTATGGGTTCCGGGCTCGGCTTCGCCGCCCCGGAATGACAACCGGAAGTGTCCTCGCAGCGATCTTCGGGATGAGCCGGGAGGCATTAGCACCGTGAAAACCCTGATTCTTCTCCGCCACGCCAAGGCCGTCGCGAAGGACGAGGTCCGCGACTTCGGGCGCGTGCTCGCGAAGCGCGGCCGCTCCGACATGGCGCTCGTCGCCCGCGCGCTCGCGTCGGAGCCCCGTCCCAATCTCGCGCTCGTGTCGCCCGCGGCCAGGACCCGCGAGACCTGGGAACTCGCCGGCCTCGCGGCCGTCCCGGTCCGGTTCGAGGACGCGATCTACGACGCGGAGCCGGAGACGCTGCTCGGCCTCGTCCGGGCGGTGCCGGACGAGGCTCGGTCGATCGTGATGGTCGGGCACAATCCCGGCTTCGAGGATCTCGCCCGGATGCTGACCGGACCCGGCGAGGCGCGGCTCGCGGCCGGCATGCCGACCGCCGCCTTCGCGGTCCTCGCGCTGCCAGGCGCCGCCTGGGGCGAGGTCGGGACGGGCGCCGCGCGGCTCCTTCGCTTCGTGACGCCGGCGTCGCTCGGGGGCGGCCCGCCGTGATCGCGCTCGCGGCAGCCGCGGTCGCGACGCTGATCGGCCTCGGCGCGACCCTGCGGCCGCCCGCGATGCCGGCCGCCCTGGTGGCCGTCCTGTCCGAGTCGCGGCGCGCACAGGAGCCGGCGGTGTACCGGGCCCAGGAGCGCGAGGTGTCGAACTGGCGCGAGGCGACGCGATGGACGCTGGAGCCCGCGCCCCTGGCCGCGGCGGCCGGCTTTCTCCTGTCCGGCCGCCCGGTCGTCACCCGCTGCGTCAAGCTGAACAACCCGTGGTGCATCAAGCGGGCGCGCTGGCCGGGCGAGATCGGGGCGGACGACGAGGGCCATACCGCCTTCGCGACCACGGAGGCCGGGGCCGACGCGGCCGCGACGCTGCTGCGGACCTACGCGGTCTCGTACGGGCTGCGGTCGGCCGCGGACATCGTGCGCCGCTGGGCTCCGGCCGAGTGCCGGCTCGGCGACGGTGCGGGCCTGCCGGCGGTGCTGGCCGTCCGGGGCCTCGCGAACACGCTCCGGGCGAGGTTCCTGGTCTCGACCCGGACCGGCACGGCGCAGCCGCGCGCCGGCCGTGCGGTCCGGGCCGGCGGTGCCCCCCGGCCTCCGGCCGGGCGGGTCAGGGTCTCGGTCGTGCCGCTGCCCAGGATGCCGACCTTTCGGGTGCCGGACCTCGCGCCGGGGCTCGGCGAGCGCGTCGTTCGGGCCGCTCCGAAATCGAGGCGCGCAGCCGCCGGAGCGAAGCCCGCGGTCCGCCTGGCCGTCCTGCGGATCGCCGCGCTCGGCACGATCCCGGCCCCTCCACCCGCCTCGCTCTGCGGCTCGGAGGAGGGCCGGATCGCCGTCTACTCGGCCGCGATCGCTCGCGCGCTCGGGGTCTCGCCGAGCGACGACCTGAAGCTCTTCGACGGGGAGGGCCGGCCGACCGCGAACCTCCTGCCCGTGATGGTCGCGATGTCGGCGATCGAGCTCGGCTACCTCCATGCCGGGCCGGAGCTCGCCGAGGGCGCGGTCGGCCGGCTGCGCGACCGCCTCGCGGCCCAGGCCGCCTCGAACGGGCTCGCGCCCGGCGAGTAGGTTGCGGCGGGCCGCCCGCGTCATCACTTACAGCCGCCCCCTTCACGCTCGACGGTCGAGACCCCCTTGCCTTCGCTGATCGATCTCGCCGCCCGGGCCGGCTTCGCGGCCCAGTCGCTGCGGCAGGCCGGGCAGGACCTGTTCCAGCCGACGCTGCGGCTCGGGGTGACCGGGCTCGCGCGCTCGGGCAAGACCGTGTTCACGACGGCGCTCGTCCATCACCTTCTCCGGGGCACCCCGCTACCGGCCTTCCGGGCCGCGGCGGAGGGCCGGATCCGGCGCGCCCGCCTCGGCGATCAGCCCGACGACGACGTGCCGCGCTTCGCCTACGAGGCGAACCTCGCGGCCCTGACCCAGGAGCGCCGCTGGCCGGGCTCGACGTCCCGGACGGCGCAGCTCCGGCTCGACATCGACTACGAGCGCCGATCGCGCTGGCGCGGCGGCCCGGCCACCCTGACGCTCGACATCGTCGACTACCCGGGCGAATGGCTGCTGGACCTCGCGCTCCTCGACCAGGGCTATCGCGACTGGTCGCGCGAGACGGTGGCGGCGAGCCGGCGGCCCGATCGGGCCGCGCTCGCCGCGCCCTGGCACGCCGCCCTGGCCGATGCCGATCCGGCCGGCCGGCCCGACGAGCCCGAGGCGGCCCGGCAGGCCGAGGCGTTCCGGGCCTATCTCGGAGCGCTCCGGGCCGGCCCGGAGGCGGTCGCGACGACTCCGCCCGGCCGCTTCCTCATGCCGGGCGACCTCGCCGGATCGCCGGCGCTGACCTTCGCGCCGCTCGACCTTCCCGGTGACGCGGCGCCGGCGCCCGGGACGCTCGCCGGCCTGATGGAGCGACGCTTCGAGTCCTACAAGACCCGGGTCGTGGGACCGTTCTTCCGGGACCACTTCCAGCGCATCGAGCGCCAGATCGTCCTGGTCGACGTGCTGGCCGCGGTCGATGCCGGGCCGGTCGCGCTGGCCGAGCTCGAGACCGCGCTCGACCGCGTGCTCCTGGCCTTCTCGGCCGGCCGCAACACGATCCTCTCGCGCATCTTCTCGCCCCGGGCCGACCGCGTGCTCTTCGCGGCGACGAAAGCCGACCACATCCACCACACGGGCCACGATCGGCTCGAGCGGCTGCTGCGTCTCCTGGTCGCCCGGGCCGTCGCCCGGACGGAGGCGGCGGGCGCCCGGGTCGGGACGGTCGCGCTCGCGTCCGTGCGGGCGACGCGCGAGACGTCGATCCTCGAGGGCCGGACCACGGTCAGGGCCGTCGCCGGCACCCCGGAGGCCGGGGAGCGGATCGGCGACGACGTCTTCGACGGGACGGCCGAGGCCGCGATCTTCCCGGGCGAGCTGCCGGACGACCCGGAGGCGGTGTTCCGCGGCGCGTTGGCGCCCGGGTCGCTGCGGTTCCCGCGCTTCCGGCCCCCGAAGGCGGCCGCGGACGCGGCCGGCCGCACGGCTCCGCTGCCGCAGATCCGGCTCGACCGCGCGCTCGACTTCCTGCTCGGAGACCGTCTCGCATGAGCACCCGGCCGCGCGCGTTCCGGCTGGGCGAGCCGGGCACCGTCACCCTCACGCCCGAGGTCCCGGACGCCGTCCGGGACAGCGCACGCGTGCTCGTGACCGAGGAGCCGATGGACGCGATCGAGGCCGCGGACGGCGTCCCGGTCCTGCCCGCGCCGGGCCGCCGCGCGCCCTGGGGCGGCATCCTGTTCGGGGCCTTGGGCGGCCTCGCGAGCCTCGCGATCGGGGTCGCGGTCGAGCGGCTCGTGCAGGACCTCTTCGCGGCCGCGACCTGGCTCGGCTGGCTCGCGGCCGCGCTGACCGCGCTGGCCGCGCTGGCTTTCGTCGCGATCGCGGCGCGCGAGATCCGGGGCGTGATGCGCGAGCGCCTCACCGAGGCGTTGCGGACCCGCGCCCGCGAGGCGATCGCGGTCCGGGACGGCGAGGCCGCGAAGGCCGTCGCCCGGGAGCTGGCCGCGGCCTATGCCGGGCGGGGTGCGATCTCCGGCCCGGGTCCGGGCGTCCTCGCGGTCGAGGACGAGATCATGGACCCCGAGGATCGCCTGGCGCTGGCCGAGCGGATGCTCCTCGCGCCCCTCGACGAGCGCGCGACCCGGGCCGTCGCGACCGCCGCGAAGCAGGTCTCGATGGTGACCGCGATCAGCCCGCGCGCGATCGTGGACCTCGCCTTCGTGATCTTCGCGGGTGCGCGCCTGCTCCGTCACGTGGCCCGCATCTACGGCGGCCGGCCCGGCGTCCTCGGCTCGCTCCGGCTCGCGCGCGCGGCCTTCAACCATCTCGCGGTCACGGGCGGAGCCGCGCTCGGCGACGGCCTCGTCCAGCAGGTGCTCGGGCATGGGGTCGCGGCCCGCATCTCGGCCCGGCTCGGAGAGGGCGTGCTGAACGGCCTCATGACCGCGCGCTTCGGCCTCGCGGCGATCGAGGTGTGCCGGCCGCTGCCCTTCATCCGGGAGGCGCCGCCGCGCTTCTCGGACGTCGCGGGCGAGGTCCTGTCCAGGGCCGAGCCCGAGGATCATCGCGCGAACCGCGCCGTCTGACCCGCGCACCGATCCTCCGACCACACGCCCCCGCGTCGGCCCCCGGCTGGACGCCCGCCCGAAACGGGGGCATGGCTCGGCCGGCGCCGTCGCGTCCCAGGATCCCATGCAGCCCGCCCTCTCCCTCACGAACCTGTCGAAGACCTACAAATCCGGGTTCCAGGCGCTGAAGAGCGTCGACCTGACGATCCGCAAGGGCGAGATCTTCTCGGTCCGAACGGCGCCGGCAAGACGACGCTGATCGGCATCTGCTGCGGCACCGTCACGGCGACGACCGGCCGGGTCGAGGTCGACGGCCACGACATCGTGACGGCCTACCGGGCCGCCCGGGCCCGGATCGGTCTCGTGCCGCAGGAGCTCGCGACGGACGCGTTCGAGAGCGTCTGGGACACGGTGAGCTTCAGCCGCGGCCTCTTCGGCCGCGCCCCGAACCCGGCCTTCATCGAGCAGGTGCTGCGGGATCTCTCGCTGTGGGAGAAGCGCACGTCGAAGATCGTCACGCTGTCCGGCGGCATGAAGCGCCGCGTCCTGATCGCGAAGGCGCTCTCGCACGAGCCGCAGCTCCTGTTCCTCGACGAGCCCTCGGCCGGCGTCGACGTGGAGCTCCGGCGCGACATGTGGGCGCTCGTGCGCGCGCTCCGGGCGAAGGGCGTCACGGTCGTGCTGACCACCCACTACATCGAGGAGGCCGAGGAGATGGCCGACCGCATCGGCGTGATCGACGGGGGCGAGCTCATCCTGGTCCAGGACAAGGCCGAGCTCATGAAGTCGCTCGGCACGAAGAAGCTCACGATCGCGCTCGCGGAGCCGCTGGCCGCGCTGCCGCCCGGCCTGCCGGCCGACCGGCTCGCCCTCGCGGAGGGTGGGCGCGAGCTCGTCTACACCTACGACACGCGCCAGGAGGGCACCGGCATCCCGGCCCTGCTCGACGCGCTGAACCGCGCGGGCGCCGTGATCGCGGACCTGCGGACTGAGCAGAGCTCGCTCGAGGACATCTTCGTGCGGCTCGTCTCGCACAGGGCGGCGGCATGAATCTCTACGCGATGCGGGCCATCTACCTGTTCGAGATGGCCCGGACCCGGCGGACGGTGCTCCAGAGCATCGTGTCGCCCGTCATCTCCACCTCGCTCTACTTCGTCGTGTTCGGGTCCGCGATCGGAGGACGCATCACCGAGGTCGACGGCGTGGCCTACGGGGCCTTCATCGTGCCCGGGCTCGTGATGCTGTCGCTCCTGATGCAGAGCGTCTCGAACGCCTCGTTCGCGATCTACTTCCCGCGCTTCACGGGTACGATCTTCGAGCATCTCTCGGCCCCGGTCTCGGCCTTCGAGCTCGTGGCGAGCTACGTCGCTGCGGCGGCCACGAAGTCGATCATCCTCGGGGCGATCATCCTCCTGACCGCGGGCTTCTTCGTGCCGCTCCGGATCGAGCATCCGGTCTGGATGACGGCGTTCCTGGTCCTCACCTCGGTCACCTTCAGCCTGTTCGGCTTCGTGATCGGCATCTGGGCGGACGGGTTCGAGAAGCTGCAGGTCATCCCGCTGCTCATCATCACCCCGCTGACGTTCCTCGGCGGCAGCTTCTACTCGATCGACATGCTGCCGCCCGTGTGGCGGACGATCAGCCTGTTCAACCCGGTCTTCTACCTCGTCAGCGGATTCCGCTGGAGCTTCTTCGGGGCCGCCGAGATCAGCGTCGGCGTGAGCCTCGCGGCCACGCTCGCCTTTCTCGCGCTCTGCGCCGCGATCACGGCCTGGATGTTCCGGACGGGGTATCGGCTGAAGCCGTGAGCCGGAGAGGGTGCGATCCGGCCGCGCCGGTCACCCGGTCGTGAGCGGGCAGCCGCTCTTCTCCGCTGGCAGGAACAGCTTCTCGGCCGGGATCGTGTCGACCACCTTGTAGAGGTCGGCGGGACTCTTCGAGTCCTTCGGGCTCCTGACCTCGACCAGGTACATGTCCATCGTGACCCGGCCGTTCGCCAGGATGCGCGGGTTGCGGATCAGGCCGCCGGTGATCGGCAGCGCCTTCATCGCCGCGTCGACGGCGGCGGCGTCCGGGGTCCCGGCCTGGGCGACCGCCCGCAGGTAGTGCGTGGTCGCGACGTAGGCGAGCGCGTGGCTCATGTCCGGCACGACGTTGCCGTTCCGGGCCATGAAGCGCTTCGACCAGGCGCGCGTGTCGTCGTTCGCGTCCCAGTAGAAGTTCACCGCCATGCGGATGCCCTGCGCGGATTCGAGCCCGAGCGCGACGACGTTGTTCGCGAAGACCAGCATCGAGACGAGCTTCGAGGTGATGCCGAACTCGCGCGCCTGCTTGATCGCGTTGACGAGATCGGGGCCGGCATTCGCGAGCCCGATCACGTCGGCTCCCGAGGCCTGTGCCCGCAGCAGCGGCGAGGACATGTCCGGCGTCCCCAGCGGATGACGGACCTCGCCGACGACCTGCCCCCCGGCTGCCTCGACGGCCCTGGTCGCGTCGGCCGCGAGATTGTGGCCGAACACGTAGTCCGCCGTCATCATGTACCATTTCCGGCCGCCGGCGTGGACGACGGCCTCGGCGACCGCGCTCGCGAGCTCGCCGGTCGAGGGCGCCCATTGCGTGCCGAAGGGCGAGCAGCCCGAGCCCGAGAAGTTCGCCGCGTAGCCGCCGCTGATCAGCGTCGTGAGCTTGCGGCCCTTCGCATAGGCCTGGATCGCGAGCCCGACGGAGCTCGCGCCGCCGTTGACGATGGCGGTCACGCCTCTCTCGTCGGCGAACTGGCGGGCGAGAGCCGAGCCGACATCCGGCTTGTTCTGGTGATCGGCCGACACGACCTCGATCGGCCGGCCCAAGACCTTGCCGCCGAAATCCTCGACCGCCATCGTGGTCGCGAGCACCGTGTTCGGGCCGCCGTTGCCCGCGTACATCCCGGAGAGGTCGTCGATGACGCCGATCCTGATCGGCTGGCCCTGGGCTCTCGCGGCACCGCCGATCATGCCGAGGGCGAGGCTGGCCGCGATGCCGATCGCGAGGTGGCGGTACATCGGACGTCCTCCCGGGCCGTGCCCGAAGACGTTTCGAGATCGGCGCGCCTCCTTGCTGGAAGCTGTCCGGGAACTCTGCCGACGATCGACCACGCTGTCCAGTCGTTCGGACGAATGTTCGTCCGAACGACACGTCATTGCCGGCTCGAAGGCCGCCCCGTCCCTGCGACGAGCGTCCGAGCCAGGCCTCTCGCCTCACATCGGCGGATCGATGCCGTCCTTCCCGACCACGATGCTGCCGGAGAGCGCCGGACCCTCGACGGCGCGCACGACCGTCACGACCACCCGGGTCCCCGGCTTGATGTCGGCGCGCTCGGCCGGGACGAAGGTCACGATCGGGGCCTCGGGCGGCACGATCACGGTCTTCTGGCCGTCCTTGTAGGTGAGGGTCAGGGTCTGGCCCTCGACCTTGCCGACCGTCTCCGCGACGGTCGCGTTCGTCATCGTGCTCTCGGGCATGAGGTCCCAGGGTCGGTGACCCTCGCCCGTGCCCCGCATGGCTTCGGGGAAGATCAGCACCTCGATCGCGAGCTGCGACCCGTCGGGCCGGGGCATCGCGGCGATCCCGACGTAGGAGCCGGGCTTCACGTCGGCGAGCGTGGCCTTCTTGACGGCCACGACGCGGGCGGTGTCGGCGAGCCGGATCGCGACCTTGGGACCCTCGCGCGAGGTGACGCTGAGATCCGGGCTCGCGAAGGTGTCGACGACGCCCCGGACCCGGGTCGGGGCCGGCTGCGCGAGCGCGAGCGGCGATGCCGCGAGAGCCGAGAGGCCGACGGCCCAGGCGAGCGAACGAGAGAGGATCATGAAGAGCTCCGCCGGCGACGATCGCGGCATGGCGCCGACACAGCGCGAGCCGACATGGCGCGACGCGAAGGCCCTTGTCGAGTACGGTGCGGCCGAGGCAATGGTTTCAGGGACCCAGCAGGACACCGCATGCTCGATCACCTGAAGGCCAACAACCGGGCCTGGGCGCAGCGCAAGGTCGAGGCCGACCCGGGCTTCTTCCGCCGGCTCGAGGGCCAGCAGGCGCCGAAATATCTCTGGATCGGCTGCTCCGACAGCCGCGTGCCGGCGAACGAGATCGTCGATCTCGATCCCGGCGAGCTCTTCGTGCATCGAAACGTCGCGAACCTCGCCCCGCCCCAGGATGCGAACTACCTGTCCGTGCTGCAATTCGCGGTCGACGTGATCAAGGTGAGCCACGTGATGGTGGTCGGTCATTACGGCTGCGGTGGCATCGCGGCCGCGATCGACGGCAAGCGCCGCGGCCTCGTCGACCACTGGCTCCACCCGATCCGGGAGGTGTATGGCGAGCATCGGCCCGAGCTCGAGGCCTTGCCGGAGGGCCGCGAGCGCCTCGATCGCCTCTGCGAGCTGAACGTCGTCAGGCAGGTCAGGAACGTCGCATCCGACGTCTTCGTGCAGGATGCCTGGGCGCGCGGCCAGGAGCTTTCGGTGCACGGCTGGGTGTATTCGCTGTCGAACGGTCTCGTGACCGACCTCGACGTCACGGTCGAACGCGGCGACGATATCGAGAAGCGGCTCGGTTCGGCCAAGACCCCATCCACGTTCTGAAGGCCCCGCCCGGAGGGGCGAGGCCTTCAGGACTGTCGTTCAGAGCTTGTTCGCGGTGTCCTTGACGGCGCCCTTGACGTCGCCGACAGTCTTCTGGGCTTCGCCCTTCAGCTCCTGGGCCTTGCCCTCGGCCTGAAGCTTCGTGCTGCCCGTCACGTTTCCGACGCCCTGCTTGACGTTGCCGACCGCCTCGTTGGCGAGGCCCTTGATCTTGTCGGTCGTGCTGCTCATCGCTGAAACTCCCGTGATGCGGCCGTCGATCGGCCGCTTCGGACTGTTCAACCTCGTACCGTCAAGGATGTTCCAGCGCTTAACATCGGGACGCGGCAGCCGAGACGCCTGCTTCGAGAGGCCCACAGGCGCCGAGGGCGGGACGCTCGGGACGGTGTCCGGCCTTGCCCGCCCTCATGGCCGGCCTATCATGTGGGCCTCGCCGCGGCTCCACGCCCGACGGCTCGCACAAGGAGGTCCGGTTGGGGGTCACCGCACTCGCCGCGGGCGATGAGCGTCGCGAAGGGTCGGCCGGCTCGGCTCCCGGCCGGGTCGCTCGGCTTCGCATGATGCTCGGCGTCTGCACGATCCTGGCCTGCTCGGCCGTCCTGGCCGTCGGCGGCCCCTCGACGACGGCGCTCGATCCCGACCTGACCCGCCTGATGCGGTTCATGGCGGCGCTGAAGGGCGGCTTCGCGCTGGTTGCGCTGGCGGCCTGCGCGTGGCGGCTCGGGCGCCCGGCCGCCTCGTGGCGTAAAGCGGTGTACGTCGTCGGACCCGGCGCGATGGCGGCCGGCGCCCTGGCGCTCTGGCAGGGGCAGGCGGTCGGGCTCGCGACGATCGGTCTCCATGCCGGGATGTTCGCGCTCCTGGCGACCGCGTTGACCGACGAGGCCTTCATCCCGGCGCAATCGCGCGCGACCCGCTAGGGTCGGCGCGGCGGCGCAGCCGCCGCGCCGACCGCGTCGTGTGGGGCGTCTGCGGCATCCTGCCGGCCGCCCCTCACCCCCCGATGTTGTAGCTCGCGAGCGCGGCCATGCGGACGAGGTCGGTGTCGGTCGCCCCGAGGGCGACGATCTGGACCGGCTTGTCGAGGCCGACGATCAACGGGCCGACTACGGTCGCGCCGCCGAGCTCCTGCAGCATGCGGGTCGAGATCGACGCCGAGTGGAAGGCCGGCATCACGAGGACGTTCGCGGGACCCGTCAGGCGGCAGAACGGGTAGGCGGCCATCAGGTCGCGGTTCAGCGCGACGTCGGCCGCCATGTCGCCGTCGTACTCGAAATCGACCCGCATCCCGTCCAGGATCTTCACGGCGTCGCGCACGTGCCGCGAGCGCTCCCCCTCCGGATGCCCGAAGGTCGAGAACGCCAGCAGCGCGAGCCGGGGCTCCATGCCGAACCGGCGCGCGACGCCGGCCGCCTCGAGCGCGATCTCGGCCAGCGCCTTCCCGTCCGGCATGTCGGTGACCGCCGTGTCCGCGACCAGCACGGTGCGGCCGCGGGTGAGGCAGAGCGAGACCCCGATGACCCGGTGCCCGGGCTTCTCGTCGATGACGCGGCGCACGTCCTCGAGCGCGACCGAGAAGTTTCGGGTGACGCCCGTCACCATCGCGTCCGCGTCGCCGAGCTCCACCATCGCGGCCGCGAAGTGGTTGCGGTCCTGGTTGATCAGGCGCTGGCAATCCCGGAACAGGAAGCCTTTCCGCTGCAGCTTCGAATAGAGGTATTGCGCGTAGGCCTCGTTCCTGCGCGACAGCCGCGCGTTGTGGATCTCGATGCCGCTGCGACCCCCGATATCGATCCCGCCCGCCGCCGCGGCCTCCCTGACCACGTCCTCGCGACCGACCAGGATCGCGGTGCCGAGCCCCTGGTTCACGAAGCTCATCGCGGCCCGCATCACCTGCTCTTCCTCGCCCTCCGCGAAGACGACCCGCTTCGGGAACTTCCGGACGCGCTCGAAGACGCGCGCGAGGACTCCCGCGGTCGGGTCGCGCCGGGCCTGCAGCTCGGCCGCGTAGTTCGGCGGCACCGGCCGGCCCGCGACGCCGGTCTCGACCGCGGCCTCCGCGACCGCGGGCGAGATCGTGGAGATCAGCCGCGGGTCGAACGGGACCGGGATGATGTAGTCGCGCCCGAAGCGCGGCCGCGAGCC
>CAXTKM010000107.1:0-13098 GCA_964244795.1 uncultured Enterovirga sp.
GGGCCGCTGATCGGCACGATCGTGCTGACGATCCTGCCGGAGATCGCGGCCCCGCTCGCGGCCTGGTCGACCTTCCTCTACGCGGTCCTGCTGCTCGTCATCGTGCTCGCGATGCCGGGCGGCATCGCCGATCTCCTCGACACCCGAAGCCGGCGCGCGCTCCCGGCCGATCGGGCGATCGCGCCCCAGCCCGCGGCGCTCGATCTCCTGATGGCGGGCGAGCGCGTGTCGGCCGCCCCGCTCTCGCTCCGCAGCCTCTCTCTCAGCTTCGGCGCGCTGAAAGCGATCGACGGCCTCGGTCTCGACGTCCGGCCCGGCCGGATCCACGGCCTCATCGGCCCGAACGGCAGCGGCAAGACCACGACCCTCAACGTCATCTCCGGCTATTACCGGCCGCAAGCCGGCCGGGTCGAGCTCGGCGGACGGCAGCTCCTCTCCGAGCTGCCCGAGGCGCGGGCGAGCCTCGGGATCGCCCGGACCTTCCAGACGCCCCGGATCGTCGGCGAGGCCTCCGTCATCGAGAACGTCATGATCGGCGGCACGGTGCTCGGCCGCGCGACGCTCGGCGAGGCGCTGCTCGCGCTGCCGCGCCACGGGGCCGACGAGCGCCGGCTGCGCGCCGACGCACGGCTCGCGCTCCGGGCGGCCGGGCTCCAGGCGCTGGACGAGGTGCGGGCGAGCCGCCTCGGGCACAGCGAGCTCCGCTTCGTCGAGATCGCCCGCGCGCTGATGATCCGGCCCGCCATGCTGCTGCTCGACGAGCCGGCCGCCGGGCTCTCGACCGGCGAGATCAAGCGGCTCGGCGCCCTGATCCGCGAGATCGCGCGACGGGGCACCGGCGTGCTCCTGGTCGAGCACCATGCGGACCTCATCTTCGACATCTGCGACGACGTCACGGTGTTGAATCTCGGGCGCGTCCTCGCGGCCGGAACCCCGGCCGAGATCCGGGTCCACAAGGAGGTCGTGAGTGCCTATCTCGGCGCCTGAGGAACGACGGGCGCCGCCGCTGCTCGCGGTGCGCGGCCTCGAGGCCGGCTACGGCAAGATCCGCGTCCTGCACGGGGTCGATCTCGAGATCGGCGCGGGCGAGGTCGTGACGCTGCTCGGCCCGAACGGGGCCGGCAAGACGACGCTGCTCCGGGCGATCTCGGGCCTCGTCGCGTGGAGCGGCGGGGATGCGACCTTCGCGGGCCGGAGCCTGCGCGGGCTCGGCCCCCGCGAGACGGTCCGGGCCGGGCTCGCGCATGTCATCGAGGGCCATCGGATCTTCACGCAGCAGAGCGTCGCGGACAACCTTCTCCTGGCCGCCTACGACGTGCCCCGCGGCGAGCGCCAGGCCCGAATCGAGGAGGCGCTCGCGCATTTTCCCGAGATCGCCGCGAAGCGGAACGACCGGGGCGCCTCGCTCTCCGGCGGGCAGCAGCAGATGCTGGCCGTGGCCCAGGGGCTCGTCGGGCGTCCGCGTCTCCTGATGCTGGACGAGCCCTCGGCGGGCCTCTCGCCCGTGCTGGTCGACCGGGTGCTGAGCGTCGTCCGGCGGCTCCGCGAGGGCGGCACCGCGGTGCTCCTCGTCGAGCAGTTGATCGAGAAGGCGCTGGCCGCCTCCGACCGCGTCTACGCGCTCGCGCAGGGCCGGATCGTGCTCGAGGCCGGGACGGGCGAAGACGACCTGCCGCGCCGGCTCGAGCGGGCCTATTTCGGCGAGGACGTGCCGAACGCGCTCGCGATCTGAGCGCTTGGTCGGGAACGACCAGGTCCACCTCCCACGTCATCCCCGGATCGAGTCCGGGGCAGGCTCTGAGGAGCCTGCGAAGCAGGCGTCTCGAAGGACGCGCAACGGTCCGCGCGTGTTTCGAGACGAGCCGCCTCGCGACTCTCCTCAGCATGACGCATGGGGTTGGATCAGGATGTGCGTCCGGCTCCGAGAAGACGTCGCGGTCTCGACGAATATCCCCTTCGCACCTCCGTCACGCGGCTGGCCCCTGCCCTTCCGATCTGATTTAACACCGATCGAGAGCCCGAAAGGCCGCGTCCTCGAAGAGGACGACAGGGGAGAATCGCTGATGCAGAACCGTCGCTCGACCATCGCGTCCGGGCTCGCCGGATTAGGGCTGCTGATCGGCCTCACGGGCGCGGCGCTCGCCCAGACCGCCGTGAAGATCGGCGCGATCTATCCGCTCAGCGGTAACGCGGCGAGCGCGGGCGTCGCGGCCAAGGCCGCGATCGAGCTCGCGGCCGAGATCATCAACACCGATCACCCGGAGCTCGGCGAGCTGACGCTCGCCAAGGGCGCAGGGCTTCCCGGACTGAAGGGCGCGAAGGTCGAGGTCGTCTTCGCGGACAACCAGGGCACGCCGGCCGCCGGCCAGAACCAGGCGCTGCGGCTCATCACCGACGAGAAGGTCGTGGCGCTGGTCGGCGCCTACCAGTCCGGCATCACGACGACCGCGAGCGCGATCTCGGAGCGCTACGGGATCCCCTTCATGTCGGGCGAGTCGGTCGCCGCGAACCTCACCGAGCGCGGCTTCAAGTGGTTCTTCCGAACCACCCCGATCGCGTCGGACATCGCCAAGATCTACGTCGACTTCCTGAAGGACATGAAGGCGAAGGGCCGCACCGTCGACAAGCTCGCCATCGTGAACGAGAACACGGAATACGGCACGTCGATCGCGAAGGTCGTGGGCGAGGCCGCGAAGGCCGGCGGCTTCAACGTCGCGCTGACCATTCCCTATAGCGCCAACGCGACCGACCTGCAGTCGCAGGTGCTGCAGTTGAAGGACAGCAACCCCGACGCGGTCATCTTCATCAGCTACACGTCGGACGCCATCCTGTACGTGAAGACGATGCAGGCGCTCGGCTACAAGCCGCCGATCCTGATCGGCGACGATTCCGGCTTCTCGGACGCGGCCTTCCTGAAGACGGTCGGAAACCTCGCCCAGGGCGCGATCAACCGCTCGGCCTTCGATCCCGGCAAGCCCGGGTCCGTGTCCTATCGCATCAACGAGATGTACCGGGCGAAGACCGGGAACGACCTCGACGACACGTCGGGCCGCGCGATGCAGGGCTTCTTCACGCTGGTCGAGGCGATCAACCGCGCCGGTTCGACGGAGCCCGCGAAGATCCAGGCGGCGCTCCGGGCGACCGACCTGAAGCCGAACCAGCTGATGATGGGCTACCGGGGCGTGAAATTCGACGAGAAGGGCCAGAACATCCTCGCGGCCGCGCTGCTGATCCAGATCCAGGGCGACAAGTACGTGGCCGTGTGGCCGGCGGAGAGCGCGACCTCGGAGCTGAAGCTGCCGTACAAGGGATGGTAAGGCCGAAGGCCATGCTTCTCCCCGTCATGGACGGGGAGAAGTCGAGTCGCACGTCAGTTCAACCGGATGAGGGGCGTGGGAAACGCGCCGCTGGTGGACGACCCCTCACCCGGTCGGCTGCTGCCGCAGCCGACTCGACCTCTCCCCGTTTCACGGGGAGAAGAGAACATCGCGTCCCATGATCTCCGCGACCCTCCTCCAGGTGATCGTCGGCGGCCTGCTGCTCGGCGCCGTCTACGCGCTCTTCTCGTCCGGCCTCACGCTGATCTGGGGCATGATGAACGTCGTGAACTTCGCGCATGGCGACTTCGTCATGGTGGCGATGTACACGGCTTTCATTCTCTGGAAGCTGCTCGGGATCGGGCCGGCCGGTGCCGTGCCGATCGCGGCCGTGCTGCTCGCGACGCTCGGCATCGTGAGCTACTTCCTGCTCGTCCGGCACGTCATGCGCGGGCCGATGCTGGCCCAGATCCTCGGGACCTTCGGGCTCGCGCTGCTGCTCCGCTATTCGATCTTCGGCGTGTTCGGCGCGAACTTCCAGTCGCTGCCGGGCGATCTCCTGGGCGGCACCGTCGAGCTCGCTGGCCTGCGGCTCGAATCCTCCCGGCTCGTGGCCGGGCTCGTCGCGCTTCTGGTTACGGCGGGCCTGCACCTTCTCCTCACCCGCACGATGCTCGGCGCGAAGATGCTGGCCGTCTCCGAGGACGCGGTCGCGGCGCAGCTCATGGGTATCCGGCCCGACCGCATGCAGGCGATCGCCTGGGGCATCGCGGCCGGCGCGACCGGGATCGCGGGCGCGCTCATCGCGACCTTCTTCTACGTCTCGCCGACGGTCGGCGAGTCGCTCGCCATCATCGCCTTCGTGACCGTCGCGCTCGGCGGGTTCGGGAGCGTGCCGGGCGCGCTCGTGGCCGGCCTCCTGATCGGGCTGATCGAATCCCTCACGGCGTATTGGATCGGGGGCATCTACAAGGACATCGTCGTCTATTCGCTGTTCGTGGCGGTGCTCTGGTTCCGGCCGCAGGGCCTCATGGGCCGCGCATGAACCGCCGCCTGCTGTGGGCCGCCGCGATCGCGGTCGTGCTGCTCGCCTATCCCTTCGTCTTCTCGACGCCGTTCCAGCAGCGCCTCGGCGCGCTCGTCCTGCTCTACGCGATCGCGGCCTCGGCCTGGAACATCGTCGGCGGCTATGCGGGCCAGGTCTCGGTCGGGCACGTCGTGTTCTTCGGCTGCGGCGCCTATGCGGCGCTCGGCTGCTATACCCATCTCGGCTGGCCGCCGATCGCGGGCGTGCCGCTCGGGGTCGCGGCCAGCGTCGGCATCGCGGCCGTGATCGGCGTGCCGACGCTCCGCCTGTCGGGCCATTACTTCAGCATGGCCACGATCGCGGTGGCCGAGCTCGCGCGTCTCGTCACGACGAACACCGAGGTCCTCGGCGCGGCGGTCGGCCTCAGCGGCCCGACGGTGCCCCGCTCGGTCCTCGACCTCTCCTTCATCTCGGCCGTACCGTACTACTACCTCTTCATGGCCGTGCTCGCGCTGACGCTGGGTCTCACCTGGTGGATGGAGCGGAGCCGGCTCGGCTTCTACCTCCGGGCGATCCGGGACAGCGAGCGCGCCGCCCGCTCGCTGGGCGCAAGGGCCGGACGCGTGAAACTCTACGCCTTCATGCTGAGCGCCGGGCTGACCAGCCTCGCGGGGACGCTCTACGCGCTGATGTTCGGCTTCGTCGATCCGGAATCCGGGCTCGGCATCCTGATCTCGGTCAAGATGCTGATCATGGCGGCGCTCGGCGGCGCGGGGCTCCTGTTCGGGCCGCTGGTCGGGGCCGCGATCCTGGTGCCGCTGGAGGAGATCTCGAACAACCTCCTCGGCGGCCAGGGCGCAGGCCTCACCTTCGTGCTCTACGGCGCGATCATCGTCCTGATCGCGCGGTTCCGGCCGGACGGGCTCCTCGGCCTCCTGCAGCGCGCGGCGCGGAAAACGCCGGAGGCCGTGCCGGCCACGCCGGCCGCGAAGGCGGGCCAGACCGTGACGGGCGTGCCGGCCGCTCAGGCGGCCCGGACCGCGAAGGCGGGCCACGATGCTGCTTGAAGCGCGGGCCATCACCCGGATGTTCGGCAGCTTCAAGGCGGTCGACGACGCCTCGGTGAGCGTTGGCGAGGGCGAGGTCCTGGGCCTCATCGGCCCGAACGGCGCCGGCAAGTCGACCTTCTTCAACTGCCTGACGGGCGACCTCGCGCCGACATCGGGCACGGTGAGGCTGTCCGGCGTCGACGTCACGACCCGATCGCCGGAGGCCCGGGCCGAGCTCGGCCTCGCCCGCACGTTCCAGGTTCCGCTGACCTTCGGGGGCATGAGCGTCGAGGAGAACGTGATGATCGGCGCGTTCCTCCGCACCGCCCATGCGGGCGAGGCCCGGGAGCGGGCGCGCGCGGTGCTGGCCCGGGTCGGGATGGCCGATCTCGCCGAAGTGCCGGCCCGCACGCTCGGCACGCCGGGCCGCAAGCGCCTCGAGATCGCCCGCGCGCTCGCGACCGAGCCCAAGGTCCTGCTCCTCGACGAAGCGATGGCCGGCCTGAACCCGACCGAGGTCCGGCGCGCGATCGACCTCGTGCGCGACATCGGCCGCTCCGGGATCACGCTCGTCATCGTCGAGCACATCATGGAGGTGATCCACTCGCTGGCCGAACGCGTGATCGTCTTCCACCAGGGACGCGAGATCGCGCGCGGCACGCCGCGCGAGGTCACGGCCGATCCCGCCGTGATCGAGGCCTATCTCGGCAAGCGGGCGGCGCGATCGAAAGCAGCGTCCCAGGCGGGGGCGCACGTCCCGTGAGCCTGCTCGAGATCTCGGGCCTCGAGGTTCGATACGGCGACCTGATCGGGGTCGCGGACGTCTCGCTCGCGGTCGAGGAGGGCAGCGTCGTGGCGCTGCTCGGCTCGAACGGGGCCGGCAAGACCACGACCCTGAACGCGGTCGCCGGCATCGTGCCGGCGAGCGGCGGCACGATCACGTTCCGGGGCGAGCGCCTCGACGGACGCCCGGCCTACGACATCGTCGGCCGGGGCATCGCGCTCGCGCCCGAAGGCTGGCGGCTGTTCACGAGCCAGACGGTCGAGAGCAACCTGCGGCTCGGCGCGACGACGCTCGCAGACGCCGCGAAGGCGGCCCGGCTGCTCGATCGCGTCTACGCGATCTTCCCGCGCCTCGCCGAGCGGCGGCGGCAGCAGGCCGGCACCATGTCGGGCGGGGAGCGCCAGATGCTGGCCGTCGGCCGGGCGCTGATGAGCGACCCGAAGCTCCTGATGCTCGACGAGCCGAGCCTCGGCCTCGCACCAGCGACCGTCGAGGGCATGTACGAGACGCTGGCGCGCCTTCACCGGGAGGGCCTGACGATCCTGCTCGCGGAGCAATCGGTCGAGCTCGCGCTCGAGGTGTCGGATCGCGCCTATGTGCTGCAGGTCGGCCGAACCGCGATGTCCGGGGCGGCGAGCGATCTCGCCGAGGACCCGGAGGTGCAGCGGGTCTATCTGGGAATGAGCTGATGGACGCGCCCGGCACCGCCCTTCCCCCCGTCGATCTCGCGACCGGCGGCTACGCGATCGACATCCTGGTCCACGGCTACCCGGGCAAGTCCGTCTGCCACGGCGGCCTCGGCTGGAGCACGATCGCGCTGCTCCGCGGCCATGGACGCGTGGCGCTGGTCGATGTCGGGTCCTTCGCCCAGCGCCAGCCGGTGCTGGACGGGCTCGCGCGGTGCGGTCTCGCACCCGCCGACGTGACGGACGTGCTCCTCACGCACGCGCATTGGGACCACTCCGTGAACTGGGTCATGTTCCCGAAAGCCCGGGTCGCGATCGGGGGGGAGGAGCTCGCCTGGGCGGTCCGGGAGCCCTGGGGCACGACGCCGGTGCCGGAGCTCTACGTCCGCGAGCTCGACGGCTCGCCGCAGGTGGTCCGGATCCGGGACGGCGCGGAGGTGCTGCCCGGCATCACGTGCCACGACGCCCCGGGCCACACGCCCGGCCACCTCGTCTTCCTGCTCCGCGGACCGGAGCGCGATCTGATCCTGACCGGGGACGCCGCGAAGAACCGGGCCGAGCTCCTCTCCCTCGACGCGGACATGACGTACGACCCGGCGGTGAGCCGCCGCTCGATGGAGCGGATCTGGGCGATGTGGCGGGAGCGGCCGGGCACGATCCTGGTTCCCGGCCACGACATGCCGATGGTGCTGCGCGACGACACGCCCGGCTATCTGCGCGACCAGGAGGCCGCGATCACGGCCTGGTTCGACGCGACCCTCGACCGCACGACCCTCTTCCGGCTGACATAGCCGGTTCGCCCGGCCAACGGGCAGGCTGCGAGAGGCCGCGTTTCCGAGGGCGCGAGCGCCCGGTTGTCCGCGATCGGCTCACGACGCGAGGACGCGCTCCCGCGGCCCGACACGAAGCCCCTCCCCTTGATCATGCCCAGGCCCGTGAGGGGCAATCGACATTCTCGATAGAAGCATATCTTGATTAAACACGGAATAGTGAGAAGTATTCAGTCTTTGATAACCGTCATATGAGATCGTTGTATTAGGTTGATACTACAATCCAACGATCACAGGACGACATCATGCAAGGCGACTTCAGTGGCCAAACAGGCGTAGCGCTGAGGATGGGCTCGGACTGCACGATCCGGGCGATCCGGCAGGTCCATGCTCAGCTCCGCGATCACCGCGCCGACGACGCGATCCTCCGCGTCGATTGCGGCGACGTCCAGCAGGCGGACGTCACCTTCGTCCAGGTGATGGCGAGCGCCGAGGCCACGTTCGCGGGCCGGGGCGTGACCCTGGTTCTCGATCCCGTCGCGGATTGCGTTCGCACCGTCTTCGAGCGCTCGGGCCTGCCCCTGCCGGGCGCCGGCACCCTGTCCGAGATCTAGGAGCAGCACGATGGCGAAGGTGCTCACCGTCGACGATTCACCGAGCGTGCGCCAGGTGATCCGGATCACGCTCACGCCCGCGGGCCACACCGTCGTCGAGGCCGCGGACGGCGCCGAAGGCTTGGCGAAGGCGCAGGCCGAGCGGTTCGATCTCGTGATCACCGACCTGAACATGCCGGTCATGAACGGGCTCGAGATGATCCGGGCGCTGCGCGCGCTCCCGGCCTTCACGGGCGTGCCGATCGTCTTCCTCACGACGGAATCGGACGACGCCGTGAAGCAGCAGGCGAAGGCCGCCGGCGCGACCGGCTGGATCACGAAACCCTTCAAGCCCGAGCAATTGCTCGCGGTCATGGCGAAGCTGGTGCGATCATGATGGAACTCGATCCCACGGAGACCTTCCGGCAGGAAGCCGCCGAGCTTCTCGACGCGCTCGAGATGGCGCTCCTGGACCTCAGCCTCACGCCGAAGGACGGTGAGCTGATCGACACCGCCTTCCGGGCGCTGCACACGATCAAGGGATCCGGGGCCATGTTCGGCTTCGATCGGGTCGCCGCCTTCACGCATGATTTCGAGACGGCGTTCGATCTCCTCCGCAAGGGCAAGATCGAGCCGAACCGCGACATCGTCACCGTGTCGCTCGCCGCCAAGGACTACATCCGGGCGCTGATCGAGGACCCGGACTCGACCGATTCGATCATCGGGGAGGCGATCGTCGCCGACCTGCAGCGCTACGTCGGCCCGCCGGGCGGCGCGCCGGCCGCGCACGTCCCGACCGTGGCGGCCGATGACGCCCCGGCCGCGTCCATCGGCTGGTTGGTCAAGCTTGCGTTCGATCCCACGATCCTGCGGAACGGCACGAACCCGCTGGCGCTCCTGGACGATCTGCGGGCGCTCGGCGCCTGCACGGTCGTGCCCGTGCTGACCGGCATCCCGACCCTCGACGCGCTCGACCCGGAGGAGTGCTGCATCGGCTGGGCGGTGACGCTCCTCGGCGACTGCGCCCGCCAGGACATCGAGGACGTCTTCATGTTCGTGCGCGACGAGACCGAGCTCGACATCCGGCCGCTGTCGCCCGACTCGGGCGAGGCGACCGCCGAGGCCCCGACGGAGCCGGAGATCGCGGCTGAGGCAGCGCCGCGGGCCGCCTCGCTGTCGCTCGTTCCCACGGCTCCGGCCCCCGCTCACCCGCTCGCCGAGACGGCCCCGGCCGAGAAGCAGGAGTTCGCGCGTCGCCAGGACGACAAGACATCCACGGTGCGGGTCCAGGCCGGCCGCCTGGACGAGCTGATGGACCGCGTGGGCGAGCTCGTGATCGCCCAGGCGAGGCTGACGCAGCTCGCTCACGCGGGCCAGGATCTCGCGATCAAATCGATCGCCGAGGAGATCGAGCGACTCGCGGCCGGCCTCCGGGACACCACGATGGGCGTCCGCATGGTGCCGACCGGATCGCTGTTCGGACGCTTCCGCCGTCTCGTGCACGATCTCTCGCGCGATCTCGGGAAGCCGGTCGAGTTCGTGACGGCGGGCGAGGACACCGAGCTCGACAAGACCATGATCGAGCGCCTCGCCGATCCCCTGGTCCACCTCATCCGGAACGCGATCGATCACGGCATCGAGGCGCCGCAGACTCGCGCCGCGACCGCTAAATCCGCCGTCGGCCGGATCGAGCTCACGGCGCGCTACGTCGGCGCGCAGGTGCTGGTCACCGTCCGGGACGACGGCGCCGGGCTCGACGCCGCCCGCATCCGGGCCAAGGCCGAGGAGCAGGGCCTCGTCCTGCCCGGAACCACGCTCACGGACCAGGAGACCTACCAATTCCTGTTCGCGCCCGGCTTCTCGACCGCGAAGACCGTCTCGGCCCTGTCGGGGCGCGGCGTCGGGATGGACGTCGTGAAGCGGGCGATCGAGGCGATGCGCGGGCAGATCGACCTCTCGACGGTCCCCGGCCAGGGCAGCACCGTCACGCTGCGGCTGCCGCTCACCCTCGCCATCATCGAGGGGCTCCTGATCCGGGTCGGCGAGGGTCGCTACATCATCCCGCTCTCGGCCGTCGAGGAATGCGTCGAGCTGCCGCTTGCGGGCGAAGCCCGGACACAGGGCCGCAACTTCCTCAACATGCGCGGCGATCTCGTGCCGTTCCTGCGGCTGCGCGACGTGTTCGACGCCAAGGGCGAGCCCGATCCGCATCAGAAGATCATCGTGACCTCGGCCGGCGACACGCGCGTCGGGCTCCTGGTCGACCAGATCATCGGCAGCCACCAGACGGTGATCAAGTCGCTGTCGAAGCTCCATGCCGACGTCTCGATGTTCTCCGGCGCCACCATCCTGGGCGACGGCTCGGCGGCCTTGATCCTCGACGTCGCCCAGCTCGTTGCCCTCGCGGAGGCGAGCCCCCACCGCGACGGCCTGGCGGAGGCAGCCTGATGAGCACGCAGCAGATCGTTGCCCCCGCCGAGCCCGGACACGGGAGGGCCGCTGGCCCCCGCCATGACGCGCGTCAGGCCGTCATGCTCTCGATCGGGGGCGAGACCTTCGCGTTCGACGCCGAGATCGTCCGCGAGATCATCGACCCGATCCCGGTGACGCGCGTTGCAGGCGCCCGATCCTTCCTTCCAGGCGTCGTGAACGTGCGCGGCAACGTCGTCCCGCTCGCCGACATCCGAGAGAGGTTCGGCATGCCCCATCAGCCGGACACGCCCGACACCCGCTTCGTCGTGATCGAGATCGAGATCGAAGGCGACCCGGTCGTCCTGGCCGTGATCGCCGACAAGGTCCACGAGGTGACGGAGATTTCAGGCGCGGGCGCGCAGACGACGCCCCGCATCGGCACGCGGTGGCGGCCAGACTACATCCAGTTCATCACCCGCTGGAACGATCAGTTCGTGATCGTTCCAGATCTCAAGAATGTTCTTCAGTAATTCCCTTTCGATTCATTGTTTGGAGACGTGTCATGCGTTTGACGATCAAGACCAAGCTGGCTGGCGCCTTCGGCATCGTGATCGCGATGTCGATCGCGGTCGGCGGTCTCGCGTATCAGAAGATGTCCGATATGACAGAGACGCAGTCCGCCCTCGTGTTATGGACCAAGCGGGTCGATCTGCTCGGCAGTCTTTCGAGACACGTGCAGACCTCGATCACGAGCGAGAAGAACGCGATCCTGTCGCCGAGCGAGCAGGACACGGAGGCGTTCATCGCGGCCGCCCTGGACAGCCGGGCGGCTGCCACAAAGGTCAAGACCGAGCTCCATGCGATCGCCAGCGAGGAGGGTCGGCGTCGACTCGTCGGGATCGGGGCAGACCTGGATCGGCTGGGGACGATCCAGGACGAGATTCTTCGGAACGCGAAGCTGAACTCGAACAATCGAGCGGCTCAGCTCTGGCAGACCGAGACGGTCCCGATGGTCGGGAAACTGATGGTTTCCGTGGATGCGCTCTTGGCCGCACTGAGCAGCTCGACCGCTTCCCCTGAGCAGCTCCGGGCAGGGATCGCTCTCGGACGTGCACGGGAATGGTGGCTGCGCTTCACCCGCACGCTGATGACCATGTTGAGCGCGGGTTCCGTGGCGGAGCTGGAGACGGCTCACAAGGCGGCGCTTCAGCAGGGAGCGACGTTCCGCGCCGAGCTGATGAAGGTCGCGACCCTGTCCGAAGCGGCCGGCGTGTCCGCGACCGAGACGGTCGGCCTCTACGAGAAGGCGCTCGAGTCGGCGTTGCGGGTCGTGGCGGCGGCTGCCGAGGGCGGCAACCTGAAAGCCGCGGCAGCGTCCATGAGCGACGGCCGCGCGATCAGCATCGCGGTCACGAAGAAGCTGAACGAGTATGTCGCCTACATCGTCGAATCCGCCACCAAATCCGCCAGCGAGGCGGCCGAGCAGGCCGCCGTCGCCAAGACGCTGCTGGCCAGCCTGGTGGCCGCCTCACTGCTCTTCGCCGTGGTCGCGGCCTCCTGGATCGCGCTCTCGATCAGCCGTGGCCTCGGCCGGGCGGTGGGGCTCGCCAACGCGGTCGCAATCGGTGATCTCAGCCAGACCATAACGGTCCGGAGCCGGGACGAGATCGGCGATCTCGTGACCGCTCTGAACGCGATGACGGCGAACCTGAACGCGACCGCGTCGGTCGCGGACTCGATTGCCGGCGGGGACCTGACGGTCGAGGCGAAGCCTCTGTCGGATAAGGACACGCTCGGGATCGCGCTCGAGAACATGGTGATCAAGCTGCGCGAGGTCGTGGGTCAGGTGACGTCGGCCGCCGAGAACATGGCTTCGGGGTCGCAGGAGCTGTCGTCGAGCGCCGAGCAGCTCTCCGAGGGCTCGACCGAGCAGGCGGCCTCGACCGAGGAGGCCTCGGCCTCTATGGAGGAGATGAGCGCGAACGTGAAGCAGAACGCCGAGAACGCGTCCACGACCGAGAAGATGGCCGCGCAATCGGCCCGGGACGCGGAAGCCAGCGGGATCGCGGTCGGCAGGGCGCTGGACGCGATGCAGACGATCGCGGCCAAGATCAACATCGTCCAGGAGATCGCCCGGCAGACCGACCTCCTGGCCCTGAACGCCGCGGTGGAAGCGGCCAGGGCCGGCGAGCATGGCCGCGGCTTCGCCGTGGTCGCGTCCGAGGTCAGGAAGCTCGCCGAGCGCTCGCAGGCGGCGGCGGCCGAGATCGGCACGCTGTCGACCGACACCGTGAAGGTCGCCCAGGAGGCGGGCGCGATGCTGGCGAAGCTCGTGCCCGACATCAAGAAGACGGCCGAGCTCGTCGAGGAGATCACCTCGGCCTGCCGCGAGCAGGACGTCGGCTCGACGCAGATCAACCAGGCGATCCAGCAGCTCGACAAGGTCACCCAGCAGAACGC
>CAXTKM010000108.1:0-12958 GCA_964244795.1 uncultured Enterovirga sp.
GCCGCGACCTTCGCCTACACCTCGACCGCCTTCCCGATGCTGACCGGCACGCTGGTCACCGTCTCGGGCTTTCTGCCGATCGGCTTCAACGGCTCGTCGGCGGGCGAGTACACCTACTCGCTCTTCGTGGTGATCACGGCCGCGCTCCTCGTCTCCTGGGTCGTCGCCGTCCTGTTCGCCCCGCTGATCGGCGTCACGATCCTGCCCAAGACCTTGAAGCAGCACGAGGGAAAGCGCGGCCGCCTGACGCGCGCCTTCCTGGGAGCGCTCGTGCCCGCCATGCGGTTTCGCTGGATCACCGTCGCGGCCTGCGTCGGCCTGATGGGGATCGCGATCTACGGGCTGACCCACGTCCAGCAGCAGTTCTTCCCGTCCTCCGACCGGACGGAAATCCTGGTCGACCTGACGCTTCCCCAGAACGCGACCATCGCCGAGACGCGCGCGCAGATGGACCGCTTCGAGGCCGCGCTGAAGGGCGATCCGGACATCGAGCGCTGGAGCTCGTATGTGGGCCAGGGCGCGGTCCGCTTCTACCTGCCGCTCGATCAGCAGCTCGCCAACGCCTTCTTCGGGCAGATCGTCATCGTCACGAAATCGCTCGAGGTCCGGGACGCCGTGACCGCGCGTCTCCAGGGGCGGGCGCGGGCCGATTTCGTCGGCACCGACGTGATGGTCCAGCCGCTCTCGCTCGGACCACCGATCGGCCGCCCGATCCAGTACCGGTTGACCGGGCCCGACATTCAGGGCGTGCGTCGTCTCGCGCTCCAGCTCGCCGACGTCGTCGCGACCGACAAGCGTCTCGCCTATCCGACCTTCGACTGGAACGAGCCCGGAAAGGTGCTGCGCGTCGAGATCCTGCAGGACAAGGCGCGCCAGCTCGGCGTGACGAGCCAGGACCTCGCCGGCATCCTGAACGGCGTGGTCGGCGGCCAGGCGATCACCCAGGTTCGCGACTCGATCTATCTCGTCAACGTGGTCGGTCGCGCCCAGTCCGTGGAGCGCTCGTCGCTGGACACGCTCCAGAGCCTGCAGATCGGCCTTCCGAACGGCACCGTCGTGCCCGTTCTCTCCTTCGCCCGGATCGGGTACGATCTCGAGCAGCCCATCGTCTGGCGCCGCGACAGGCTTCCGACCCTGACGGTCCGTGCGACGATCAAGGACCAAACGCAGCCGCCCACCATCGTCGCGGCGCTCGGACCCGGCATCGACGCCTTCGTCAAGACGCTGCCCGAGGGCTATACGCTCGCCACGGGTGGCGCCGTGGAGGAGTCGGCCAAGGGCCAGGGACCGATCGCAGCGGTCGTGCCCGTGATGCTGCTCGCGATGGCGCTCCTGCTGATGATCCAGCTCCAGAGCTTCGGCAAGCTGCTCCTCGTCTTCTCCGTCGCTCCGCTCGGGATCATCGGGGTCGTTCCGGCGTTGCTCCTCTTCGACAAGCCGATGGGCTTCGTCGCGATCCTCGGCATCCTGGCGCTCATCGGCATCATCGTCCGCAACGCCGTGATCCTGGTCACCCAGATCGAGGAATGCGAGAGGGACGGCTTGCAGCCCTGGGACGCGGTGGTGGAGGCGACGCGGCACAGGATGCGCCCGATCCTGCTCACCGCCGCGGCCGCGAGCCTCGGCCTCGTGCCGATCGCCCGCGAGGTCTTCTGGGGACCGATGGCCTACGCGATGATCGGCGGCATCATCGCGGCCACGCTGCTCACCCTGCTTTTCCTCCCCGCATTGTATGTCGGCTGCTACAGGATCCACGAGCCGGCCCCTGCGACGGCCGACACGCCCGGCGCATGACGCCCGGGCGCGACGTCGTCGAGGGCATGCTCCTTCACGGGACGCGGCGTAAGAAAGATCCGTTCAGGTGACGTAGGCTGCCTTGGAGAGGTGGGTGACGGTGTGACCGCTATTCGCTGGACCGATACGCCGCGACGCTACGGCTTGATCAGCCGCAGCTTTCACTGGCTCATGGCGGCGCTCTTCGCCTGGCAGTTCGCGGGCGCGCTTCTCTTCGTCGTCATCGGCGACACTGCGGTGACGCGCTTTGTCGGAGGAAGCCATACGGCGATGGGTTTCGTGCTGTTCGTCCTCGTGCTGTTGCGGGGGACGTGGGGGCTCGTCAACGTGGGTCGGCGACCCGTTGGGCCAGGACGGCTCGGACGGGCTGCATCCGTCGGCCACGGCATCATCTACGCCCTGATGATCGTCGTTCCTGGCATCGCGCTGATGCGCCAGTACGGGTCGGGCGACGCGTTCGCACCGTTCGGGATCCCAGTGATGCCCGCACGCGGCACCAAGATCACCTGGATGGCGATGCCGGCCGATCTGTTTCACTATTGGCTGGGCTTCGTTCTCCTCGCGATTGTTCTCGGGCATACGGTTATCGCGCTGATGCATAGGCTGTGGTGGAAGGACGGGGTGCTGTCGCGGATGGCGTGACACGCTGTTTCGGTCGCTCTGATCCCGTTTGTGTGCTGCGCTCTGGGCGTGACGCTGTTCGATGAGTGACATCGCGGATTGAGAGTGAGAGCTCGTCCTGGGAGCGGCAGACTTGTCCTGTCGCCGTTCCGGAGGCGGCGAACCCCGCTGAGCGACAAACCGTGATCAGCCGCAATGCATCGTTTCCCGACACTGCACGTTAGCTGACGATCGGTCTGGCGATGTCTTGCACAGCGAGCAGGCATGTCCAGCCTTCGGGAGCTCGCCACCGGTGAAGATCGCCATCATTTCGCACCTGAAGTTCCCGATCGCGCAACCATTCGCTGGTGGGCTCGAACTTCACACGCATCTTCTGGCGAAGCGGCTGCGGGATCGCGGCCATGACGTCACACTGTTCGCGTCCCGCGGCTCGAATCCGGCGCTTGGCACGATCGGCATCTGCGACCCGACCGGCGACGATTGCGACGACGCGGTCGAGAGCGCCGCCTATCTCACGATCGTCGCGCAGATCGCGGCTGGCAGCTTCGATATCGTTCACAACAACTCTCTCCACGTCCTGCCGCTCCGGGCGAGCCGGGATCTCCCCCTTCCGATGGTGTCCGTTCTGCACACACCGCCATTCGAGCCTTATGTCGACGGCATTCGCGACCGGGATCCGGCGATGCAGGTCCTCGCCGTGTCGCGCTCGTTGGCGAAAAAGTGGCGCGAGCTCGTGCCGGATGTGCGGGTCGTCGGCAACGGCATCGACCTCGACGCCTTCGCGTTCCAGCCGGTCGCAGCCGACGAGGGATATGTTTTCTGGAGCGGCCGGATCGTCCCGGAAAAGGGCTTGCATCTCGCCATCGACGCGGCCCGGGGCGCCGGCCTGCCTCTGCTCTTCGCGGGTCCTCGTCCATCGCGCTCGCACTGGAATCAGGACATCGCGCCGCGGCTTGGAGACGGCGTGGCGTATATGGGGCATCTCGGGCAGGCCGCTCTGTCGAGGTGGCTCGGCGGCGCCCGCGTGGCGCTGGTCTCGCCCCGCTGGGAAGAGCCCTTCGGCCTCGTGGTGGCAGAAGCATTGGCCTGCGGCACGCCGGTCGCCGGATTCCGACGCGGCGCGCTGCCGGACATCCTAGACCGCGAGACCGGCCGTCTCGCAAGACCTGACGACGTGCTTGATCTCGCCCGCGCCATCCGCGAAGCCACAGAGCTCGACAGAGCGAGCTGTCGCAGGCGGGCCGAAGCCCTGTTCGACGCCGAACGCATGATCGACGCGTACGAAGACGTGTATCGCCACATGCTCGGGTATGCTGGGGCGCTGTCAGCCTCGTCGCTCGATGAACTCGAGAGCGCTTGATTGGACGCGTCTGCGCGAGCGGTCGTGGCGATCCCCGCGCATGACGAGGCCGAACGTCTCCCGCGCGTCCTTGCCAGTCTCGCGACACAGCGGGGCTTCGGCCGGGATCGGCCACTTCCCGTACTCGTCCTCGCCAACAACTGCCGCGACGGCACGGCCGCGATCGCGATGGCCTTCGCCGCGTCGTCGGCCGGTGCTGCCCTGGACCTCGACGTCGTGGAATCCGAGCTCGCTGCCGTCGACGCGCACGTGGGGACAGCCCGTCGGCAAGCCATGGATGCCGCGGCCGATTGGATCGGCCCGTCGGGCGTCATCCTCACCACCGATGCGGATGCTTGCGTCCCGCCCGACTGGGTCGCCGCCAACGTCGCCGCATTGCGGGCTGCCGAGATTGTCGGCGGGCATCTCGTCATCGATGCGGCGACGGCGGATGATAGGCTGGACGCGTTGCACGGCGACATCGAGCGGTATTGGTCCGCCGTGCGGGCGCTCGAGGACAGGCTCGACCCGCAGCCGCATGATCCCGCGCCGCGACATGGCGACCATACGGGAGCGAGCCTCGCGCTACGGGTCGAAACCTATCGAGCCGTCGGCGGTCTGCCGCCGCTTCCGCGCGGCGAGGACAACGCCCTGGTCGCCCGGGTCGTCGAGGCGGGAGGACGCCTGCGGCACGATCCTCGGGTCTGCGTCTTCGTCTCCGACCGCGCCGTCGGCCGCGTGGGCGGCGGCATGGCGACCGAGATGGGGCGCCGGCGGGCCGTGGTGGCGGGGGCCGAGGAGTATCGTCTTCCGGCGCCCTCCCACTGGAGACGCCTGATCGCCCGACGAGCGGTCCTGCGGGCGGCGTGGCAGCAGGGTCCAGACTTCGCGGAGGCGGTGCTGGCTCGGCTCGGCCTGACGGCGGATGCCATTCCGGCCGTCGCGCCGCGCGATTGCGCCAACGACATCGCCTTCGTCGAACGCGCGCATCGGCTGCTCGAAGGACGCGACGGGCCGCCCCGGCTGATGCCGCTCGAGCGGGCGCTGGCGACATTCGAGGCCGCGATGGCCGTCGCCTGATGCGGCCCGTCGGATACTATGTGCATCATCAAGGCGCCGGCCATTGGCAGCGCGGCTGCGCCGTCGCGTCCCGCCTCGGCCGGCCGTGCAGGCTGATCGGTACGGTCGACGCGGCGGTCGACAGCGCGCCGGTGCCGATCCTCCAGCTACCGGACGACCGCCGCGACGGCGGCTTCGCGGGAGTGGATGCCGAACCGAACCGTCCGCTCGCCTTGCACTACGCGCCGCTCGGCCATCCCGGTGTTCGGGACCGCATGGCCGCGATCGCGCGCTGGATTGCCGAAGCCGATCCCGCCCTTCTGGTCGTCGACGTCTCGGTCGAGGTCGCGCTCCTCGCGCGCCTCCTCGCGGTTCCCACGATCGTCGTGCGGCTCGCGGGCGACCGGACGGACCCGGCGCATCTCGAGGCGTTCCGTTCCGCCGAGGCGCTGGTGGCACCCTTTCCGGAGACGCTCGAGGCGCCGGGCACCCCGGACTGGGTGCGCGCGAAAACGCTCTATGCCGGCCTTCTCTCGCCCTTGCGGGCGCCGGTGTCCGTTCCCGTCGAGGACGGCCGGATCGTCGTGGTGCTCGGGCGCGGTGGGGCGCGTCTCTCCGTCTCGGACGTCGCCGCCGCGGCCGCGGCGGTGCCGGACCGCCCCTGGCACGTTCTGGGCGAGGTGGACCTCGCATCGCCGACGGCACTGCCGCCGAACCTGCATCTTCACGGCTGGGTCGCGGATCCGGGCGCGCATGTCGCCAGCGCAGCGATCGTGGTCGGGGCGGCGGGCGACGGCGTGCTCGGCCTCGTGGCGTCGGCAGGAAAGCGCTTCGTCTGCCTTCCGGAGGCGCGGCCGTTCGACGAGCAGGTCGTCAAGGCGCGTGCTCTCGTCCGATGCCATGCTGCCGTGGTGCGTGAACGCTGGCCAGCGGATTGGGCTGCCGTTGTCGCGAAGGCGGCCTCGCTCAACCCGGCCGCCATCGCGGCTCTCGTCCGCCCGAACGGGCTCGGCTGGCTCGTCGGCCGGATCGAGGCGATCGCGGACCGATTCGACGCTCGCCGCTCAGAACGGCCGATCGTCGGGTAGGCGGGCTGCCGCGATCTCGGCCGGCCCGGGCTCGCGGATCACGCGTAGCCCGGCGCTGCGGTCCGGCTCGATCAGCCCGAGCGCGGCGAAGCTGTCGAGCCAGCCGTCCATCGGCCAGACGCCGTGGCGTTCCTCGAAGCGGCGGGCATTGCGGACGATGTCGGCGAAGTGCTGCAGGGGTGGCTCGTAGGCGGGATGATGCTGGTGGAACGCCTGGAAGCCGCCAGCGAAAAGGAGCGGAACGCCGACATCCCGCGCCCGGAAGGCGAAATCGGTGTCCTCGGCCCCGTAGCCGGAGAAGCCTGGGTCGAAGCCTCCGATCCGCTCGAACGTCTCGCGCCGGACGCCGAAGGCCAGCGACCAGAACAGACCGGCATTCTCGATCCGTCGCACGCCAGCATCGGGAAAGCTCCTGACGGGATGGGGACGACCGGCCGCCGTCAGGTCGGACTCGGTCCAGCCGTCGCGGACGGCACCGGCCGGCAGGTAGCGGATCGCGCAGCAAACCAAGCCGTCATGCTCCTCCAACACGCGCTCGAAGCCGTCGACCAGGCCCGCCGACGGGATGCAGTCGATGTCGAGGAAGACCAAACGATCGCCGCAAGAGGCCGCGGCGCCGGCGTTGCGCGCCGCGGAGAGGGGTAGCGCGCCACCGTCCAGCATCACCCGGCGGAGCGGGTAGGGGCACCGGGGCAGCGGCTCCGCATCGCCGCCCATCTCCACGACGGTGCAGCCAGCGGGCGGCGTCCCCCGGGCCAGACCGTCCAGCACGCGTCGGAGGTGCGGCCATCGTCCCTTGTTCAGGGTGACGACGCCGATCCGGCTCAAACGGCGCTCCGCGCCTGCAGCACGTCGAGGCGGTATTCTCCATTGCGGGTTCGTGTCACGGGTTCGGCGAAGGTCGCGGCGCGGCCACAGAAGAGCTCCACCGCCTCGTCGCCCGTGAGGGGGTAGTCGGTTTCGCCGAGCCAATGCACGAGAACGACGTTGCCGCCGTCCCGCAGGGAGGCGCCGACCTGATCGACGAGACGCTCCAGGTCTGGACCCGCGAGATAATAGGCGACCTCCGACAGGAGGATGAGATCGAAGCTGCCTGACGGGTAGTCCGCCGGCACCGCGCCCTGCCGGAACGTCACGTGCGGCGAATGCCGATTGCGCTCACGGGCCGCGTCGAGCGCGACGGCGACGGGATCGATCGCGAGAAGCGCGTCGCAGCGCCCGGCCAGCTCGTGGGTCAGCACGCCGATCGAGCAGCCGATCTCGAGCGCCGAGGCGTAACGTTCACGCGGCAGGCTGGCCATGGTGGCGGCATATTTGCCTCGCTCGTAGACGCTGGTGGCGAACCGCCATGGATCGACGTCGTCGCGATACATGCCCTCGAAATACCCGGGCGGAATCGTCTCCGTTCGGCGCGTCATGGATGTTCCTCGATGAAGTGCTCGAAGCGACCGCAGAGGCGATCGATCATCTTCTCCGCGAGACGAAATCCGGCCGGGTCGTCGGCGACGAGGTCCGTCGTCTGTGAGCGATGCGCCATGACGGCGCGGCGCTTGGTCTCGCGCTCGGCCGACACGTCCAGGCGCAGGAGGCGGCCGGCCGACCCGACCTCGGTCTCGGGCGGGAGAGTCCAACCCCAGACCGGGTAGGAGAGGATCCGGATGCCGCCGAGCTGCGGTCGCGCGAGATCGAGGATAGCGGCCGCGGCCTCGTGGTCGCAATGCGGGTCGTGCCGCCAGGTGACGAAGACCGCATCCGCCCCGATTTCGCGCGCTGCCGCCACGATGGTGTCCGCCGCCGCCGCCGCCCTCGTGCCCTTCCTCGGAACGGCCGCGTCCGGCAGACGCAGGAAGCGGATCGTCTCGGGCGGGAGGCCGAGGATCGCAGCGGCGTCCAGCGTCTCCTGTTCCCGGAGCGCCCGGAGCGTGTCGGGCGGGAATAGCCGCGACCGGGTATGCGAGCCGCATCCGTCACTGACAACGATCAGCCGCACGGAACGGCCGGCCCGGCGGGCAGCCGCGACGAGACCACCGCAGCCGAGGCTTTCGTCGTCCGGATGCGGCGCCACCACGACGATCCCGCCGATCCCGGCGAGCACGTCCAGCGTGACGTCGGGAGCCGCGTCGAGTGCTGCAAAGAGCGCGTCGGCTCGCATCTCAGGCTAGCGGCCAGACGACATGGAGCGGCGCGTCGGCCTCGAGGAGGTGGGTCGCCGCGTGACCCAGCGCGTAGTCCGGGCCGGGCTGCCGAAGATACGTGGAAAGGTCGCGGCTCGCCCGTTCGAGCGGATGCACCTCGAGAAAACCCTGCAATCCGACCGACCGATGGGCGAGTTCCAGGACGTCGAGTCCGGCGCGCTCGACCGCGCCGCGGGCGAGGTTCACGGTCGCCACGACCGATGCGGGATCCGCCTCCGCGGTCGCTGCCGCCTCGGCCGCACGGGCCACGAAGAGGCGCGCCGTCTCGACGGCCGTCGCGGCGAGGCCGAGCCGTGCGAGCTGGTGCGGATCCGCGCCACGTCCGGTCCGCAGAAGGTGCTGCCGGTGGATCTCGAACACGGCTTCGATCCCGCCGGTCTGAACGGCCAGGAAGCGCCATGCTCCACCCGAGAAGGTGGGTTGCCGCATGTAGTCGCCCGGAGCGCCGACGATGCCCTCGGGGCCGACCCGCACGCCTTCCAGGTCGCAGAGACCGGTCGCGCTGCTCCGCATGCCATGGGGGCGCCAAAGCGAAAGATCGGCCCGTTCTCCGAACGCGAGCTCCGGGATCACCATGAGACGCGGTCCGCCCGGAAGCTCGCCGGTCACGAGCGGTCGCGTCACGAAGCCGACGCCTGACGTGAAGCTTTTCGCACCGTGCAGGACGTAGCCGTCGCCCGCCGCCTCGAGCTTCACGCCGCCGATGGCGGGCTCGGTGTTCCAGACGCCGGAGAGGTGTCCAGCGTGGACGTCGTCGGCCATCCGCCGCCGCACGGTGTCCGATCCGTAAAGCTGCACCAGCAGGTAGGCGTTGACATGGCCCTCGTAAAGCCGGCCGAGGACCAAGCTCACGCGACCGACCGCGATCAGGAGGTCTCGAAGCTCGCCGGTCCTCGACGAGTCGCAGAGACCATGCCCGCCTGCTTCTACCGACAGCACGGCCGTCAGCAATCCCGCCTCTCCGAGAAGCCGCAGCCCTAGCTCCGGCCGGGCGTCATGCCGGTCCGGCGCGACGGCCGCACCGGACGTGTTCGCGAAGATCTGATGAAACGCGTCGATGGGCTTCGAAGGTGCGGTCACGGATTGCAGAGCCTTGGAGCAAGCTGGGTCCTTTTCATTCATCCTCTTGTTCCACACGCGGCAGCGACTCGGCCACCGCGCAAACGATTCCTGGCGGACACGATTCGGCGAACGTTGCCGATGTGTGCTTTTGGCCTGACGACGGGCTCCGCCTGGCTGCGCCCACCCGTGTCCAGCAATCGCCAATCGCCGTGACCATCCTCGGCCAGCCGCCAGCGCGGGACGAGATCATGGGTCTGGGCGGGCAGCTCGTTTCATGACGCGAGACGTCTCAGTTGGGAGCGCAGGTGATCCGCGTCCGAGAGGGCCGTTCCGAGCTCCGCATGAACGTGCCGCCAGATCGGCACGGCCTCGCTCAGCACCGCTCGGCCGGCGTCCGTCAGTTCCAGCAGCCGAGCGCGCCGGTCGCTCGCGTCCGTCGCAGACCGAACGAGGCCGCGACGCACGAGCGGCTTGAGGTTCGCGGTCAGGGTCGTGCGGTCCATGGCCAAGAGGGCCGCTACGCTGCCGAGGGTCGGCGGCTCCGGTCGGTTAAGCGACATGAGCAGGGAGAACTGCCCGCTCGTGAGGCCGACGGGCTTCAGCGCGACGTCAAAGCGGCGGGCGAGCGCGCGCGCCGCCCTTTGTGCATGCAGGCAGAGGCAGGTGTCCCGCACCAGCAGCGTGGTCTCGAAGGAAGGGTCCGTGGACGCAGGATCTCGCAGGTTGACAATCTCCGACTTGTTACGTTGATATCAACGCAGGGCGGGTGGGGCGTCAACCGGCTTGACTGAATCGTGCGGTTTCGACGGTCGCCGTGGGTTCGCGTTCGCAGGGAGGAGACGATGGTGAAGATCGTGACGAGCCTGAGCTTTCGCGGCCAGTGTCGTGAGGCGTTCGAGTTCTACGCCCGGATCCTCGACGGGACGATCACCGCGGCCATGCCTTACGGCGACGCGCCGCCCGGCATGCCGATCACCGATGACAGGTACAGGACGTGGCTGATGCATTGCTGGCTCGAGGTCGGCGACCAGGCGCTGATGGGGGCCGACATGGACGTCGCCTGGGCCCCGAACGTCGACAAGCCGAAGAATGGTTTCGACGTCACCCTCCACACCGGAGACAAGGCGGAAGGCCAGCGCTGGTTCGACCAGTTGTCGGAAGGCGGCGTGGCCAAGATGCCATTCGGCGAGACCTTCTGGTCGCCCGGGTTCGGCTCCCTCGTCGACAAGTTCGGCGTTCCTTGGATGATCAATACCGTGCCCTCGGCCGGCTGGAGGCCGCAGCAGAGCTGATCCCTCGCCGGAGCTGGCGGGCGGCACACGACGACACCGCGGAACATGGGTCGGGATGCAGGTTGCTGACTCGGGCCGCGCAGGCGTTATCGAGAGGTCGCCAGGGCGGATGCCTCCGCGAGGCGAAGGTGCACGGGCGAGACGCTGGGATTCAAAGATGGCGAGGATGCTGTCGCACCAAGGCGCCGACAGAACGCCTGTGACACCTTCGATCTTTCAGCCGGCGGGAATGCGAGCGATGGCCTTGATCTCGAAGGCGAAGCCCGCGAGCCACGTCACACCGACCGCGGTCCAGTTGGGATAGGGCGGCGTGCCGATCACCGAATCGCGTACGGCCATCACCGTCTCGAACTGCGCCTCTGGATCGGTGTGGAAGGTGGTCACGTCCACCACGTCGTCGAAGGTGCAGCCGGCTGCTCTCAGCACGGCATCGAGCCGGTCAAAGGCAAGCCGGACCTGCTTCGCGAAGTCCGGCTCGGGTGAGCCGTCCTCGCGGCTGCCAACCTGCCCGGACACGAAGAGGAGGTCGCCCGAGCGGATCGCGGCGGAGTAGCGGTGCTTCTCGTAAAGCGCCTGCCGACCGGGCGGGAAAATCGCGTCGCGTTTAGCCATGGTCGTGTTCCTTTCGGTTCCGGACGGCGACGCTCTTCGGCGTCGAGAGACACGGGTCATATGCGATCAATGAACGAGCCTCAGGTGAGCGCTGCGGCGAGCGGCCGCTCGACCAGGACCGGCCGATGCTCGCCGACAGGGTCGGACGGTGCCGGGCCGCCATGCTGCTTCAGCGGCCGGTTGCCGGCGAGGCGCCGGAGGAGGACGTAGAAGACCGGCGTCAGGAAGAGCCCGAAGGCGGTGACGCCGAGCATGCCCGAGAAGACCGCGATCCCCATCGCGCGCCGCATCTCGGCGCCCGCGCCCGTCGAGGTGACGAGCGGCAGGACGCCCATCACGAAGGCGAGCGAGGTCATCAGGATCGGCCGGAGCCGGAGCCGGCTCGCCTCGATCGCGGCCTGAACGGGCGTACGGCCGGCGAATTCGAGCTCGCGCGCGAATTCGACGATCAGGATCGCGTTCTTGGCCGACAGCCCGACCAGGACGATGAGGCCGATCTGCGTGAAGATGTTGTTGTCCCCGGCCGTCAGCCACACGCCGGTCAGCGCGGCGAGGAGCCCCATCGGCACGATCAGGATGATGGCGATCGGCAGCGTCAGGCTCTCGTATTGCGCGGCGAGGACCAGGAAGACGAGGAGCATTGCGAGCGGGAACACGACGATCGCGGAATTGCCCGCGATGATCTGCTGGTAGGTCAGCTCCGTCCATTCGAAGCCGAACCCCTTCGGCAGGGTCTCGGCCGCGATCCGGGCCACCGCGTCCTGCGCCTGGCCCGTCGAGTAGCCCGGAGCCGGCCCGCCATTCACGTCTGCGGCCAGGAAGCCGTTGTAGCGCATCGCGCGCTCGGGACCGGCCGCGGACTTGACGTTGAGCAGGGCGGCGAGCGGGATCATGTCGCCGCTCTTCGAGCGCACCTTCAGCCGGCCGATATCTTCCGCCCGCGCCCGATAGGCCGCGTCCGCCTGGACCCGCACCGAGTAGGTGCGACCGAACTTGTTGAAGTCGTTCACGTAGAGCGAGCCGAGATAGATCTGCATCGTCTCGAACACGTCCGTGACCGCGACCCCGAGCTGGCGCGCCTTCACCCGATCGATGTCGGCATAGAGCTGAGGCACGTTGACCTGGAAGCCCGAGAACAGGCCTGCGAGCTCGGGCGCCTGGCGCGCCTTCGCCAGGAAGGCCTTCACGGCGTCGTCCAGCGCTTCGTAGCCTCGTCCGGCCTTGTCCTCGATCTGCAGCTTGAACCCGCCGATGGTGCCGAGCCCCTGCACGGGCGGCGGCGGGAAGATCGCGATGAACGCCTCGTCGATCCCGGCGAACTTCCCGTTCAGCTCCGCGGCAATGGCCGCGCCGCTGAGGTTCGGGCTCTTGCGGTCCTCGAACCTGCTCAGGCCGACGAAGACGATTCCGGCGTTCGAGCTGTTGGTGAAGCCGTTGATCGACAGGCCCGGGAAGGCGATCGCGTTGTCGACGCCCGGCTGCTTCAGCGTGATCTCGCTCATCCGGCGGATCACGTCTTCGGTCCGGTCGAGCGTGGCGCCGTCCGGCAGTTGCGCGAAGCCGACGAGGTACTGCTTGTCCTGGCCGGGCACGAAGCCCCCGGGCACGGCCCTGAACAGGACGAAGGTCAGCCCGACGAGCACGACGTAGAGGCCCATCACGATCGCCTTTCGCGACGTGATGCGCCGGACGCCGCCGCTATACGCGTCGGAGCTGCGCTTGAAGGCCTTGTTGAAGCCCCGGAAGAACCAGCCGAGGGCGCCGTCGATGATGCGGGTCAGCCGGTCCTTCGGCGCGTCGTGGCTGCGCAGCAGAAGCGCGGCCAGCGCCGGGGAGAGCGTGATCGAGTTCACCGCCGAGATCACGGTCGAGATCGCGATGGTGAGCGCGAACTGC
>CAXTKM010000109.1:0-12950 GCA_964244795.1 uncultured Enterovirga sp.
AGCGGAAATACTCCTTCACGGAGGGCACGAAGGAGCCGTTCATGCGCTCGCGCTGCAGGCGCAGCATCATCACGACGTCGGCGCCCGCGAGCCTAGCCCGCATATCGGTGAAGACCTCGACGCCGAAGCGCTCGATGCCGGCCGGCATCAGGGTCGAGGGGCCGATCACCCGCACCCGGGCGCCGAGCGCCTGGAGCAGGATGATGTTCGAGCGCGCCACCCGCGAGTGCAGGATGTCGCCGCAGATCGCGACCGTCAGCCCCTCGATCCGGCCGCGGTTGCGCCGGATGGTCAGCGCATCGAGGAGCGCCTGCGTCGGATGCTCGTGCGCGCCGTCGCCCGCGTTGATCACCGAGCAATCGACCTTGCGGGCCAGGAGGTGGACCGCACCGGCCTCGTGGTGGCGGACCACGATGATGTCCGGCCGCATCGCGTTCAGGGTCGCGGCCGTGTCGATCAAGGTCTCGCCCTTCTTCACGGAGGACGAGGCGACCGACATGTTCATGACATCCGCGCCGAGGCGCTTGCCGGCGAGCTCGAAGGAGGATTGCGTCCGGGTCGAGGGCTCGAAGAAGAGGTTGATCTGCGTCCGGCCGCGCAGCGTCGCCTTCTTCTTCTCGATCCGGCGCGACACCTCGACCGCGGCCTCGGCCCTGTCCAGCAGGGTCGCGATGTCGATCGGCGACAGCCCCTCGATGCCGAGGAGGTGACGGTGGGGGAAGACGGGACACGCCATACGGACCGGGTTATGAGGTCGGCCCGAAAATGCAAGGCGCGAGGGGCCGAATGGGAGCCGCACTCACCGGAACGACGAGGGCGGACCGCGTGTCGTCGCCGGGTCCGCGGGCCTGGGCCGGCTTCAGCACGTTCCTGCTCGGCACGGCTATCGCCCTGTTCGCGCTCCTGGTCGGGCTGCTTCTCGCGGTCGACCCCTACGCGACGGGCCGGACCGGCCTCTTCCGGACCCGCGCGCTGCACGACCAGCTCCCGTTCACGGCCCATGCGAGCCGCGTTCGCGACCAGCGCTTCGATGCGGCGATCTTCGGCAACTCGCACGTCCAGCAGCTCCGGCCGGAGCGCCTCGACCGGCTGACCGCCCTCACCTTCGTTTCGCTCGCGATGCCGGCGACCTTTCCGCCGGATCAGCTCGACGTCATCCGCTGGTTCATGGCGAACCGGGCCATCCCGCCGCGCGCGATCGTGATCGGCATGGACGCGTTCTGGTGCCTGCCGGAGCCCGCCCATGCGCGGATCTTCCCAGTCTGGCTCTATGCCGCGGACTTCTCGACCTACCTCGCCGGGCTCGTGCGGTTCCGCAGCTTCGAGGTCGGGGCCGCGCGGCTGCGCCACCTCGCGTCCGGCCAGGGCGGCATCCGGCCGGACGGCTATTGGGATTACGGCCCGATCCAGGACGGTGTCGGCCTCGGAGACCGGGAGGCTTCGCATCGCAGGCTCGCCGGCCGGACGGAGTTCCCCGTGAACGCGTCCGGCCGCTTCCCGGCGCTCGACCGTCTGGAGGAGGCCTTCTCGGGCCTGCCGCGCGAGACGGCCGTGCTTCTGCTCCGCCCGCCCGTGTATCGGACCGCCCTCCCGGAACCCGGCTCGGCCGGAGCCGCGACGGCAGGAGCCTGCCGCGACCGGATGGCCGCCGCGGCGGCCTCGCGACCCCGGACGGCCTTCCTCGACCTGTTCGGCCCCGGACCGCGCGCCGACGACCCGGACGATTATTACGACCACGACCACTACCGCGACCCGATGGCGGTCCGGATCGAGCGGGACGTGGCTGCGGCCTTAGCCCGGCTCGGGGCCGGAGAGCCGACGCCCCGCTAGGCGGCCGAGGCCGTCGATTGACTTGCCGGCTCGGCTATCCCACCTAACCCCGCTCGCGCTCCGCCTCCGGTACGGCTCGCCTTCCGGGTGACCATCCGTCGAGGCCTGGTCAGCAGGGACATCCCTCCGCATGAAAGTCGTCGTCGTCGAATCGCCCGCGAAGGCCAAGACGATCAGCAAATACCTCGGGCCGGGCTACGAGGTGCTGGCCTCGTTCGGCCACATCCGCGACCTGCCGGCCAAGGACGGATCGGTCGATCCCGACCAGGATTTCCGCATGCTCTGGGAGCTCGACGCCCGCGGCGGGAAGCGGGTCGCCGAGATCGCGAAGGCCGTCCGGGGGGCGGAGAAGCTGATCCTCGCGACCGACCCTGACCGCGAGGGCGAAGCCATCTCCTGGCACGTCGTCGAGGCGCTGCGCGAGAAGAAGGTCCTGAGGGACACGCCGATCGAGCGGGTCACGTTCAACGCCATCACGAAGGACGCGGTCAGGGCCGCGATGGCGGCGCCCCGCCAGATCGACGGTCCGCTGGTGGACGCCTATCTCGCCCGACGGGCGCTCGATTACCTGGTCGGCTTCAGGCTGTCCCCCGTCCTCTGGCGCAAGCTGCCGGGCGCGCGCTCGGCCGGACGGGTGCAGTCGGTGGCCTTGCGGCTCGTCTGCGAGCGCGAGACCGAGATCGAGGCCTTCGTTCCGCGCGAGTACTGGTCGCTCGTTGCCACCCTCGCGACCGCGAAGGGGGGCGTGTTCGAGGCGCGGCTCTTCGGCGCCGACGGGAAGCGCATCGCCCGGCTCGACGTCGGCACGGCCGAGGAGGCCGAGGCGTTCCGGCGCGACCTCGAGCTCGCGACGTTCAAGGTCGCGGCCGTCGAGGCGAAGCCGGCGAAGCGCCATCCGCAGCCACCCTTCACGACCTCGACGCTGCAGCAGGAGGCCTCGCGAAAGCTCGGCTTCGCGCCGGCGCACACGATGCGGGTCGCGCAGCGCCTCTACGAGGGCATCGACATCGACGGCGAGACGATCGGCCTCATCACCTACATGCGGACCGACGGCGTCGACATGGCCCCGGAGGCGATCGCCGCGACCCGCGCCGTCATCGGCCAGGAGTATGGCGAGCGTTATCTGCCCGCCTCCCCGCGGCGCTACACCGTCAAGGCGAAGAACGCGCAGGAGGCGCACGAGGCCGTGCGGCCGACGGATCTCGGCCGGCTGCCGGCCTCCGTCGCGGGCCGGCTCGATCCCGACCAGGCGCGGCTCTACGACCTCGTCTGGACCCGGACCATCGCGAGCCAGATGGAATCGGCCGAGCTCGAGCGCACGACCGTCGACATCGAGGCCGCGGTCGGGCCGCGCCGGATCCAGTTGCGGGCCACGGGCCAGGTCGTGAAGTTCGACGGCTTCCTCACGCTCTACCGCGAGGGCCGCGACGATCCGGAACCGGCCGACGGCCAGAAGGCCGAGGAGGACGACGAGCGCCGCCTGCCCCCGATGTCGGCCGGCGAGGCGCTGGAGCGGCGCCGGATCGCTGCGACCCAGCACCACACGGAGCCGCCGCCGCGCTTCTCGGAGGCGAGCCTCGTGAAGCGGATGGAGGAGCTCGGCATCGGCCGGCCGTCCACCTACGCGGCGATCCTGGCCGTGCTCCGCGAGCGCGAATACGTCCGGATCGACAAGAAGCGCCTCGTCGCCGAGGACAAGGGCCGGCTGGTCGTGGCCTTCCTCGAGAGCTTCTTCCGGCGCTACGTCGAGTACGATTTCACGGCCGACCTCGAGCAGCAGCTCGACCGCGTCTCGAACCACGAGCTCGACTGGAAGCAGGTGCTGCGCGATTTCTGGCGGGACTTCTCCGTCGCGATCGACGGCACGAAGGAGCTGCGCACCGGCGAGGTGCTGGATGCCCTGAACGAGCTCCTCGGGCCGCACATCTTCCCGCCGAAGCCGGACGGATCGAACCCGCGCGGCTGCCCGACCTGCGGGAACGGCCTGCTCTCGCTCAGGCTGGGCAAGTTCGGCGCCTTCATCGGCTGCTCGAACTATCCCGAGTGCCGCTACACCCGCCAGCTCGCGGCCTCGGCCGCCGGCGAGGACGGCGACCCGGGGACGCCCGGTGTCCGGGCGCTCGGCGACCATCCGGAGAGCGGCCTGCCGATCACGGTCCGGGACGGCCGGTTCGGGCCCTTCATCCAGCTCGGCGAGGGCGAGAAGCCGAAGCGCTCGTCCATCCCGAAGGGGACCGAGCCTGCCGCCGTCGACCTCGATCACGCGATCAAGCTCCTGTCGCTCCCGCGCGAGATCGCCCGCCACCCGGTGTCGGGCGACCCGATCCTGGCCGGGATCGGCCGGTTCGGCCCCTACGTCCAGCACGGCAAGATGTACGCGAGCCTCGGCCGGGACGACGACGTGCTCGAGGTGGGTGCGAACCGGGCGATCGACCTGATCGTCGCGAAGGAGCAGGGCGGCGGCCGCGGCGGGCGCGTCGTCGATCCCGGCCGGCCGCTCGGCGACGATCCGGGCACAGGCAAGCCGATCGTCGTGAAGTCGGGGAAGTACGGCCCCTACGTCACGGACGGCGAGACGAACGCGACCCTGCCGAAGGGCAAGAACGCCGACCTCGCGACGCTCGCGGAGGCGCTTGACCTCCTGGCGGAGCGACGCGCCTCGGCTCCGCCGAAGAAGGCGGCGGGTCGCCGCGACGCAGGGGCGGGAAAAGGTGCAGCACCCTCCGGGCGGGCGGCGACGGCCAAGCCGAAGGGCAAGGCGACCGCGCCGAAAGCCAAAGCGAAGGCCGGCCCGGCGAAGCGAAAGACGGCCAAGGCCTGATCACGGGCGAGGCTTGGTCGTCGGCAACCGCGCGTCTCGGCCGCGAGACGCGCGACACCGTGCGGTCTCGCCGGGGGACTACTCCGACGTGCCGCCCTCGACGGCGCCCCTGGTCGTCATCGTGAGGGCGGAGATCGGCGCGTCCAGGGTGTAGACGAACCCGGTTGGCTGATAGGACAGGTCGACCGTGCCGCTCAGTTGCTGTCCCAGGGACGCCATCATGCGGGTGCCGAAGCTCCGCCGCGTCGGCACCGATACGGGCGGGCCGCCCGTCTCGGTCCAGGTCAGCCGCAGCCGCTGCCGGGCCTCGTCGATCGTCCAGACGACGCCGACGCGGCCGGCCGGCACCGAGAGAGCTCCGAATTTCGTCGTGTTCGTGCAGAGCTCGTTAAACGTCATCGCGAGCGCGATCACCGCACCGGACGTGATCCCGATATCGGGTCCCGCGATCGAGAACCGTCCCGCGCCCCGGCCATCATAGGCTTCGGTCGCGCCCCGGACCGTGCTGACGAGGCTGGCGTTCGCCCAACTGACCTGCATCAGGAGGTCATGCGCGCGACCGAGCGCGACAAGGCGCCCCTCGATCGCCTGTTGGCCATGCGCGATGCTGGTCGCCGTCCTGAGGCTCTGCGACGCGATGGCGCTCACCGTCGCGAGCGTGTTCTTGATGCGGTGGTGCAGCTCCTCCAGGATCAGCTTTTGGAGCCTATCGGCCGTCTCCCGCTCCTTCTCGTCGATGCCTGCCTGTGCGAGCAGGGCTGCTGCGTCGATGCTTGCCTGCTCCAGAAGGTCTCGAAGGCTGTCGTTCTCGGCCGTAAGCGATTCTTCCGCCGCGGAGCCGGCCGATGCGCCGGCGGGCTTCGTGCTGCCAAGGACCTCCTCGGCAGGCGGGGTGGCTCCGGCCGGAAGGATCTTGAGGGCACCCGCCCCGACCATCGCCTGGAGCTCCAAGATCATCTGCTCCACCTCGAGCGGCTTCCGGAAGAAGCGGCTTTCGGCCGGCTTGTCCCCGTCGGACGGCCTGACATGTCCAGAGACCAGGACGATCTTGATGTTCGGCCAACGGTTATGAACCGCGTGGGCGAGCTTCAGGCCGTCCATGCTCCCCGGCATCTGGATGTCGGACATCAGCATGGCGATGTCAGAACGGCCCTCCAGGATCGAGAGCGCTTCGTCGGCGCTGACCGCCTCGATCGCCGTGAACCCGGCATCCTCGACGATGTCGACGGCCCGCATCCTGAGAACCATCTCGTCCTCCACCACGAGGACGTTCGTCTCGGGATCGGTCACGGCACTGGACATGGTTGCGCTCACTTTCGCGCTTCACATGGGCGATGGCCGCGATGGACGCCAGCTCTCATCCTACGGGATGTGCCGGCATGGTCCGCCTTAGCACGGTGAACAGCCTCGCACGTGCCGCGACGGGCGGTCGCCGGCCGGCGTTGCCCACAGCTAACGCGCGGGTCCGACGGTACTTGGTTTGTTCTCTTCACTCTCCCGGCGCTAGACTGGCCACCTGGCGAATCAGCGTGTGAGTTCGAATGGCCGAACGGGATCTCTTCGGCGGAGCGGCGCTCCGGAAGGTGGCCGACGCCGCGGCGCCGCCACGACCGGCCGTCCGGGCGGCGCTTCGCCCGCGCTCGGCGCCTGAGCCCGTCCAGCCCCCGGACTACGATGCCTCCTCGATCGAGGTGCTGGAGGGTCTCGAGCCGGTCCGGCGCCGGCCCGGCATGTATGTCGGCGGCACGGACGAGCGCGCGCTCCATCACCTCTTCGCGGAGGTGATCGACAACTCCATGGACGAGGCGGTCGCCGGGCACGCGACCTTCATCGAGGTCGAGCTCGAGGCCGGCGGATTCCTGACCGTCACGGATAACGGGCGCGGCATCCCGGTCGACCGGCACCCGAAGTTTCCGACGAAGTCGGCGCTCGAGGTCATCATGACGACCCTGCATGCAGGGGGAAAGTTCGACTCGAAAGTCTACGAGACCTCGGGCGGGCTGCACGGCGTCGGGGTGTCGGTCGTGAACGCCCTGTCGGACGTGCTCGAGGTCGAGGTCGCGCGAAACCAGGTTCTGTACCGGCAGCTCTATTCGCGCGGGCTGCCGCAGGGACCGCTGACCGAGGTGGGCCGCGTCCACAACCGCAAGGGGACCCGGATTCGCTTCCATCCGGACCCGCAGATCTTCGGGCCCGATCTCACGTTCCAGCCGCGCCGGCTCTTCAAGATGGCGCGCTCGAAGGCCTATCTCTTCGGCGGCGTCGAGATCCGGTGGCGGTGCGACGCGTCGCTCCTCACCGGCCCAGACCCGGTCCCGGCCGAGGCGACGTTCCGCTTTCCAGGCGGCCTCCGCGACTATCTCCTGCGCGAGATCGAGGGCGCGACCCCGATCGCGGACGGCGTGTTCTCGGGCAAGGTCGCGAAGCCGCGCGGGCACGGCTCGGTCGAATGGGCGGTCGCTTGGCTCGCGGATGCCGACGGTTTCTCGTCGTCCTATTGCAACACGATCCCGACCCCCGAAGGCGGCACTCACGAGAGCGGCCTGCGGATCGCGCTCCTGCGCGCCCTTCGCGACCATTCGGAGCGCGTCGGCCAGGCGAAGCGCATGGTCGCGGTCACGACGGACGACGTCATGGCGCAATGCGCCTCCATGCTGTCGGTCTTCATCCGCGAGCCCGAGTTCCAGGGTCAGACCAAGGACAAGCTCGCGACCACCGAGGCGACCCGGATCGTCGAGGGCGTCGTTCGCGATGCCTTCGACCATTGGCTCGCGGCGTCGCCGCAGCAGGCGAACAAGCTGCTCGACTGGGTCGTGGAGCGCGCCGAGGAGCGGCTGCGCCGCCGCTCCGAGAAGGACGTGGCCCGCAAGAGCGCCACCCGGAAGCTGCGGCTCCCGGGAAAGCTCGCGGATTGCACGAAGGCGGGCGCCGCCGGATCCGAGCTCTTCATCGTCGAGGGCGACTCGGCCGGCGGCAGCGCGAAACAGGCCCGCGACCGGGCGAGCCAGGCCGTCCTGCCGCTGCGCGGCAAGATCCTGAACGTCGCGTCGGCCGGCCGCGACAAGCTCGTCGCGAATCAGCAGCTCTCGGATCTCGTCCAGGCGCTCGGCTGCGGAACGGGCACGCATTACAAGGACGGCGAGCTTCGCTACGAGAAGGTCGTCATCATGACGGACGCCGATGTCGACGGCGCGCATATCGCGTCGCTTCTCATCACGTTCTTCTATCGGCAGACGCCGCGGCTCATCGAGGCAGGCCATCTCTACCTCGCGGTACCGCCGCTCTACCGTCTGACCCAGGGTGCGAAGACGGTCTACGCGCGCGACGAGGCGCACCGGGCCGAGCTTCTGAAAAGCGCATTCAAGGGGTCGGCGAAGGTCGACGTCGGTCGCTTCAAGGGCCTCGGCGAGATGCTGCCGGCGCAGTTGAAGGAGACCACGATGGACCCGCGCAAGCGCACGCTGCTCCGGGTCACGGTGGCGAGCGAGGATGCGATCGGGACCGGAGATGTGATCGAGCGCCTGATGGGCAACAAGCCCGAGGCGCGATTCGCCTTCATCCAGGAGCGGGCCGCGTTCACGAGCGAGGCTCAGCTCGACATCTGACCCGCGTCAGCCGCGCTGGAACCTCAGCCAGGAGACGCCATCCTCCTGCGATTCTCCGACGGCTTCGAAGCCGCGGGCACGGTAGAAGGTCAGGGCCGCGACGCTGCCGGAAAGGACGTGGAGACGCGCCCCGTTGCTGCCGGGATGACGATCGGCGAGCTCGACCAAGAGGCGCGTGCCGAGCCCACGGCCCTGGAACGACGACGCCACGTAGAGCCGGACGACGGAGAGAACGCCTGAAGGCGTCATCGAGCCGAAGGCGTGAGCCACGATCCGGCCGTCTCCCTCGGACGCGACCAGGAACGACGAACGTGGCTCGGCGGTCTGCCGGGCGAGCACTTCGGGCGCATGCCACCTAACGTGGAGCGCCTCTGCCGCGGCCGTGCCGATCACGGGAGCGTAGGTGAGGTCGAAGCTTCGCGAGAGCAGGGCGCGAACGGGTTCGATGTCGTCGAGCCGGGCTGCCCGAATCTCAGCCAGACTCTCCACGTGGACCCTCCGTCGAAGGCGCCTCTCGTCCGTTTCGATCCGCGACACGAAAAAGGCCCGGCGTCGCCGCCGGGCCTGAAGGTCGTGAGACCGCTACAGGTTGCCCTGTGGGTCCTAGAACAGGTTGAACTTGTAGTTCACGCCAGCCCGGACGACGGCGAAGCTGTCGTCCTGGTTGCGCGTGCCGGCCGACACGATCGGACGGCCGAGGTTCGTCACGCCGACGATGTTGTTGGCGCCCTTGCTGCCGTCGCTGAAGTCGACGTAGAGGCCTTCGATCTTGCCCGTGATGTTCGGGGTGAAGGCGTACTCGACGCCGCCGCCGACCGCGTAGCCGATGTCCTCGGACTGACGGCTCGCGCCGTTGAAGCCGAACGCCGAGTTGCCGTTGTTTCCACCCGTGTCACGGAACGCGACACCGCCGGTCCCGTAGATGAGCGTGCGGTCGAAGGCGTAACCGAGACGACCGCGGACGGTGCCGAAGTAGTCGGAGCGGTTGCCCTGCTGGTTGAACAGAGCGACGTTTCCGCCCGAACCCGGGAGCGGCGCCGCGATGTTGGCGTTCGGCACCGCGGTGAACACGTTGCCGAAGCCGTTGTTCTTGTTACGACCGAAGTCGGTGTACTGGATGTCGCCCTCGATGCCGAGAACGAACGAGCCGATCTGGTAGTTGTAGCCGACCTGGCCGCCGCCGACGAAGCCGTCGCGGTTGTTGCGGCCGTTGTTCACGCCGAACACGCCGGCCGCCGGGGCGACAGGGGTGACGGTCGGTCCGACAGCCGAGAGGCCCGTGCCGTTGAAGCCGTTGTTGTTGCTGTCCGAGAAGCCGTAACCGGCGTTCACGCCGATGTAGAACCCGGTCCAGGTGAAGACCGGCACCGCGACGTAGGGCGCGGGAGCCATGCGACGCGACGGCAAGTCTGCCGCCAGCGCGCCGGCCGTCAGCCCGAACAGGGCGACGGAGGAGAGCAGGATCGTCTTCATATGGTTTCTTGTCCGCTGTTTCGTGGTCAGTGGTCCGAGGCTGTGTTTAGCGGCCGGAGCCTTAATCGTCTGTCACCTGGGTGCAACATGCGGTCCCGAAGGCCCCGAACGGAGACAGTCCGACCGGCGTCGCGCCGTGCCGGCAACCGCGGCAGTCCGTAGTCTTTGCGCTGGTTTTTCGTTCCGTCACAAGCGCTTCCAGGAATTCCAACCTCTCCTTCACGAAGTTTTCACCCTGTTTCGGGAAGGTGCCTCGATCCTGGCCAGAGGACAAGGGGGATGCGGATGTTCGGTTTCACACGAGAGGACGGTCGCCCTTCTCTCCTCGGCGGCACCATCAAGTCCGTCGCCATCGTGGGGGCTCTGTCCTGGCTCGCGGCCGGGTGGCTGTCCTCCGCGGTGCACGACCAGGGCACTCTGTCGCGTCTTGCCGGGAACGTCAGCCGGGGCTTCGAGGACCCGCTCACCACGGGATCGATCGGCAGCCGTGCGAATGCCGCGAAGCTCGACCCCTGCGCGGCCCCGCGCCGCTAGGGGACGCCTGCCTGCCGAGCGGGAATGGCCTACATTGACAGCGGCCGGCCGGAACCCGATATAGCGGTCAGCGGCATCAGCCTCGTGCATTCGCGTGTCAGCGTGCGCCGGCTGAGGTGCCCTCCCCGGTTTTCCGGCACATGTGAGGGTCGCAGCGCGACCCGGTATGGTCTCTCCCACGAATGTCGTTCGCTGAACTCGGACTGAGCGAGAAGGTCCTGAAGGCCGTCGAGGCCGCGGGCTACTCGGATCCCACTCCCATCCAGGAGCAGGCGATCCCTCACGTGATGGCGCGTCGCGACGTCCTGGGCATCGCCCAGACCGGGACCGGCAAGACGGCCGCCTTCGTGCTGCCGATGCTGACGCTCCTCGAAACCGGCCGCGCCCGGGCTAGGATGCCGAGGACGCTGATCCTCGAGCCGACCCGGGAACTGGCCGCGCAGGTGGTCGAGAACTTCGAGCGCTACGGCCTTCACCACGGTCTGTCCGTCGCTCTCCTGATCGGCGGCGTGTCGTTCGGCGATCAGGACGCGAAGATCACGCGCGGCGTCGACGTGCTGATCGCGACGCCGGGTCGGCTGCTCGACCATTTCGAGCGCGGCAAGCTCCTTCTCACCGGTGTCGAGCTTCTCGTCATCGACGAGGCGGACCGGATGCTCGACATGGGGTTCATCCCCGACATCGAGCGGATCGTGAAGCTCGTCCCGTTCACGCGGCAGACGCTGTTCTTCTCCGCCACGATGCCGCCCGAGATCCAGCGGCTGGCCGATACGTTCCTGCACAACGCCGTCCGGACGGAGGTTGCGCGGCCGGCATCGGCCGCGGCCACGATCACGCAGCGTCTCTACGCGACCGGCTCCGACGGCGAGGACAAGCGCGAGCGCCTGCGCGACCTCATCCGCAGCGCCCCCGACTTCAAGAACGCGATCATCTTCTGCAACAGGAAGACGGAGGTCGCGACCCTCCACAAGTCGCTCCTGAAACACGGCTTCGTCGCGGCCGCCCTGCATGGCGATCTCGACCAGCGCGCCCGGATGGCCGCGCTCGACAGCTTTCGGACGGGTGAGGTTCCGCTGCTGGTCGCGAGCGACGTCGCGGCTCGCGGCCTCGATATCCCGGCCGTCAGCCACGTCTTCAACTACGACGTCCCCCATCACGCCGAGGACTACGTCCATCGTATCGGGCGGACTGGCCGCGCCGGGCGGCTCGGTCATGCCTTCACGCTCGTCGCGCCGGGCGACGAGCGTTCGCTCGCGGCGATCGAGAGCCTGATGGGCGAGAGCGTGATCTGGGAGGGTCCGAAGACGGCCGAGGCTCCCGAGGGCGAGCGGCGGACGCGAAGCGGACGCAGTGGGCGCGGCGAGCGGACGGACAAGCCGCCGTCCCGGTCCTCGGGCCGCGGCGAGCCGCGGCCGTCGGGGCGGAGCGACGAGCGATCGTCCGGGCGGAGCGAGCCCCGGCCTGAAGCGAGGACGGCACGCGAGGTCGGACCCGGATCCCGCGACGGCCAGCCTCGCCGTGAACGTCGGCCCGAGTCGCCCCGATCGGCCGATGCGGGGCGGACCGGTGTCGATCGGGCGAGGCCGTCGGAGCCGGCGAGGTCGCCCGAACCGGCGCGGTCGGACGCGCCCAGCCGGCGGACGACCGGACGCGACCGTCCCGAGTCCCAGGACGGAAGTTCCGTCACCGGTCTCGGCGATCACATGCCGGCCTTCCTGATGCGGGCCCCGAGGCCGAAAACGTAATCGGAGCCTGCCTTTAACCTCGTGTTCGGGTAATCTCGAGCAAACTCTCCCGGTTGCCCGGCCGTCCGTCGACGGTGTGTGGCTGATCGAGGAGAACAGGGCATGCAGCCGGTCGATCGCAGCCTATCGATCGGTGGTCGCGCGTCGGAGCTGATGCGGACGTATTCCCGTACGGCCTCCCCTCGCTCCTACGAGCTCTGGTACACTTACGTGACCGGCTTGAACCCGTCGTTGAACGAGGCGGTCAAGCGCGCCCTCGCGACAGACCCATCGCTCGAGAGCGGCGTCATCGAGACGCTCTACGATGCCCATATCTCGTCCGAACGGCTCTCGGCCCGTGCGGAGCGGACGAGCGGCGTCCTGATGATCGAGCTGGAGCAGGTCATGGGCCTGATCGAGGCCGCGTTGGGCTCGACCGTCCGCTACGGCGCCTCGCTCGAGGCCCTCACCTCCGATCTGAGCGAACCCGTCGAGCGCAGTCGGCTCCGGGGCATCGTCGACACCCTCGTCGAGGCGACCCGGACGGTGGCGGCGAGCAATCAGGCGCTCGATTCGAGGCTCCGGGACTCCCGGACCGAGATCCAGGCGCTCAAGGTCGCTCTGGAAGAGGTCCGGATCGAGAGCCTCACGGACCCGCTGACGGGCCTCGCCAATCGCAAGCAGTTCGAGATCACGCTGAATGCGAGCGTGACCCGCGCCCAGTCCGATGGCTCGCCGCTCGTGCTCGTCGTCATCGACATCGATCACTTCAAACGCTTCAACGACAGCTACGGGCACCTGACGGGCGATCAGGTGCTCCGGCTCGTCGCGATGTCGATGCGGGACAGCGTGGAAGGCAGCTCGAAGCTCGCGCGGTTCGGGGGCGAGGAATTCGCGATCCTGATTCCGGACACCCGTGGCCAGGACGCCTTCGCCTGCGCCGAGAAGATTCGCCGGAACGTC
>CAXTKM010000110.1:0-12899 GCA_964244795.1 uncultured Enterovirga sp.
TCAGCTTCACCTCGTGCAGGCACTCGAAATAGGCCATCTCGGGCGCGTAGCCGGCCTCGACCAGCGTCTCGAACCCGGCCTTGATCAGCTCGACGAGCCCGCCGCAGAGCACCACCTGCTCGCCGAACAGGTCGGTCTCGCATTCCTCCTTGAACGTCGTCTCGATGATGCCGGCCCGGCCACCGCCGTTGGCGGACGCGTAGGAGAGGCCGAGGTCGTGCGCGTTGCCGGTCGAATCCTGATGGATCGCGACCAGCGTCGGCACGCCGCCGCCCCGGAGGTACTCGGATCGGACCGTGTGGCCGGGGCCCTTCGGGGCCACCATCAGCACGTCGAGATCCTTGCGCGGCTCGATCAGGTTGAAGTGGACGTTCAGCCCATGCGCGAAGAGAAGCGCCGCGCCCTCCTTCATGTTCGCGGCGAGGCTGTCGACGTAGATGTCGGCCTGAAGCTCGTCCGGGGTCAGCATCATGATGACGTCGCCCCACTTCGCGGCATCCGCCGGGGTCATCACCTTGAAGCCCGCGCCCTCTGCCTTGGCCCGGGTGGCCGAGGTTTCCTTCAGGGCGATCGCGATCTCCTTCACGCCGGAATCGCGCAGGTTCAGCGCGTGCGCGTGGCCTTGGCTGCCGTAGCCCACGATGACGACCTTCTTGCCCTTGATCAGGTTCAGGTCGGCGTCGCGATCGTAATAGACGCGCATGGTCCCATTCCTCCCGGCCCTCGCTCGGAGCCTGATGACCGTTGATGGCCGGACCCCCGTGGCCCTTGCTCTCTCTCCGGCGTCGCCGCTTGTAGCGGCCGGGACCGCGGTGGCAAGCGAGAGAGCCGGAGAGATGGCAGGAGGGCGCCTGAACGGGCCGCCGCGTCCCGATGGCCGCGGCGGGGGTGGGCGCCCCTCCGGAGGACGCCGCTACTGCATCGCCTTTTCCATCGCCTCGGAGGCCGGCGCCTTCGGGTTCTTGGTGCAGTAGTCGCGCACCTTCCGGTCGAGAGCGGTCGCGGCAGGGTCCTTGGCGAGCGCGGCCCGGTCGGCGGCCGTCATCGCGGCCTGCATCTGCTGATCGGCCTTGAGGTAGTCCGCGCAGCTCATGTCGGTCTGCGCGACGGCGGCGGTCGATGAGGCGATCAGAAAGGCGAGCGCGATGGGACGGGTGTTCATGGGTCTTGTCTTTCTCTCGGTCGCGGCAGGGCACGGCGACGCGCCCCGGAACCGGAGGGCGAGGTCGTCGTGCGGCAGCGATCGGCGATGCGGTGGAGGCGTCGAGCGGATGCTCGCCGCTGCCTTACGGAGAGCGATCCGTCCCGTAAAGCGGCGGCGTCACGGCGGTGCGACGCCCTCGCGGACCAGCGCGCGCTGAACGGCCGGGCGCTCTCCCATCCTGCGGGCATGGGCCGTCCAGGCCGGGAACGCGGCCGGCATGTCGAACCCGAGGGCCGGGCCCCGGCCCCAGGTCCAGAACAGGAAGACGTAGGGGTCGGCGACGGAGAACCGCTCGCCCGCGGCCCAGGGCGCGCCCGATGAGGCGAGCTTGGCCTCGACCTCGCCCCAGACCTGGCGGCACGTCTCCCGGCCCTTGGCGACGATCTCGGCTCTCGCGTCCTCGCTCGAGCCGTAGCGCTCCGGCCGGCGGACATGGGCGTAGGCGACGTGGAGGCCGGACGAGCACCAGGCCAGCCACTCGGCGCAGCGTGCCTCGCTCCTCGGATCGTCGGGCCAGAGACCCGCCTCCGGGAACGCGCGGGCGATGTAGCGCAGGATCGCCGGGTTCTCGGTCACGACGAACCCGCCGTCGACGAGCACGGGGACCCGACCCTTCGGGTTCAGCGCCAGGAAGGCCGGGCTGCGCTGGGCGCCGTCCGCCAGCTTCGTCAGCACCGCCTCATACGATGCGCCCGCCTCATCGAGGGCGATGTGCGGCGCGAGGGAGCAGGCACCGGGGGAGTAGTGGAGCGCGAGATCGGTCATGGCGGCGTCGTCCCGTTTGCGCTCCGGCTACATCGCGCTCGCGCCGCGGGCCATGGCCGCGACGCCGGTGCGGGAGACCTCGACGAGCCCGACCGCGACCATGAGGCCGATGAAGCGCTCGACCTCGTCCGTCGTGCCGGTCAGCTCGAACATGAAGGACGTCAGCGTCGCGTCGATGGTCCGGGCCCCGAACGCCGAGGCGAGCCGCATCGCCTCGAGCCGGAGCTCGCCCCGGCCCTCGACCTTCACGAGGGCGAGCTCACGCTCGACCGCGTTGCCCTGCACGGTGAGGTCGACGACCCGGTGAACCGGCACGAGCCGCTCGAGCTGCGCCTTGATCTGCTCAAGCGTGGCGTTCGTGCCCGCCGTGACGATCGTGATCCGGGACACGTGCCGCTCGTGCTCTGTCTCCGAGACCGTGAGGCTCTCGATGTTGTAGCCGCGCCCCGAGAACAGCCCCGCGATCCGGGCCAGCACGCCCGGCTCGTTGTCCACGATGACGGCCAGCGTGTGACGCGTGGAAGCCTCCATGAAGGCGGCGTTGGGATAATGCGTGTTCATGCTTGCATTGACGCCCTTCGGGCGATCGGATCAAGCCTGAAGAGCGTTCGACGCCGCCCGGAACGGGGCGCGAAGACGCCGGTTGTAGGTGGGAGGGCGACGACCGTCGCCGACGACAGGATGGGATCATTCACCATGAGGCGCACGGCTCGGGTCTTCATCGCCATCCTGATGGCGGGAGCGCCTCTCGCGGCGTCCGCGCAGGGGTATGGTCGGGCACCGGCACGGGACGTGGACGTCACCGGATCGGTCGGCCCCGCGCCGGGTCAGCCCGCTTGGCGCTACGACACCGGCGGCGACAACGATCGCCGTCCCGATCTCCCGGCCTACCAGCAGGGCGGCGGCATGCAGACCGGCGGTCCGGCCCGCAACCTCGTGCCCAGCGACCGCTTCCAGATCGTCCCGCGCTAGCATCTAAAGGCGCCTGAATATCTCGGTCGGCTCCTCGTCCACCTCGTCCTCGGCGACGGTCCAGGTCTCAGTGAGGCCCGCCGATCGCCACTCGGCGAATGAGGGGAGGGCCAGCACCGCGTCCATGTAGGCGCGGCTTTCCGGGGTTACCGGGAAGCCGTAAGTGTCGAGGCGGGTCACGATTGGGGCGTACATCGCGTCTGCGCCCGTGAAGGCGCCGAACAGGAACGGTCCGTCGGCCCCGAAGCGCCGGCGCGCGTCCGCCCAGATGGCCTCGATGCGGGCCGCATCTCGGGCCACAGGCTCTCCCCGGTCGCGACCCGCGAAGCGCTTGCCGAGGTTCATCGGGCAGGCGGATCGCAGCGCCGCGAAACCGGAATGCATCTCGGCCGAGATCGAGCGCGCGAGCGCCCGGGCCGGAACGTCGACGGGCCAGACCCCTGCGTCCGGCCACCGCTCCGCCGCGTATTCCACGATCGCGAGCGAGTCCCAGACGGTCACGTCTCCATCGACCAGGATCGGGACCTTGCCGGCCGGCGAATAGGCCCGGATGCGATCTCCGGTGTCGGGGTGGCGGAGCGGGATCACGACATCGTCGAACGGGATGCCGAGCGTCCTGAGCAGCAGCCAGGGCCGGAACGACCAGGACGAATAGAGCTTGTTCGCGACGACGAGGGTTGTGGGCATGGCGGGCTCCGGATCAAGCGACTGTCGCTGCAGACGCGCGGCCGCGCGAATCAATTCGGGTGAGGTGATCGATCAACGACGGTCGTCGCTCGAGCGCCGGCCCGGCGCCGGGAACCGCCGATCCTCTCGGCCGTTTCACCGCCGGACATGAAGAGGAACACAGGATGAGCCGCGGATTCCCCTCGATGACGGCCCTGCTCGGCCTTCTGGCCGTCGCGGGATTTCAGAACAAGGACAAGATCGGCGAGTGGCTCGGAAGCCTGTCCGGCGGCCAGCCGGGCGCGGGCGCGCCGGGCAACCGACCGAGCGGCATCGACGGCGTGCTGGAATCGATGCGGGGGCAGCCCGGCGGCGCGAGCGCGGGCGGTATGTTGAGCGGCGGCCTGGGCGATCTCGTGGACCGGTTCCGGCAGAGCGGCCACGGCGCGACCGTCGATTCCTGGGTCAACCAGGGGCCGAACCAGCCGGCGGCGCCGCAGCAGCTCGAGACCGCGATCGGGCCCGAGGTGCTGCAGACGCTGCAGCAGCAGACGGGGCTCAGCCGCGAGGAGCTTCTGGCCCGGCTGTCGCGAGAGCTGCCGACCGCCGTCGACCGCTATACGCCGGACGGACGGCTCCCCGCCGCAGCCTGATCGGGCCGGACTGCCTCGGCCACTCCGTCTGCTGGGTGGCCGAGACCGGCTGCGATCTCCCGGATCACGTCCCGCGCACCCATGACGTCGTCCCGCGTCGTCTGCGTCGCCCCGACCTGGAACCGGATCACGAACCGGCCGCCGTGCCGGGTCTGCGTCAGGTAGATCCGGCCGTCGTCGTTGATGCGCTCGACCAGCCGGGCGTTCAGCGCGTCGCGATCCGGTTCCGAGGTGCCGGGGGGCGCGTACCGGAACGTGAAGAGCGACAGGATCGGCGGCGTCACGATCTCGAAGCCGGGCTCGTCCGCGAGCGCGGACGCGAGTTCGCCCGCCCAGGTGACGTGGGCCCGGATCATGTCGCGCAACGTGTCCGCTCCGTAGGAGCGGAGCACGAACCAGAGCTTCAGCGCCCGGAAGCGGCGTCCGAGCGGGATCGACCACTCGTTGTAGTCGACGAACCCGTCCTGCCCGAGCGTTCGCAGGAACGGCGGCCGGATGCCGAGCGTGTCCGTCAGCGCCTTCGGATCGCGCACGAAATGAAGCGAACAATCGAAGTTCGTGAACAGCCATTTGTGGGGGTTGAACACGAAGCTGTCGGCATGCTCGGCGCCGCGCATCAAATGGCGGTACTCCGGGCAGATCATCGCGCTGCCGGCCCAGGCGGCATCGACATGCAGGTAGAGGCCGTGCCGGACCGCGATCTCGGCCACGGCCTCGATGTCGTCGCAGGCCCCGATCGAGGTTCCGCCGAGCGCGGCCACGATCGCGGCCGGAAGGAGCCCCGCGTTGCGGTCGGCCCGGATCGCGGCCTCGAGCGCGGCGATATCCATGCCGTGCAGGGCGCCTCCCGTCGGGATCCGGACGAGGTTCCGGTCGCCGATCCCGGCGATCCGGACGGCCTTGTCGACCGACGAATGCACCTCCGCCGAGGAATAGACCCGGAGGGCGGGATGCCCTGCGAGACCGTCCTGGTTGCCGCGGCCCGCGAGCGCGCGTTCGCGCGCGGTCAGGAGCGCGGCCAGCGTCGTGCCCGAGGCCGAGTCCTGGATCACGCCGGAGAACGTGGCCGGAAGGCCGATCAATCGGCGCAGCCAGTCGACCATCCGGGTCTCGAGCTCGGTCGCGGCCGGCGAGGTCTGCCAGAGCATGCATTGCGCGGCGATCGCGGCCGTCACGTATTCCGCGACCACCGAGGGCGGGCTCGCGTTGGCCGGGAAATAGGCGAAGAAGCGCGGGTGCTGCCAATGCGTGATGCCCGGCATGATCACGCGGTCGAGATCGGCGAAGATCGCCTCCATTGACTCGCCCTCGTCCGGCGCAGCATCCGGGATCTGCCGGAACACCTCGCCCGGCCGCGTCTGCGCCCGCACCGGGCGCTCGCCGACGCCGTCGAGGTAATCCGCCGACCAGTCCGACGCCCGATGCGCCCAGTGCCGAAACGCGTCCTGCTTCATGTCGAGCCTTTCCCGAGGAGCCTGGCCGAAAGGCCTGTCACACCGACTGTCTTACCGAGGCCCGCCTTCCAGGACACCTCAACATGAGGACTCTGCATGCTGCCACGGTTGTCATTCCGGGTCGGCGAAGCCGAGCCCGGAACCCATAAACGTCGACACCGTCGATGAGACACCCACGGCTTCAAGGCCGGAATCGTCAGCCTTTATGGGTTCCGGGCTCGGCTTCGCCGCCCCGGAATGACGGGCGTGACCTGACGCCCCGCTTGAACACGCGCAGCGGGCAAGCTCCGCGTCCCGAACATGCCGGCTGCGCCGCGCGCTTTCGCGCCATACCGGCCGGGGCTGCTATAGACTTGGGCGATTCTTCGCCCCGCCATGCTCTTCCGCCCTCTCCGTCCCGATCAGCCCGTCCTCGGCATCCTGTTCGCGCTCGCGGCCGGCATCGTGTTCTCGCTCGCGGACGCGATCTCGAAGCATCTCGCGCTGACGCTCCCGGTGATCGAGATCACCTGGCTGCGCTGGTGCGGGTTCGTGGCGGTCGTCACACCCGTGCTGGCGATGTCGCGCGGCGGCGTGCTGCGCTCCGGGGCCTGGGCCGGCCAGGTCTTCCGCTCGTTCTGCCTGCTCGGGTCGAGCCTCCTCTTCGTCTCCGGCCTCGCCCGCCTGCCGCTCGCCTCGGCGACGACGATCAACTTCGTGGCGCCCCTCATCGTGACCCTGCTCTCGATCCCGCTTCTCGGCGAGAAGGTCGGCCTCCGGCGCTGGGCCGCGACCCTGGTCGGTCTCCTGGGCGTGATCGTCGTCGTCCGGCCCGGAGGCGGGACGTTCGGCTGGGCCGCGCTCTTGCCCATGCTGTCGGCTCTCTGCTGGGCGACCGGCGTGATCGCCACCCGGCGTCTCGGCGGGATCGACGGGCCCTGGACCGCGATGACCTACACCGCGCTGGTCGGGTTCGCGGCGCTGAGCGCGGTCGTGCCGTTCGAGTTCGTGGTGCCGACGACGGGCGAGCTCGGGCTCGCGGCCGGGATGGCGGCACTCGCGACCGTGGGACAATTCTGCACGATCCTGGCGTTCGGGCGCGCTCCGGCCTCGCTCCTCGCGCCCTTCAGCTACGTCATGCTGATCTGGTCGACCGGGCTCGGCTACCTCGTCTTCGGCAACGTCCCGGACGGCTGGACCGGGATCGGGGCCGCGATCATCGTGGCGAGCGGCCTCTACACGGCCCATCGCGAGCGCGTGCGGTCCCGGGAGGCGGCTCGGACGGCCTAGCCGAGGCTCGGGCCGGCCCGGTGCCTACTCGAGCCGGGCGCCCGACACCCGCACCATCTCCTGCCACATCGGGCGCTCCCGCAGCGCGAGCGCCTGGACATCCTCGGGCGTGGTGCCGAGCGAGCGCGCCCCCGCGATCTCGAAGCGCGACTGCACGGACGGCTCGGCCGAGACCGCCCGGAGCGCCGCCGAGAGCCTGTCGACGATCGGCCGCGGCGTGCCCTTCGGCAGCACGAAGGCCGCCCACGACGTCACCACGAAGTCGTTCATGCCGGCCTCCGCCATGGTGGGCACGGCCGGAAGGGTGGGCCAGCGCTTCGGCGCGGTGACCGCGAGCGCCCGCATCTGCCCGGACTCGATGATGCCCGTGTAGGAGGCGAGATTGTCGATCGCGAACTGGACGTCGCCCTTCAGCATCGCCGGGATCGTGGCGGCCGCGCCCCGGAACGGCACGTGGGTGCCCCGGATGCCGTTGCGGACGCAGAACAGGGCGCCCGACAGGTGCGGCGTCGTCCCGACCCCGGGGCTGCCGTAGAAGATGCCGCCGTCGCGGGCCTTGGCCCAGGCCGCGAACTCCTCGACCGTCCTCGCGGGCACATGCTCCGAGGGCACGACGGCGACGTTCGGCAGCTCCCAGCTCATCGAGACCGGCTGGAGGTCGCGGTCGGCGTCCCAGGACATCTTGCTGTAGAGATACTGGTTGATCGAGAAATGCCCGACCGTCGCGGAGCCGATCGTGTAGCCGTCGGGATCGCTCTTCGCGACGGCGTCGATGCCGACGTTGCCGCCTGCGCCGGGCCGGTTCTCGATGATCCAGCTCTGGCCGAGCCGATCCTTCAGGCGCTCCCCGATGATGCGCGTGAGGACGTCCGTCGACCCGCCGGCCGGGTAGGGCACGATGATCCGCACGGTGCGATCGGGCCAGACGCGCTCCTGCGAGAGCGCCGGCAGCGGGCTCGCGGCGGCCGCCGCCAGGCCGCCGAGCACGGCTCGACGAGTCGTCGATGATGGATCTCGGGGCATTCGCTCTCTCATTTTTGTCGTTTCCTCCCGGCCACAGTACCGCGCCGCGACCGTCGCGCAACGGCGGCGCCGGCGCATCGGGCGGACCGTCCGGGCGCCGACGAGCGGCGGCCTCGCCCTCGACGGCAGCCAGGTGGTCGAGGCCGAGCGCCTCCTCGACCTCGCCGCCCTCGGGCTCGCCGGATCCCGCAGCCCGAGAGAGCCGCGCCGCGCTGCCCGGGGCTCTCGGCAGCACGTGCATCTTCGGCGATGCACGTGCTAAAGCGCTGGGACCACAACGGGTTGCGAGAGCCATGAGCGCCGCCATCGGGACGGAGAGACGCGGGAGCGAGCGAGACGTGGTCGACCGGCCAGTCGGCGACCTCATGGCCGAGATCGGCCGGCGCGCCCGCGCGGCGTCCCGCCTCCTCGCGCTCGCGCCATCGGACGCGAAGCGCGCGGGATTGCGCGGCGCGGCGGCCGCGGTGCGGGAGAGCGCCCGGAGGGTGCTGGCCGAGAACGCGCTCGATCTGGCCGAGATCCGGGCAGCCGGCCGGCCGGCCGCGTTCATCGACCGCGCGACCCTCGACCGGAGCCGGATCGGCGCGATCGTGACCGCGCTCGAGGACGTCGCGGCGTTGCCCGACCCGGTCGGGCGGGTGCAGGCGACCTTCGAGCGGCCGAACGGGCTCCGAATCGAGCGCGTCGCGACGCCGCTCGGCGTGATCGGGATCATCTACGAGAGCCGCCCCAACGTGACCGCGGACGCGGCCGCGCTCTCGCTCATGGCCGGCAACGCCGCGATCCTGAGGTCCGGTTCGGAGACGTTGCGGACCGCGCAGGTCCTGGCCGACGCGATCCGGGCCGGGCTCGCCGGGGCCAGGCTGCCGGCGGATGCCGTCCAGCTCGTTCCGACGCGCGACCGCGAAGCGGTGAGCCTCATGCTGCGCGGGCTCGAGGGCGCGATCGACGTCATCGTGCCCCGCGGCGGCCGGAGCCTCGTCGAGCGCGTCCAGGCCGAAGCCAGGGTGCCGGTCTTCGCTCACCTCGAGGGCCTGAACCACGTCTTCGTCCACGGCTCGGCCGATCTCGCGATGGCTCTGGACATCGTCGTGAACGCCAAGATGCGACGGACGGGGGTTTGCGGGGCGGCGGAGACGCTCCTCGTCGACCGGGCCTGCGCGGCGACGCATCTCGCGCCGCTCGTCGCGGCGCTGCTCGCGGCCGGTTGCGAGGTCCGGGGCGACGTCGCGACCCTCGCGGCCGATGCCCGCGTCGTGCCGGCCGACGAGCGCGATTGGACGACCGAGTATCTCGACGCGATCATCGCGGTCCGGGTCGTGGACGGGCTCGACGGCGCGCTCGCCCACATCGAGGCGCACGGCTCGCATCACACCGATGCGATCGTTGCGGCGGACGGGGCGGCGCCGGAGCGGTTCCTGGCCGAGGTCGATTCGGCGATCGTCCTGCACAACGCCTCGACCCAGTTCGCCGATGGCGGCGAGTTCGGGTTCGGGGGCGAGATCGGGATCGCGACCGGCCGCATGCATGCGCGCGGACCCGTCGGGGTCGAGCAGCTCACGTCCTTCAACTACCGGGTTCGCGGGACGGGACAGATTCGGCCGTCATGATGCCGCGCGCGGGCGGCCGGCCCGTGCGGCTGCCGCCGCACACCCCCGGCATGCGGATCGGCCTCTACGGCGGCAGCTTCGACCCTCCGCATGCGGGCCATCTCCACGTCGCCCTGACCGCGCTGCGACGGCTCCGGCTCGATCGCGTCTGGTGGATCGTCACCCCCGGCAACCCCCTGAAGGACCGGAGCCGCCTCGGGGCCCGGGCCGATCGGCTCGCCGCGACCAGGGCCGTCGCACGCCATCCCCGGATGGAGGTCACGGACATCGATGGCGCGATCGGGTCCGTCTATACCGTACAGACGCTGCGGTTCCTGGTCCGGCGCTGCCCCGGCATCCGGTTCGTCTGGATCATGGGCGCGGACAGCCTCGCCGGGCTGCATCGCTGGCGGGAGTGGCGAACGATCGCGAGCCTGGTCCCGATCGCGGTGGTCGACCGCCCGGCCTGGACCGTCCGGGCGATGCGCTCGCGGGCCGGGACGGCTCTCGCCCAGGACCGGCTCGGCGATGGATCGGCGCCCGTGCTCGCGAACCATGCGCCGCCCGCCTGGACGTTCCTCTACGGCCCCCGCTCGGACCTCTCCTCGACGATCCTTCGCGACCCGACGGCCCCGATCGGCGGGCCACGTTGAAAACGGCCCCATGCTCGCCTTATCTCTCCATCACACTGCCGTGACCTGCGGCGCCTATCGGAGACGACGGACCTGATCGATCTGCACATGCCCGAGGCCGCGAGCCTCGCGCCTCCCCCGCCGCCCGGAGCGGAGCCTTCGGCGCCTGCCACCGGAACGAAGGCCGTCTGCCTCGCCTGTCTCGACGACATGAAGGCCGAGGAGATCGTCGACATCGATCTCGTCGGCAAGACATCGATCGCGGACACGATGCTGATCGCGTCCGGCCGATCGCAGCGTCATGTCGGATCGATCGCCGACCGCATCGTCGAGGCCCTGAAGCGGGACGGACACGGCCGGGTCAAGGTCGAGGGCATGCCGTCCTGCGACTGGGTCCTGATCGACGCGGGCGACGTCATCGTCCACGTGTTCCGACCCGAGGTCAGGACCTTCTACAATCTCGAGAAGATGTGGGGCTCCGACCGCCCGCCGGATCTCGTCGCCGCGACCTGAGCCGAGGTCATGCGCCTGCAGGTCCTGGCGGTCGGCCGCCTGAAAGCAGGTGCCGAGCGAGACCTCGTCGAGCGCTATCGGGTCCGGTCGGTCGGGCTCGCCCGCGGCCTCGGCTTCTCCGGTCCCGACCTCGTCGAGATGGCCGAAGGTCGTGGCCGCCGGCCAGAGGAGCGCCGGAGCGACGAGGGCGCGCGCCTCGGCGAGCGTGCCGGTCCGTCGCGGCTCGTCGTGCTCGACGAATCGGCGCCGTCGCCCTCCAGCGAGGACTTCGCGACGCGTCTCCGTGAGGCGCGGGACGGCGGAACGCCCGCCTTCGCTTTCGTCATCGGCGGCCCGGACGGCCTCGACGACCCGCTGCGGCAGAGGGCGGCCTGGTCGCTTTCGTTCGGGCGGCTGACCCTTCCGCACCAGATCGTGCGCGTGCTGCTGCTCGAGCAGATCTACCGCGCCTTCACCATCATCGCCGGGCATCCCTATCACCGGACCGGAGGCGCGGAGGGATGAGTGCGCGAGCCGGGTTCGGTCGGGCCCGGATGGTCACCCCGTTCCTGGCGCTGTGCGGTGTCGCGCTCGTCGGGGCGGCCCTCGCGTTCGGGGCGGCGGCGGTCGAACCGGCCGCCCCGGAGGCGTCGCCCGCGACCATCGATCCCGCGGGCGAGCAGGCCCGGCGCGAGGAGGCCTTGCGGACCCTCGAGCAGACCGCGCGCGGGAGCGCCGAATCGCGGCAGAGCCTCGACCGTGAGATCGCGGGGCTGAAGGCCGACGGACCGAAACTCGCCGCGGCCCTGGTCGCGACGGCGCATCGCGCCCGCGCGGCCGAGGAGCGGGCGCGGTCGCTCGAGACCCGGCTCGACGAGCTCCTGGCGAAGGAGGCCGGCATCCGGAATTCGCTCGAGGCGCGCCGGGAGACGCTCGCGGACGTCCTCGGCGCGCTGCAGCGGATGGGCCGGCATCCTGCGCCCGCTCTGCTCGTGCGGCCGGGCGACGTGCTGGACGCCGTCCGGGCCGCGATGCTTCTCGGAGCGGTCACCCCGACCCTGCGCGAGGAGGCGAGGGTTCTCTCGGCCGAGCTCGCGGAGCTGCTGCGTCTTCGGACCGCGATCGCGGCGGATCGTGCCGTGCTCGACCAGGAATACGCCGCCCTCGCCGCGGAGCGGGATCGTCTCGGGGCGCTCGTGCGGGCGCGCCAGGACCGCCTCGCCGGCGCCGAGGTCGACATGCGCCGCGAACGGTCTCGGACCGAGGCGCTGGGCCAGGAGGCGCGGGGCCTGCGCGATCTGATCGACCGGATGGAGGCGGAGAGCGCCCGGGCCCGCTCCCGCGAGGCCGAGGCGCGCGCAGGCGCCGAGGCCGAGGCGCGCGCGCTTCGCGAGCGTTTCGCCGCTGCCGCGCTGCGCGATCCGGTGCGGCTCGCCCCCCGCCAGAGCGTCCCCGAGCTCCGGGGCTCGCTCGCGCGGCCGGCAACGGGTCCTGTCCTGCGGGCGTTCGGAACGCCCGACGGCTCTGGCGGCACGATGCGGGGGAGCGCGATCGCGACCCGGGCCCGCGCGGCCGTGACGGCGCCGGTGGACGGCACCGTGGTCTTCGCCGGTCCGTTCCGGGCCTATGGTCGGCTCTTGATCATCGACGCCGGTGGTGGCTACTATTTCCTCTTGGCCGGTATGGACGTGATACAGGTCGAAGTGGGACAGTTCGTGCTAGGGGGCGAGCCGGTCGCCCAGATGGGCGAGGTTGCGGCCCCCTCTGCGGCTTTGGGCGTCGTTGAGGCGACCGGTCCGGTTCTCTATGTAGAATTGCGTAAGGACGGGGGTCCGATCGATCCCAGCCCCTGGTGGGCGAAATCTCAGAGCGAAAGGGCTCGGGGCTGATGCGCAAACTGTCTCTCCTCTTTGTCGGGGCCGTGGTGGGAGCCGGGGCCGCGACGGTCGCGTCGCAGACCCACCTCCTGTCCTCGACGAGCGCGGTCGCGGCGTCCGCCGAGACCTACCGTCAGCTCAGCCTCTTCGGCGACGTCTTCGAGAAGGTTCGCACCGACTACGTCGAGAAGCCGGACGAGGGGAAGCTGATCGAGGCCGCCGTGAACGGCATGCTGGCCTCGCTCGATCCGCATTCCTCCTACATGGACCGCAAGAGCTTCCGGGACATGCAGGTCCAGACCT